>JBBRBX010000109.1:0-16929 GCA_038205395.1 Caldilineales bacterium
CGCCGGCGGCCAAGTGGAAGTACACGCGCGCGACTGGACGGCTGATCTGGCGGCGGGCGATCTGCCGCCGGCTGCCGGCGCTTTTGCCGACCCCGCGCGGCGGGTGACTGACCGGCGCATTTTGCATCTGCAGCAGATGCAGCCCCCGCTGGCGGCGCTGCTTGCCCTGCAGCAGGCCGTTCCCCTGCTCGGCGTCAAGGTGATGCCCAGTGTAGCGGATGCGGAGTTACCGGCCGGCTGTGGGGTGGAATTTATCAGCCATCAAGGCGTGTGCAAGGAGGCGGTGCTCTGGTTTGGCGGCGCGGCCTGGCAGCGCAAATGGGCGACTGTAATTGGAGATGGCCGGCTGGAGCAGGTAGCCACGGATGAGGAGAGGCCGCCGCTGGGCGACCTGGCGCCGGGGCAGATTCTCTACGAGCCGGACCCGGCCATCATTCGCGCCGGCTGCTTGGGCACGCTTTGCCGCCGTCTGGACGCCCACTTGTTTGACCCGGAGATCGCCTACTTGGTGGGGGATGAGCAGCGCCCAGAGCCGCTGGCGCAGGCTTTCTTGATCGAGGAAGTGCACCCGTTTGCGCTCAAGCTGCTCAACCGGCGGCTGCAGGAACTGGGGATTGCCTATGTGGAGCTGAAGAAGCGCGGCTTTCCCGCTGAACCGGAATCGCTGCGCCCGCGGCTCAAGCTGGCCGCACAGGGGCGCGACGCCGTTATTTTTTTTAGCCGCCGTGGCGATGAGCGCATCATGCTGCTGGGGCGGCGATTGGAAGAGATAAAATGATCTCAGCGCTTGACTATGCGGGAGCCATTGCACTTGCCGCACGCGTTGGCGATAAGCTGCGCCGCTGCGGTATGATGTGCGCCACCGCTGAAAGCTGCACCGGCGGCCTGATCGGCCACCTTATCACGGAAACGCCCGGCAGTTCCGACTATTTCGCCGGCGGCGCCATTGTCTACAGCTACGCGGCCAAAGAGGCGGTTGTGGCGGTGGAGCACGCTTTGCTCGTGCGCGAGGGGGCGGTCTCGGCAGCCGTCGCCCGCCAGATGGCGCAGGGCGCGCGCCGCCTGTATGCGGCGGAGGTGGCGGTGGCCGTGACCGGCATCGCCGGCCCCGGCGGCGGGCTGCTGGACAAGCCCACCGGCACTGTCTATCTGCACCTCAGTACGGCGGACGGCTGCGAGCGCGGCGAGCGCCATGTGTGGGAAGCGGATCGCAGCGGCAACAAATTGCTGAGCGCCGTGCGTGCGCTGGCAATGATGGAGGAATATCTGGATGGGAGATCGAATGAACCGTGAACTGTTGGTCAATGAAGAAGTCAGCACGCTGATCCGCGTCACGTCCAGTGGCGATGTGCGGCCTACGTCGTTTATCTGGCGCGACCGCACCCGCTATATTGACACCATTGGCCGCCATTGGGAAGAGATGGTGAACGGCAAGCGGCTGCACTGCTATCTGCTGCAAGCAGTCGATAGCAGCAGCTATGAACTGCAGTGGGACCCCGCCGCCAACATCTGGCTGCTGCACCGCGCCTGGCTGCCGATGGAAGTTGCCTGAGGTGGCGCCGCGCCGCCCGCTACCGCTGCTGACTACGCCTCAAGTGCGTGAACTGGACCGGCTGATGGTGCAGGAGTATCAGATCAGCCTGCCGCAGATGCTGGAAAACGCCGGGCGCGCCCTGGCGCAGTTGGCGCGCCGGCTGCTGGAGGATGAACTCGTCGACCGCCCCATCGTCGTGCTGGCCGGGCGCGGCAGCAACGGCGCCGGCGGCCTGGCCGCCGCGCGCCATCTCCTCAACTGGGGCGCGTGGGTGCAGGTGGTCTGCTCCTATCCCGCGGCGGAATATCGCGGGGCTGCCGCCCAGCAGTTGGCGGCGCTGCAGGCGATGGGCGCGGCGCTGGCCTGGGCGGAAGGGGGCTGGGAACTGCCGCCCTGCGACCTGCTGATCGACGCTGTGATCGGCTATGGCTTGCGCGGGGAACCGCGCGGCCCCGCGCGCGGCCTGATCCAGCTTGCCAACAGCAGCGTCGCCCCCATTCTCAGCCTCGACACGCCCAGCGGGGTGGACAGCGGCAGCGGGAGCGTGTTTACGCCGCACATCCAGGCGGTGGCCACGCTGACGCTGGCGCTGCCCAAGAGCGGTTTTGTAGAGCCGCACGCTGCGACCGCCTGCGGGGAACTGTACCTGGCCGACATCAGTGTGCCCGCCGCCCTCTACAGCCAACTGGGCATCGATGTTCCCCCTCTGTTTGCCCGCGACGGGATCGTGCGTCTCCACGTAGAGGAAGGAAATATCTGGGTGGAGGGGCATGATGAATGAAGCGACTGTGGCGCTGCTGCAGACGGTCGGCTATGCGCTGGTGGTTTTGGGGTTGATCGGGGCGGTGCTGCCGCTGCTGCCCGGCCCGATCCTGATCTGGTTGGGTGTGCTGGTGTGGGCGTGGGCGGATGGTTTTGCCGAGGTCAGTTGGTTGACGTTGGGTGTGCTGGGCGTGCTGGCGGCCATGTCCTGGGCGGCGGACCTCTTTTTCACCACCAGCCTCAGCCGCCGCGCCGGGGTGAGTTGGAAAGCCATCGGCGCCGCCCTGGTTGGCGGCGTATTGGGAGGCATTTTGCTCAGCGGTCTGCCGATAGTCGGCACGCTCTTTGGCGCGCTGCTTGGTGCGCTGCTGGGCATGCTGCTGATCGAGCGGCTGGTCAAAGGCAACTGGCCGGCGGCCTGGGCGGCTGTGCGCGCCTACTTCACCGCCTCCTTGGTCTCCACCGTCTTTGAAGTGGTGGTGGCGTTGTTGATGGTGATTATTTTTCTGTGGCAGGTTTTCTTTTGATCGGGGTTGCTGATGCGTGCTGTTGTCTTTGTCAACGGGGAAGTCCACGATTATGACGGCCTGGCGCACTGGCTGCGGATAGGTGATTATCTGATCGGCGCTGACGGGGGGACACGGCACATTCTGGCGCTTGGGCTTGCGCCGGACGCGGTCGTGGGCGATCTGGATTCGCTGGAACCGTCCATTGTAGCGCAGCTCGGCGCGCAGGGGGTCGCGATCGAGCGCCATCCCGTGGCTAAGGATCAAACCGACCTGGAACTGGCCATTGAGCGCGGGCTGCGCGCAGGGGCGGATGAGATTCTGCTGCTGGGGGCGTTGGGCGGGCGGCTGGACCAGACGCTGGCCAATCTGCTGATCCTGGCGCAGCGCCAATGGCCTGTGCCGCTGCGGCTGGCGGAGGGCAACCAGCTGGCGCAGGTGCTGCGCAGCGGCGAATGCTTGACCCTGCACGCCGCGCCCGGCAGCACCGTCAGCGCCATCCCGCTCAGCCCTCTCGTCAGCGGCATCACCTATGCGGGGCTGGCCTATCCGCTGACCGACGCCACACTGGCCATCGGCAGCACGCGCGGCGTGAGCAACGAAATTGCCGCCCCGCCGGCCACCATCACCATCAGGGAAGGGGTGCTGCTGGTGGTGTGTGTGACGGATCCGGGGCAGCAGCCGACGCAGTAAGCAGCTCCGGATCCGCCGTCTGCCGTGGCTTGTCCAGCGCCAACAGCGCCGTGCAGAGCAGGGCGACCGCCAGGCCCAGCAGTTGGCTGCTGCGGAAGGGGCCGATCAAGGCGGCGTTGGCGGCAAAGCCATCCGCCAGCAGATGCACCAGCCCCCAGCCCATGCCTGCCAGATAGAGCGTGCGCTGCGGACCGCAGCGGTCGATCTGCCACCAGACCAGGAGCAGCACCAGGATCAGCCCAACGGCTCGGTACAGCCCCACCGGGTGCTGCATTTCGCCGAAATAGGGCAGCGCCCAGGGCATATCGCTGGGCAGCCCGGTCAGTGCGCCGGTAAGATAGTCGCCCACATTGAGAAACACGCCTGCCGCCAGCACGCCGGGGGCAAAGGCGGCGGTCACCGGCAAGGGGGGCAGCGCCGCGCGCAGCAGATAGGCGTAGCCGCCGATCAGCGCGGCCACCAGACCGGGCCAGAGGGCAAAGCCGCTGGGGCGCAGGCTGAAGATCAAAAGCGGTTCTTGCGCATACACATACCAGAACTGGTAGACGTTCCACAGCCGCGCAACCACAACGCCTGCCAGCAGCGCCAGCAGGCCGCTGTTCCAGATGTCATCGACGTGCAGCCCCAGCCGCCTGCCGCTGCGCGCGGCGACATCCAGGCCAAAATAGACGGCGAACAGAACAAAAAACGGTCCTGTGGGCAGGGTGAGGGGACCAAATGGTAGGGCGGGAAACATAAGCGCGCACCTGCAAGGGCGGTAATTGTAAGCGGAATATTAGATCAAGGCCGGCCAAACTCGGCTACACTGCAGCATAGTTGGTATCGATTCATTCTAATCAAGGGGAAAAGTAACACTATGCGTGTTTTAGTCACCGGCGGGGCCGGTTTTCTCGGCAGCCACCTCTGTGACCGGCTGCTGGCTGAAGGCCACGATGTGATTGCCATGGACAATTTGATTACCGGCAGCACTGACAACATTGCGCATCTGGCCGGCAATCGCAGCTTTCAGTTCATCCATCACGATGTCACCGAGTATATCTACATCAAAGGTCCCCTGGACGCCATTCTACACTTTGCCAGCCCTGCCAGTCCAATTGACTACCTGGAACTGCCGATCCAGACGCTCAAGGTCGGCAGCCTGGGCACGCACAACGCCCTGGGGCTGGCGCTGCTGAAGGGGGCGCGCTTTCTGCTGGCCAGCACCAGCGAGGTCTATGGCGACCCGATGGTGCACCCGCAGCAGGAAACCTACTGGGGCAATGTCAACCCGATCGGGCCGCGCGGCGTGTACGACGAGGCCAAACGCTTTGCCGAGGCCATGACGATGGCCTATCATCGTTCGCATGGGGTGCAGACGCGCATCGTGCGCATCTTCAACACCTATGGCCCACGCATGCGGCTGCGCGATGGCCGCGTGGTGCCCAACTTTGTCGGCCAGGCGCTGCGCGGCGACCCGCTGACCGTCTATGGCGAAGGCAAACAGACGCGCAGCTTTTGCTATTGTCTAGACTTGGTGGATGGCATTTACCGCCTGCTGCTGAGCGACGAGTCCGACCCCGTCAACATCGGCAATCCGGCGGAACTGACCATCTATGAGTTCGCCAGCGTGATCAACGAGCTGACCGGCAACCAGGCCGGCATCTGCTTTGAGCCGCTGCCGATGGACGACCCCAAGCAGCGCCGGCCCGACATTACCAAGGCGCGCACCCTTCTGGGCTGGGAGCCGAAGGTCCATCTGCAAGAGGGGATGAAGCAGACGATCGACTGGTTCCGCGAGCGGATGTAGAAGCCCTTGCGTCCGGCAGCAGGCGAAAGAACCAGCCGCAGGTGGGCTGGTTCTTTTTGTCTGCACAACACTTTCCTCGTTTCGCCTCACCCCAAGTATAATTTGTCCATGAACCAGGATCACATCCGTAATTTTTCGATTATCGCCCACATTGACCACGGCAAAAGCACACTGGCCGACCGCCTGATCCAGGCAACCGATACGGTGACTGAGCGCGAGATGCGCGAGCAGTTGCTGGATTCGATGGATCTGGAGCGGGAGAAAGGCGTCACGATCAAAGCCAGCGCCGTGCGCATGATTTATAAGCAAGATGGTCAAGAATATCAAATCAATTTGATCGACACGCCCGGCCATGTCGATTTTTCCTACGAAGTGCACCGGGCGCTGCAAGCCTGTGAAGGGGCCGTGCTGGTGGTGGACGCCACACAGGGCATCCAGGCGCAGACGATGGCGCATCTTTTTGCGGCGTTGGAACAAAACCTGACCATCGTGCCGGTGATCAACAAGATCGACCTGCCCGCCGCCATGCCCGACGAGGTGGCGCAGGAGATCGAGGATCTGCTGGGCACGCCGGCGGAGGATATTCCGCGCATCAGCGCCAAGGCGGGGATCAACGTCGGTGAAGTGCTGCAAAAGGTCGTCGAGCATGTGCCGCCGCCCACGGGCAACCTGCATCAGCCCCTGCGCGCGCTGGTCTTTGACTGTCGCTATGACTCGTACAAGGGCGTGATTGCCTATGTGCGCGTGATCGACGGCGTCATCAACGGCACGCCGCGCCTGCTGGCCATGAACAGCGCCAAGATGCTGGAGCCGCTGGAGATCGGCGTGCTGGTGCCTGCCATGCTGCAGATTAACCAGTTGTCCGCCGGACAGGTGGGCTACATCGCCACCGGTCTCAAGACGCTGCAGGATTTGGATGTAGGCGACACGATCACGCTGGCGGCGCAGCCTGCCACGGAGAAGCTGCCCGGCTATCGCCCGCTCAAGCCGATGGTCTTTGCCGGGCTGTACCCGTCCAACCCCGAAGATTACAACGACCTGCGCGATGCGCTGGAGAAGCTGCAGCTCAACGACGCCGCCCTCACCTATGAAGCCGAGACCAGCCAGGCATTGGGCTTTGGCTACCGGCTGGGCTTTCTAGGGCTGTTCCATATGGAGATCGTCCAGGAGCGGCTGGAGCGCGAGTATGATATGGACATCATCTTTACGGCGCCTTCGGTGGAATACCAGGTGCTCAAGACGGATGGCTCCTTGATCGCTATCGACAGCCCGGCGGCGCTGCCCGACCCGACCGAGATCGAGCATATCGAAGAGCCGTGGTGCGAACTGCGCGTCTTCACCCCGGCTGAATATATCGGGGCAGTGCTGGACTTGGTGACCAAACGGCGCGGCGAACTCAAGAATCAGACCTGGCTGGACACCAAGCGGGTGGAAATCGTCTGTCTGATCCCGCTGTCCGAAATCGTCGTGGATTTCTACAACGATCTCAAGGCGCGCACCAAGGGCTATGCCAGCATGGACTACAACTTAGACGGCTATCGCGCCTCCGACATGGTCAAGCTGGACGTGCTGGTCAACTTTATCCCAGTAGACGCGCTGAGTGTGATTGTGCACCGCGACACTGCCTTTCACAAGGGGCAGCGGCTGGTTTCCAAGATGAAGGAAATCATCCCGCGCCAACAGTTTGAGGTGCCGATCCAGGCTTCGGTCGGCAACAAGGTTATCAGCCGCGCCAACGTCAAGGCCATGCGTAAAGATGTATTGGCCAAATGTTACGGCGGCGACATCTCGCGCAAGCGCAAACTGCTGGAGAAACAGAAGGCCGGCAAAAAGCGCATGAAGATGGTGGGGTCGGTCGAGATTCCGCAGGAAGCGTTTATGTCGGTGCTCAGCTTGGAAGACGAATAGCCGGCAGGCAGCCAAAAAGCAGAAATCGGCAGACAAATTGCAAAGCAAACGGGGCGCCGGCGGCGCCCCGTTTTTTCATTTGCTGCAATTTCTCGCCTGCGCTTACTGCGCGTTGGCCGCGGCCCAGGCGTCGACCTGCTGCTGGATTTCGGCCACGACCTTGTCGATGCCCGCTTCCTTGAGCTTGTCCTGGCACTCCTGCAGCCCGGTCGCCGGGTCAACCAGCCCCTTTTCCGCCGGGTCACAGTACTGCTTGGCCACCGTGCTGATCTGGGCGATCTCGTTCTGGATCGGCGTGCGATCCGGTGTGAAGCCCAGCACCGGCGAGTAGAGGGCATTCTCCATGCCGGTGTCGATGCGGTCAAAGACGCCGATGTCGGATTCATCCATCAAATACAGGTTGTGGCGGTCGCCAAACTGCCAGTAGGCATTGGGGTTGTACCCGACCGTCTGCCCGTCCACCCCTTCCGGATAGCTGATGACCTTCTTGTCTTTGTCCACCCACACCCAATGCTTGCCTTCAATACCGAAGTTGAGAAGGTTGAGCAGTTCGGGATTGGTGTTGACCTCTTCAATATATTTAACGGCCAGATCGGGATGTTCGGAGGTGGTGCAGACAGAGGTGATCGAGCCTTGAATGGCGCCGGTTGTGACGATTGGATTCGTCTGCAGGTGCTGCGTCATGATCGGGACGTTGTTCCACTCATTGGAGGCCATCGCCTTGGTGGAGAATTCGCCCGTGCCGGGGAAGTGGAAGGTGCTGAACTTGAGCGCCGAGCGCAGGGCGCCCATTTCTGAGTCGGTGGGCGGGGTCTTGAGATAGTAGCCCTTCTCGTACCAGCGCCGCGCCAATTCGACAGCTTCTTTGTACTCCGGCGTCCACGGTACGGCCACCACCTGGCGGCTGGCGTCGTCGACTTTGACGCCGATAATGCCCTGCCCCTGCGGTGCGCCGATGCCCTTATCGACAGGGTCGTAGCCATAGTAGCCGGGGAACCAGGTGCGGCCCCAGTAGCCATCGGTGGAGACCAGCGGGATCGCCCCGTCTTCATTGGCCACGATCTGGTCAAAGTAAGGCTCCCATTCTTCGACCGTAGTGGTGTTCTGCCAGTCAAATTTGTACTTGTCAAGCAAGTCCTGGCGCGCCCACATGCCGGCGTAGGAAAGCCAGCCGCCGGTGTTGTTGATCGAGCCATAGATTTTGCCGTTCACACGCGCCGCATTCCAGACATCGGCAGGATAAGCTGCCCAGGTGGTGGGGGCATACTGCGGCAGCAGATCGTCGAGCGCCAGCAAACTGCCCGTGGCGACGCCGTTGTTGTACGGGTTGAAGCCGCTCATTGCCATCAGGTCACACTTCTCGCCGCTTTGCAGGATCAGCGGGGCCTTGGTGGTGACGTCGGCAAAGGTCAACGGGTGCAGCTTGATCTTGGCGCCGATTTTATCCACCAGAATCGCATTGGCGGCGTCTTCGACCTCCTGCAAGTCTTCCGGCCTGGCGGAAGAGGCGACGTAATAGTAGTCGAGCGTCGGCGCGTTGGCGCTTGTCACTGCGCCCTGGCTCGCCGTATCGGCGCCGGTCGACGGCGCCACTGCTGTGCAGCCCGCAAGTGTGGCCAGGATCATGGCCGCCACAATCACAAGGTACAACCATCGCTTTGCGTACATAGCTCTTTCCTTCCTACCTACTCATGCGTGATGACACGTTTACAATCGTGCGAAAGCCATCATTTTACCGGTTCAATGGATTACTGCTGTTTTACTGTTGTTCTCCTGGCTATCTGTTTTCTCCTTTCGCTTTATTCGCCTTTCAACCCGCCGAGGGTGATGCCGCGGATGAAGTACTTTTGCACAAACAGAAATGCAAACAGCACGGGGCCGATGGCAATGACCGCCATTGCCATGCGCACCGACTGGTGCGGCACGGGTGTGCCTTGCGCCACCGCCATTTCCTGCATCATCTGCACATCATGAATGAGTTTGTAGAGCAGATATTGCAGCGGGTACATACGTTGGGAATCAATAAACAGCAGCGCCTGCCACAGGTCATTCCAGTAGAGCAGAATGGAAAAGAGGCCGACCGTGGCCAGGGCGGGCGTGGACAAGGGGACGACGATCCGGAAGAAGACCCGCCACTCGCTGGCCCCGTCCACCTTGGCCGCATCAATCAGATCGCGCGGCAGCGAGGCGAAGTAGGTGCGCAGCAGCAGCACAAAGAAGGGCGTCACCAGATAGGGCAGGATCAGCACCAGTAGGTTGTTTTTGATTTGCAGCGTGCGCGTGACCAGGATGTAGTAGGGCACCAGTCCGCCGCTGAACAGCATGGTGAAGAAAACATAAAAAGTGATGATATTGCGCAGCGCAAAGTCACGGCGGGAAATCGCATAGGCCAGCATGGACATGATCAGAAGGCTCAGCGCGCTGCCCACAACGGTTACAAAAATCGAGACGCCATACGAATAGAGCAGCTGCTCCGGCTGCTTCCACAAAAATTCGTAGGCATAGGTGCTGAACTGGGCCGGCCACAGTTGATAGCCGGTGCGCGCAATCGTCTTCTCATCCGTAAACGAGGCAGACACAATCAGCAGCAGCGGGATCATGGAAATGATGCAGAGCGGGATCAGGATGGCATGAATCCAACCGCGCACAATCTGTGTCTGCGAACGTTGGCCGCGCTTGGTTTTCGTCGACATTATCATAGTTCCTTCTAAAAGAGCGCCTGGTCGGAATCGTAACGGCGCACCAACCAGTTGGCCGCCAGCACCAGCACAAAGCCGACGCTGGCCTGGAAAAAGCCCGCCGCCGAAGCCAGGTTGTAGTTGCCGACAGCTGTCAGCGATCGAAAGACATAGGTGTCGATGACATCGACCGTCGGCAGCAGCAGGCTGGCATCGCGCGTGACGTTGTAGAGAAAGTCGAAGTTGGCATAGAAGATACGGCCCACGGCCAGCAGGACATTGATGATGACCAGCGGGCGGATCAGCGGCAGCATGATAAAGCGCACTTCCTGCCACTTGGAAGCGCCGTCGATGCGCGCTGCTTCGTAAAATTCCGGATTGATGGCCAACATGCCCGAAAGATAGATGATGGCGAAGTAGCCGATGCCCTTCCACATGCTGATCAGCACCAGGATCGCCGACCAATATTTCGGCTCGGCGTACCAGTTGATCGGCTCCAGCCCCCAACTGGTGAGAGCGCCATTGATCATGCCGTTGTCGGCGTTGAGAAAGGCAAAGCCAAAATACCCGACGATGACAAACGAAATGAAGTGCGGGAAAAAGAGGATCGATTGGTAAAAGCGCGTCACGAAATGGTCATAAATTTCATGCAGAAGGATGGCCAGGGTCAGCGAGCCAAGCACAATCGTGAAACAGAGAAAGAGCGAGTTGAGAAACAGGGTGTTGAAGATAATGCGCCAGGCGTCGCCGGTGGAAAAGAGAAACTCAAAGTTCTTGAAGCCCACCCAGTCGCTGCCCCAGATGCCCTGCGCCGCCCGATAGTTTTTGAAGGCCAGCAGCAGCCCAGGCATGGGCAGATACGCAAACACAAAAATCTGGATGATGCCGGGTAGCGCCATCAGCAGCAAAGCCCCGTTGCGATCCCAGCCGCGGCGCAGGCGCGCCCCCAGGCTAGGGCGCGCCTGCGCTGGCGCGCGTGAACGCAGCAGTGCAGATGTGGCCGAGGCAGGTGCGTCGCTGGTCACTCGATCCCTCCATTGGCCGCCAGGTCAGCCGTAAGCTGCCGGCCGCTGCGCTGCCAGGCGGCAATCAGCCGATCCTCATAGGGGTCGACGTCCCAGGCTTCAATACGGTCGTGCTCGTCCAGCCAGCGCACCATGCGCTGCACTCCTTCGCGCCAGAGGATCGTATAGCGGAAGCCCAGGTCTGCGTGCGCCGCGCTGCTGTCGAAGATGTTGTTGAACTGAAAGTTGTCGACGCAAACGCCGGCATGTCTGGGCGCCGCCACAGCCAGGGTGTCGCTGGGAATGTGGACGAACTGCGGCGGCGGCGCGCCGATGGCCTCGGCCACGGCCTGGTGATACATATCCCAGGTCATCCACTCTTCGCCGGGGGTGTGGTAGCTCCTGCCGATGGTCTGCGGATTGGCCGTGGCGGCGACAAAGGCTCGCGCTACGTCATCCTTATGGCAGGCGGTCCAGAAGGAGCTGCCGTCGCCGTGCACCACAATCGGCTTGCCCTGGCGGATGCGGTCAATATAGCTGGTGCGCCCGCCAAAGGAATGGATCGGCCCCCGCCCTTCCCCATAGGTGTAGGCCGGGCGGATTACCGTCAGCGGAAAGTCGCCGGCGGCGTAGGCGTCGAACAGCGTCTGCTCGATCTGCACCTTGTTGCGGCTGTAGCTGTTGAGACCACCATAGCCCTCCGTCTCCGTCACCGGGTAGCGGGCGGCAGGCTTACAATAGACATCCACCGTACTGCAAAAAATAAAGTGGCCTGTGCGTCCACGGAACGTGGCGACGATGCTGGGGCCATCCTCCGGCGCATAGCCCACCATATCGATCACGCAGTCAAATGTGCCCAGCTCGCGCATCTGGCGCTCGAAGTTGGGGTAGTCGGTGCGGTCGCCGTGCACCGTGGTGACTTCCGCCAGCGCCGGATAGAGATCAAGACGGCCCCGGTTGTAGTGTGTCACGTCATCGCCGCGCGCCAGCAGAAAACGCGTCATGGGGGCACTGATAAGGCCGGTTCCACCGATAATGAGGATACGCATATAAACTTTCTCGATTTAGAACAGGGAACAAAGGGAGCCGGACGCACAGGCGCTCCGGTGGCGCCTACAGTGAATGCATTGTTCAAATGAACAAATGAGCTCACATGTACGTAGGGTAATATATCATACCACTGTGCTGCCGTCAAGGAGGAAAAAATGGGCAGAACTCAGACAACATAAACACAAAAAAGTGCGGCGACTGCACAAGTCGCCGCACCTGATCCGCTATCCGGTTGTGTTGTGACTGGCGAACGTGCGCCCTTCAGTTCACCCACTGCAGGCCCTGTTCCGGCCAGTTGCTGATATCGCCGCTGAGGGGGGCGATTATATGCTCCAAACCACCTTCGCTGGGCACGGCCCACAGCTTCCAACTGCCATCTCGGTTGGAAGCGAAGGCCACCCACTCGCCGTCTGGGCTGACAACCGGCAGTACATCCAGCGCGGCATCTTCCGTGAGACGCGTCACCTGGCCGCTGCTGCTCTCCACGCGATAAATCTCATAGTTGCCGTCACGCCCACTGCTCATAAAGACCACAAATTTGCCGTCGGGCGACCAACTAGGGCGATTGTCGTCGGGAACTGTGGTGAGCGCCGCACGGCTCGTGCCGCTGCTGTTCATGGTCCACAGGCCGCAGTTGTTGCCTGACTGGTCGCAGCCGCGAAAGGCAATCAGGTCGGCGCTGGGATGCCAACTGGGGGCTTCGCCGTACCCCAGCGTATCGACGACGCCATCCGTTTCCGCCCAGACCAGATAGATACGCCAGCGGCGGTCGCCTTCGCGGTTGGAAGCAAAGGCCACACGGCTGCCGGCCGGGTTCCAACTGGGAGCGCTGTCTTCGGCATAGCCGGTGAAACGCAGCATCAGCCCCGTGTCGGGGTCAAACGAACTGATTCCTGCCGCATTGCCGCGCTGGTTGCGAAAGGCCAGCCGCATGCCATCGCTGCGCAGCGCAGCCTGCGCTGCATCCTGCAGCAGCGGCTGCGCCGCCGTCCCTCTACCCACAGCCTGCTGCATCACGTCAAATTCGCCGCTGACGGGGTCGGTGCTGGAATAGAGGATGCGGCCAATGGCCGGGCCGCCACCGGGGTTGAATGTCCCGCCTGCTGCCCCTGTTCCCGCCGCTACTGTGCCGGTAGTTGTTGCGCTGCCGCCTGCACCCGCCTGCGCTACATTGCCGACCTGGTCGCACTGCACCTGCGCCGCATCGCGCTTTTGCGCCAGGCTGGGCTGGTTGCGCACCGACAGCGCCGCCTCATATTCGTCGAGCGAGAGGCACCACTGTTCGGTTGTCGCCAGTTGGTCGCCATAGGCCGAGTGGGCATCCTGCAAACGCGCTTCGACATCGCGATACTGCGGGTCCTCCGTATAGAGTGTCTCCAAAAGATCAATCGCACGCGGCCAGTCAGCATCTGAATAGGTCAGCACATCCAAATAGGCGGTAATCAGGTTGCGTTCGCTCAGCACCTCCAGGGAATCGGGGCGCAGCAGCAGTGCTTTTTCATAATATTGCAGCGCACCTTCCAGGTTGTCGTCGTTGTCCTGCTCCGCACCCAGATTGGTATAGGTCTGAAACAGGAGGTCGGCGACATCACTGCTGCGATACAACGGATCCACTTTTTGCAGCGAGGTAAGATTGACCAGCGCCTCCTGCCAGCGGCCCGCGCGCACGGATTCCTGCGCGGAATTCCAGTAATTCAGCGCCAACGCTTCACTGGTCGGCGTGGGGGCACGGGTGGCGGCGGGTGTGACTACGCCATCGCCGGCCTCGCCTTGGCCCGCCGCAGATTCGGGTGGGGGGGCCTGCGCGGCGGCAGCCGGTTCGGCCAGCGGCGACTGCGCTGCGGCACCGGCAAGAGGTGCGCCGCTACCGGCGATGGCGAGAAGATTCTTGATCCCCTGCTGGGCGATATCGTTGCTGGGGTCCAGCACCAACACCTTTTGGTAGGCGTCGAGGGCAACTTGCAGGTCGCCGCTCGCCTGGGCGTCGGTAGCCTGCTGCAGCGCGATGCCGATCTGCTGACGGCGTTGGATTTCCACCTGCTGCTGACCGGCGCGCACGCCCAGCACAATTGAAAAAATCAGGATAGACACCGCCAGGATCGTGACTGTGCCGATTATCCACCAGGCCCATGCCGGAAATCGTGACTCGTTATTCATACCCATCTACCTGTTGCAACGCTGCACGTAAATCTCATTTTGCCGCCAATGAGACGTCATGGCTGTCGATCATCTGCACCGTGAGCTGCGCATCATCCGGCATTCTGACCTGGCCGGTGAAAGGCAGACAGGCGGCAAAGGGTGCATCCGGTTGGGCCGTCACTGCTGTGCGTTCCATTTCGTGTGCGCCGGCTGAGATGACGAGGTCGCCGGCAAAGCGATGTGTCGGATAGAAGCCGACGCAGACGCCGTTGCCGCTGCGCTGCCAGGTCAGCGCGCCCTGTTCACTGGCGCTCTTGATGCCGCCGATGCCGCTGACCGGATACCATGTTTCGCTCCAGGTGAGCGTGTCGCCGGCGGCAAGCGCCACCTGATCGGCAAAAGTAGGGGCCAACCCACCATGCAGCTCTACATAAGAAGAGCCGTCCGTGGTGTAGTAGCTGCTGTCCAGTGGATTCTGCCAGCCTAATCCAAACACCTTGCTGCCGCGCACGCTGGCATTGGGGAAGAGACGCACGACGCCGGCATCTTGGACTGGGTCATAGACCGCCACGAAGGGGCCATGCGCCGCTGGCCATTCAAAAAAGCCCAGGTATTGGTCCCAGTTGCCCAGCCGGCTGAGGTCACGCCCGCCGATCTCCGGCCAGGCGAAGGTGTGGCCTGTGCGCGGCAGTGTGCTGTCGGCTGTACTGTGCACCGCCACTTTTGCGGATGGGATAATAAAGCGCGTCTCTGCGCTGGGTGTATTGGCCTTGCCGGGTGCGAGGGCTGCGCTGTGCCAGAAAGCGAAACGCACGGGTTGTTTGCTCACATTGGTGATGGCCGGTGTAACCGTGAAGGCTGCTTCCGCGGCTGCCAGGCCGATTTTGATACTTGCGCCGAGGGTCTGGTCATTCTGCGGCAGCGTCAGCGTGACCGCAGCCTGCTGCCCATCATTTTCTAACGCCGTCACCTCCCAGGGTGTTCCCCAGGCGTAGCCATGTTCGGCCACGGGCAGCCCCCACTCCAGACCACCCAGCGCAAACCAGCCTTGCATTTGTTCCGGCCCCCACGGAGAAGGCATCACGACCGGGTTGTGATAGAAGAGATCATCGCCGGTGGATTTTTGGATCACCCGCCACAGCCGCCCACCTACTTCGGGCAGGAGAATCAGGCGCAGATACTCATTTTCAAGCACGATGGTCTTGTAGGTGCGCGGTTCCGGGCTGGGCGCTTCGTTGCGAAAGCGTTCGTAGTCAAAGCGTTTGTAATGCCAGTTGTACTGCGGGTCGAAGCCGTCGCTCTGGTACCGTTCGTAGGGAAAGGTCGGCAGCGAGACCGTGCTGGAATAAATCTGCAACTGTCCGATCGACAGCGGTCCGATTTGCCACTGTGGGGCCTGCGGGTGGAGCGGTTGGGGGGGCGGGAGTTTGTTGGCTGTAACCCCAGTCGCGACCCCTTGGTGGGCCACTACCGCCACTGCGACGGCCAGGATTACCGCCAGCAGCCCTTGCATCATTGCGCGGCGAAAGCCGCCCTGAACATAGCACATCAACTCATTATAGCCGCAAAGCGCCCGCGGCGGCGATTTTGACGCCCTCTCCGCGCGCACACTTACTCTCCCACAACCACCTGCCCCACTACCAGCGGCGGGCTGAGCGGGATGACGCTCTCTACATCGTAGGCGACGACTTGCAGTTGGTAAGGGCCAGGCGGCAGATCGGCGGGCAGGGGCAGCACTTTGCTGTCAGGCAAGGGAGTCGTGAAAAAGAGGTTAGTGGGCAGGATGCCGCGCGCCGGTGGGCCGTCCTTCTGCACAATGATGCGGCCGGCGGCGTCGACCAGGCGAAAGGAGCTGTTGATCTGGCGGTCGATGGGCGCGTTGGCCTGCCAGGTGAGGGTGACGGCCAGCTCCTGCCCCGGCTGCGGCGCGCTGTGCGCCCAATGGGTGACGGACAAGGGGCCGGCTGTCAACGGTTCGGCCAGCGGCTCGTCCACGACCATTAGCGGCTGGGGGCGAAGCCCCTGCGCCCGCAGCGCCAGCACGCCGCGCTCTTCAAAGGCGATGTCGAACTGTTCGATCACCGTGCGCAAAAACGCTTCGTCGTAGCGCGTGGCCAGGCGGAAGCGGTCGGTGATCAGCCAGACGGCGGGCGCTTCCTGGATAACGCGCTGTAAGGCGGCGGCGCTGTTGAGCAGGCGCGCCCCCGACCAGCGGTCCACCAGTGCGCCGTCCAGCCCAGCAGGCACAACAAATTCTTCATAGACCCGCTGCACGGCATAGTAGTCGCATGGCCCCAGCACAAAGGCGCAGGCGGGCGGCTGCGGCGACATGGTGACATCGCCTGGCTCGCGTGCCTGCGCCACATAGGCCAGCACGCGATCATAGCCTTCCACCTGGTTGTGCAGCACGCCTTGCAGCGGCTGCCAAAAAGACACGGCCAGCAGCAGCGCCGGCAGGGTGAACAGCCCTGCGGCAGCCCAGCGGCGCCGCATTGGAAAGGCCGGCGCGTTCGGCAGACGCGCCGCCAGCCAGTCCACCCCCCACACCGCACCAGCCGCGCCCAGCAGCAGCCAGGCAGGCTGCACCAGAAACAAGTAGCGCGTCTCACGCCACTGGCCGCCGACAAACAGCAGGATAAAGCCCAGCACAAAGCCAAACTGCAAGGCAAAAAAGAGGGTGGCCTGGTGAAAATGCGCCAGGCGCTTCAAGCTGCGGCCTGCCCGCCCCCAGCCGGCCAGCGCCGTGCCTGCGGCCAGCAGCCCCAAGAGTGTCCACGGCAGCCGTGCGGGGGCCGTCAGCAGTTCGGCATAGGCGCCCCAGGCCACAGGCAGGTCAAAGATCAGCCCCACATACGGGCGCTCCGCCTGT
>JBBRBX010000110.1:0-16800 GCA_038205395.1 Caldilineales bacterium
CCTTTGGAACGCCATTACCGCTGCCGCCAGGGCTTGAACCTGTCCCTGGCGCCTTTCCTTACTGCTTGGGCGTGCCAAACGAGACCAAAAAAAGCCAAACTCCAGTGTCACGCTGCAAGCGTGACCTACCACTACCACATGGCTGCTCATGGTTTTGGCAAAGCAGTGTCACGCTGCAAGCGTGACCTACGGCTACTGGCTCATGAGTTAGGGCGATAACACGCTTGTACAGCGCAGGCAGGCGCGATCGCCTTTTGATGGCGAATTTAATAGGGAGAAGGGGCGGGACGATAATGCAGGAAAGCGGAGTGGAGATGGCGCGGCTGGGCGGGTTGCGCGGGCTGTGGCGGTCGGCGCGCAGCGGGCGGCGCGGCGGGCGCTGGGACAAGATCGCCCTGCTGCTGGTGGCGCCCTGGCTGCTGCAGTTGGCGCTCTTCACCCTCTACCCGCTCTACATCGCGCTCTACGGCAGCGTCGCCAAATGGGATATCCTCAACGACACCATGACCTATATCGGCTTCGAGAACTACATAAAGCTGTTGAGCGACCCTGACTTTTTCGCCGCGCTGCGCAATTCATTTGTCTATATTCTGATCCAGGTGCCCATCTCGATTATGGGCGGCTTTTTGGTGGTGCTGCTCTTGAACAGCTCGCTCATTCGCGGGCGCGCCCTCTTCCGCGGCATCTATTTTTTGCCGGTGATTGTACCGGTCGTCGTGATGTCGATTGTCTGGCAGTGGATGTTCGCCACCCAAAGCGGCGTGATCAACTACCTGCTCAGCTTTGTGGGCATCGGCCCGGTGCCCTGGCTCACCAGCGAGACCTTCTCCATGCCCTCGATCGCCATCATGAAAATCTGGAATGACGTCGGCTTCTATGCCGTGCTCTTCCTGGCCGGGCTGCAGGGGCTTTCCAAGGATGTGCTGGACGCCGCCGAAGTCGACGGCGCCAACGGCTGGCAGACAACCTGGCAGATCAAGCTGCCGCTGCTCAACCCTGTGGTCGTCTTTTCGGTGATCATGGGCACGCTGTGGGGCCTCAACATCTTCACCGAGCCGCTGCTGATGACCGCCGGCGGCCCGCGCGGGAGCAGTCTGACCACGCTGCTCTATCTCTATTACGAAGGCTTTGTCTGGAGCCGGTTGGGCTACGCCAATGCCATCGGCGTCGCCTCCACCATTCTGATCCTGATTCTGACCTTTGTGCAGCGCAAGCTGCTTGAGCGGAACACCTACTAGCCCAAAGGAGCACATGCGGTGGCCGGATCAACCTTGACTCCCCCGACGCAGAATCCCCAGACGCAAAACCCCCCGACGCAGCGCTACCGGGTGCAGAGCCGCTCGGATCGGCTGCGGCGGCTTCTTCAGGGCAGCCTGCTCTATCTCATCCTGATTGTGGGAGCGGTCATCTCGATCTTTCCCCTTTATTGGATGGTGAACACCTCGCTCAAGCAGCCGTATATGATTTTCACCTACCCGCCGATGATGCTGCCGGAGCAGGCTTCGCTGGAGGCCTACACCTATGTGTGGCAGACGATGGATGTACTGCGCGCCCTGCTCAACAGCGTAATCGTCGCCGTGGTGGGCGTCGCCATCAATGTCCTCTTCTCCTCCTGGGTGGGCTATTCGCTGGCCAAATTGAAGTTTCCCTTCAAGGGGCTGCTCTTCCTGCTGGTATTGGGGTTGATGATCCTGCCGCAGCAAATTTTGATGATCCCGCTCTTTCTGCAGGTCAGCCGCCTGGGGATGCTCGACAGCTTTGCCGGCATCATCCTGCCCTATGCCATTACGCCCTTTACCATCTTCCTGCTGCGCCAGGCGTTCATCACCTTCCCGGACGACTATATCGATGCGGCGGTCATCGACGGGGCCAACCAACTGCAGATTCTCTTTCGCATCGCCTACCCGATCATCAAGCCCCTGCTGCTGACCGCCGTGGTAATCAACTTCTACTGGTCTTGGAACGCCTTTCTCTGGCCCTTTCTCGTGATTCGCAGCGATGAGATGGTGACCTTGCCCATTGCCCTCTCGCGCTACCATGCCTTTGCCGACCAGCGCTGGGACGCCATCATGGCGGCGGCCACACTGGTCGCCCTGCCGATTCTGCTCTTATACCTGGTCATCCAGCGCCAGTTTGTCGATGCGCTGACGATGACGGGGCTGAAGGGCTAGACCGGCAGCCCGCTTCCTGACCACCTACACCCAACCATCAGCCAGCTTACGCGAGGAATGCCGTATGTCAACCAACTTAGCCTTGATCGGGACAGGGATCATCGCCCACTTTCATATCGCCGCGCTGCAAGGCTCCGGCGGGCGGATCGTCAGCGTCTGCGACACCGACCAGGCCGCCGGCAGTGCGCTGGCCGCCCGGCTGGACGCCGCCTATACACCGCAGTTCGACGCCGTTCTGGCCGACGACGCCGTGCATGCCGTGCTGCTCGCCACCCCCAACGACACACACTACGCGCTGGCCAAAGCCGCCATCGCCGCCGGCAAGGACGTTTTTTGCGAAAAGCCCATGACCACCTCGCCGCAGGAGTCCGCCGAACTGGTGGCGGCCATGCGGGAGCGCCCGCAGCAGCTTTTCCAGATGGGCTACATGAAGCGCTACAGCCCCGGCTTTCGCCTGCTACAGGAGCTGCTCCCGCAGTTAGGCGACCTGCTGAGTGCGCATGTGCGCGTCGTCGTCGGCTCGCGCGAGCGGCAGCCGCGCCCGCCCGCCACCTGGCATGCCGACCCCGTGCGCAGCGGCGGGGGCGTCCTCTATCACAGCGGCAGCCATCTGCTGGATGTGACGCGTATGCTCTTCGGCGACCCGCAGGCGGTCGATGCGCGCATCACCTTTGACCCGCAGCAGCCGCGCCGCGACCTGGCCACCACTGTGCTGCTCGATATGCAGAGCGGGCTGCCCGTCTACTTCTCCACCATCTTCACCACCATCCCGCACATCGGCCACAGCCAGCAGGGCTGGTTCGAGACCGTCGAGGTGATCGGCACGCTGGGCCGCGTTGTACTCTCCTCCCCCAACTGGGAGGGAACGCTGCCCTGCGTGCTCACGCTGCAGCTTGGCGACGAGAGCCAGACGCGCACGATCTATCCGCCGCCGCAAAGTCAGTGGACTTTGGAATTTCGCGCGTTTGTGGAAAGCTTGCAGAGCAGACAGCAGCAGTCGCCCGATGTGGTGGACGGCTACAAGGTCGACGAGATATTGGCCACCATCGTCCAGTCGGCGGCGCAGAAAGCGCCCGTCTCCATGCAGTGGCGCATTTAATCATTCATGCATTTACACATCGGCGCATTCAGGAAAGCGGACAACCTTATGGAAAAAAAAGTTGCGTGGGGCATTTTGGGAACCGGGCGCATCGCCCATCGTTTTGCCGTCGAACTGCCCGCTTCGCAAACGGGCACGCTCTATGCTGTGGGCAGCCGCACGCAGGCCGCCGCCGCCGCCTTTGCCCAGAGCTATGGCTGCCCGCACGCCTATGGCAGCTATGAGGAACTGTTGGCCGACCCCGCCGTCGACGCCATTTACATTTCGCTGCCCAACCACCTGCATGCGCTGTGGTCGATCCGCTGCGCCGAGGCGGGCAAACATATCCTGTGCGAAAAACCGCTGACGACCAACCAGCCGGAGGCGATGACCGTGCTCGAGGCGGCGCGCGCCAACGATGTCTTTTTGATGGAAGCCTTTATGTACCGCTGCCACCCGCAGACCGCCAAACTGCAGGAGTTGATCCGCGCCGGCGCCATCGGCGAGGTGCGGCGCATCCAAGACTCCTTCGGCTACAAC
This sequence comes from Caldilineales bacterium, assembly GCA_038205395.1. GTDB lineage: Bacteria > Chloroflexota > Anaerolineae > Caldilineales > Caldilineaceae > Fredericiella. Next base: position 3,790 of record JBBRBX010000110.1, read on the forward strand.
ATGGGCGGCCCCAACGAGGACGTGCGCCTGAAGAGCGCCTTTGCCGGCGGCGGGATTCTAGATGTCGGCTCCTATCCCGTTTCGATCGCGCGCCTGATCGCGGGCGCGGCGCTGGGCCAACCCTTCGCCAACCCCATCATCCACAGCAACGGCTACCGCAGCGAGATGGCGATCAAGGCCTTCGGCCATATCGGGGCCGAGAGCGGCGTGGATGAATGGGCGTCGGCCCTGCTCCACTTCCCCGGCGACATCGTGGCGGAAGTCGCCTGCGGGCTGCAGCTTGGGCTGGAGAACACCGTCAGCGTCTGGGGGTCAAGCGGCCATCTGCTGCTGCGCAACCCGTGGCTGCCCGACACCGACCGCTTCCGGGGCCGCGAGGGCGTGGGCATCCTGCTCTATACGGACGGCAAGCCGGGTGTGGAGGAGGTGGCCGCGCCCAGCGACAAGCCGCTCTACGCCCTGGAGGCCGACAGCGTGGCGCAGTTCCTGGACGCGCGCCAGTCCCCGGCTATGTCCTGGGCCGACAGCCTGGGCAATATGCTGACGCTGGACGGCTGGCGGCGCGAGTTAGGGCTGCTCTTCACTAATGAGCAGGCGGCGGCGCTGACGCTGCCGACCTCCGGTCAGCCATTGGCGCGCCAGCCCGACCACAAGATGAGCTATGGCCGCGTGGAGGGGGTGGACAAGCCGATCTCGCGCCTGGTGCTGGGGACGATGATCTTCCAGAAGGATCGGCTGCCACTGACCTGCGCTCTGCTGGATTATTTCTACGAGCAGGGCGGCAACGCGCTGGATACGGCCTATGTCTACGGCAGCGAAAAGGCGGTCGGGGAGTGGCTGCGGCTGCGCGGTGTGCGCGAGGAGATGTTCATCATCGGCAAAGGCGCGCGCGATGAGGCGGGTACGCCGGAGGGGCTTACGGCGCAGCTTCTCTCCACGCTGGAGACCATGCAGCTCGACTATCTGGACATCTACATGATGCACACTGACCGCCCGGCCACACCGGTAGGCGAGTTGGTCGAGTGTCTGAACGAGCATCTGCGCGCGGGGCGCATCCGCGCCTTTGGCGGCTCCAACTGGAGCAGTGAGCGCATCGAAGCCGCCAATGCCTATGCGCGCGCCCACAAATTAGTGGGCTTTGCCGCCAGCAGCCCCAATCTTTCGCTGGCGCGCTGGAACGAGCCGATGTGGCCGGGCTGCCTGAGCGCCTCGGACGTGGCCGCACGCGCCTGGTACGCCGAGCACAAGCTGCCGCTCTTTGCCTGGAGCAGCCAGGCGACCGGTTTTTTCAGCGGGCGCTATCAGCCGGAGGGGGGACTTGTCCCTGCGCCCGAGGCGATTGTGCGGAGCTGGTTCAATGCCGACAACTGGGAGCGGCTGGCGCGCGCCCGCACGCTGGCGGCGCAAAAGGGCGTCACGGCGGCGCAGGTGGCGCTGGCCTATGTGCTCTGCCAGCCCTTCCCGGTCTTTGCGCTGGTCGGCCCGCAGAGTATAGACGAGCTGCGCGAGCTGCTGCCCGCGCTGGACATCACCCTTTCGCCGGACGAAATGCGCCGGCTCAATCTGGAGGACTGAGTATGCAGCAGGTTGCAATCCGCGGCGAGCGGCAGGCGCTGGTGGTGGAAACGCCCGATCTGGAGCCTTTTGATAATTGGGCGGTCGTCAAGGTTCATGCGGCGCCGATGTGCACCGAGTACAAGCTCTTTCTCAGTGGCGAGCCGGCGGACGCGCTGGGCCATGAAGCCGCCGGCGAGGTGGTGGCCGTGGCGCAGCCGGGCCGCGTTCAGGTGGGCGACCGCGTGGTGGCCATGCCGCTCTACGGCTGCGGCGTCTGCCCGCTGTGTGTGGCCGGCGACTATATCCACTGCGAGCAGGTGCAGTCCATCGGCCCCAATGTCACCTACCGCAAGGGCCGCGCCACCTACGCCCAATATCTGCTCAAGCCGGACTGGCTGCTGCCCAAAATTCCCGACGGCGTCTCCTATGCGCACGCCGCGCTGGCCTGCTGCGGGCTGGGACCCTCGTATGGAGCCATGCAGCAGATGGGCGTGGACGCCTTCACCACCATCCTGATCACGGGCGCGGGGCCGGTGGGCTTGGGGGCGGTGGTCAATGCCCGCTTCCGCGGCGCGCGCGTGATTGTGGCCGAAATGGCCCCCTGGCGCGCCGAGCGCGCCCTGCAGATGGGCGCCGAGGCGGTGCTCGACCCGCGCGACCAGGAGATTGTGGCCTGGATTCGCCGCTTGACCGAAGGCCGCGGCGTCGACTGCGCGCTGGAATGTTCGGGCACGACCGCGGGCGAGCGGCTCTGCATCGACGCCACGCGGCGCAAGGGTACGGTCGCCTTTATCGGTGAGTGCATGGACGATCTGGCGGTCCGCATCAGCCCGGATCTGATCCGCAAGGGGCTGACGCTGCTGGGGTCGTGGCATTACAACTTGAATGAATTTCTCAACGTCATGCAGGTGATCCAGCGTTCGCCCCTGCTCGACCTGCTGATCAGCCACACCTTTCCCATGAGCCGGGTGCAGGAGGCGTTCGCCTGTTCAATTTCGCGCGACTCTGCTAAGATCATCCTCGACCCCTGGGCGTAAACAGCCATAAACCAACAGAACCAGTACAAAAAATCAATGAGGGAATCTGCAATGGGCAACATGTTCAAAAACCTGAATACCGGCGCCATCGGCATCAGCGGCAAGACGCTGGCCGAGACCATCGTGCTGGCGCGCGAGGGGGGCTTCGCCGGCATCGACTTCAACATCCGTGAGGCGGCGGAACTGGCGCAGGCGCAGGGCGTGGCCGCCGTGCGCGATCTGTTTGCGCAGAACGATGTGCTGCCCGGCCAGTGGGGGCTGCCGGTGGCCTGGACGCAGGAAAGCTGGCGCGACGACCTGGCCGATCTGCCGGCGCTGGCGGCGCTGGGCGCCGAGCTGGGCTGCCGGCGCACGGCCACCTGGTGTCTCTCCTTTTCCGACACGCGGCCTTACGCCGAAAACTACCAGTGGCACATCGACCGCTTTCGCCCCATCGCCGAGGTGCTGCGCGACCAGGGCTGCGTCTTCGGCATTGAGTTCATCGGCCCCAAGAGCCTGCGCCGCGGCCACGCGTATGAATTCATCTACACGATGGAGGGGATGCTGCAGTTGGCCACCGACATCGGCACGGGCAATGTGGGGCTGCTGCTGGACGCCTGGCATCTCTACACCTCCGGCGGCAGCCTGGACGACCTGGACAAGATCAGCGCGGATGATATTGTGACCGTGCACATCAACGATGCGCCCGCCGGTGTGGCGCGCGACGACCTGCAGGATCAGGTGCGCTGTCTGCCGATGGAGACCGGGGTGATCGACCTGCCCGGTTTTCTGCGCAAGCTGGCCGGGCTAAGCTATGCCGGCCCCGTCACCACCGAACCCTTCAACCAGCCGCTCAATGACCTTGCTGCCCAGGACCCCGCCGCCGCCGTCCAGGCCGTTTCGCAGGCGATGGATGCGCTGTGGCAGGCCGCCGGGCTGACGTAGGACCACGTAGACGGGCGGGCTGGGTGGGGGAGCTTACATCCCCCCCAACCCGCTCTGCATCCAGGTGACGGCGGCGGCGGTCCAATGGGACAGGTCGCCGCCGACGACGGCCAGCAGGAGCAGCAGCACAATGGCGACGGCGACCAGCGTCCAGCGCACGGCCGGACGGGTGGCGAGCAGCCCCGCCAGCGTCAACCCCGCCAGCGCAAAGGTCAACAAAAAGAGTGAAGGGGGCAGATCCCAGTAGAGACTGGCGCCGGCCACCAGCGCCGGCGGCAGCAGGCAAAAGGGCGCGATCTGCCACAGCGGGATTGAACGAGGAGAACGGTGTTGTGTCATTGGACGCACCTCTCAATACAAGGTAGCGGACGTGCACGGCGTGCCGTCCGGGTTTGCTTTGTAGCTCTGATCATAACACCCCTGCGCGCTGCGCTCGCTGATCGTTTGCTTTCAATTATTGTCAGGTAGTACTTCCCCGCCCGCAAGCAATACCCCAAAACCCTACTTTCGTAGCTGCACAGCCATACCCCGGAGCCGCTATGCTGTCGGACATATCCAAAACAAGGCGCCGCCTGCCGAGCGCAGGCTCGTCCAGGGCAGGCGCCGCTCCAACTGGTGAGGTTCCGACCCGTATCGTTCCAAAAAGGAGGATTTCCATGACATCCATGCAGCAAAGCGTACGCGCCGCCGCCACCCCGCAGCAGGCGACAACAGCGGCGGCAGAGACTCGCGATCTGCGCACCATTCAGCGTATGGCCAGAACCGCCGGGCTGCTCTATCTTTTGATCGCCGCCGGCGGCATTTTCAGCTTTTTCTATATGCGATCCCTGATCCTGGTTCCGGGCGACGCCGCGGCTACAGCCGCCAATGTGACGGCGTTTGACGGCATGTTTCGCCTGGGGATGGTCAGCGACGCCGTCGTCTTTCTGACCGAAGTCGTGCTGATCGCCATACTCTATACCCTGCTCAAGCCAGTGAGCCACACCCTCTCGCTGGCGGCGGCGGCGGCTCGGCTGTCGATGGCGGTGCTGCAAGGCGTCAACCTGATCAACTACGTCCTGGTGCTGCTGCTGGTGAGCGGGGCGAGCTATCTGGCGGTCTTCAGCGGTGCGCAGCTTCAGGCGCTGACCTATCTCTTTTTCGACGCCTACGAGTATGTGGCGCTGGTCTGGGGCTTCTTCTTTGGGCTGCACACCCTGCTGCTGGGCTATCTGGTCTATCGGTCGGGCTACTTCCCCAAGCTGCTGGGCATCCTGCTGGCCATCGCCTCCTTCGGCTATCTGCTGGACAGCTTCGGCAATTTTCTGCTGCCGCAGTATGAAGAGCTGTACGCCTCCGTCGTCTTGGTGACGGCGCTGCTGGGCGAGCTGCTCTTCGCCTTCTGGCTGCTGATCAAGGGCGTCAACGCCGAAGGCTGGCGCAAGCGGGCGCACACAGTGGCTTGACGGAGAAACGCTTGTGGCGTGTAGGTCACGCTTGCAGCGTGACACGGCTTTGCTCGCCGGCAGGGCTGCCCGTCACGCTGCAAGCGTGACCTACAGGGTTGTGAATGATTTCGCCCGACAACACTCTTGTATGCGGATTCAGCCCTCTGGCAGCGCCCCCGTCACAAAGGCGCGCAGGTCGTCGGCCAGCCGGCGCAGCGACGGCTCGTGCACATACATCATGTGCCCCGCTTCGTAGTAGGTCATCTGCAGATTGGAACGCAGCGCCGGCTCCAGCGCCAGATGGTTGACCGTATACTCCGTAGCCGAGTAGGGGGTGGCGAGGTCAAAGTAGCCGTTGGCGATGATCACCCGCAGGAAGGGGTTCTGCGTCATGGCCGCCCGCAGCGATTCGCTCATGTCGAGGAATTTATTCTGATGCTTGCTGTAGTCCCAGCTTTCGTAGAGGCGGGCCAGCACGGTGTAGGGCAGGTCGCTGGCAAAGCCCAGCTCCTCCCGCACGTAGCTGTTGAAGGCGCCTGCATACGGCCCCAGGGTGGCCGCCATGCTGGGGTCGTAGCTGATCGTTTCGCCCACGGCGTCGCGGTCGGCGCCGGCGAAACGGCTGTCCAGCCGGCCCACAGTGCGCCGCTCGTCGCGCAGCAGCTCCTTGCAGAAACGCATCAACTCCACGCGCAGGTTGCTGCGCTCCACATAGGCGGGCGACAGCCCGGTGAAGCGGGCCAACTGTGCCACCACACTCGCCCGCTGCTCGGCGGGCAGGGTGTCCCCCTGGAAGAGCGCCTGCATATAGTCGCCGTAGGCGAACGCTTCCGCCGCCCGCAGCGCAGCCGCCAGATCCGCCTGCAAGTCGTCCGCCAGCCGCCGATGATGCCAGGCCGTGGCGGCGTAGACAGGCACATAGAGGATGTACGGCAGGTCGTTGCCGGGCAGAAATTCCAGCGTCTGGAAGTTGAGCACCACCGACACCAGCATCAGCCCGTTGAGGTAGAGGCCATACTGCTCCTGCAGATGGCCGGCCAGCGCCGCCGCGCGCGTCGTGCCGTAGCTTTCGCCGATCAGAAACTTGGGCGAGGACCAGCGCCGGTAGCGGGTGACGTAGAGCCGGATAAACTTACCCACCGAGGCTACATCCTGCTCCACGCCGTGAAACTGTTTGGCCTCTTCGCCCGGCGCGGGGCGGCTGAAGCCGGTGCCGACTGGGTCGATAAAGACGAGGTCGGTCACGTCGAGCAGCGAGTAGTCGTTGTCGGCCAGTTGGTAGGGCGGCGGCAGCGGCGCGCCGGCGTCGCCCGCCAGCACGCGGCGCGGGCCGAGCAGGCCGAGATGCAGCCAGACCGACGAAGAGCCGGGGCCGCCGTTGAAGGAGATGGTCAGCGGGCGCGGGCCGGCTTCCGCGCTTTGCAGGCAGGTGTAGGCGACAAAAAAGAGCACCGCCTTGGCCTTGCCTTCCTCATCCTTGACCACCATGCGCCCGCTGGTGGCGTTGTACGCCAGGGGCCGCCCGCCGATCAGGGCGGTGTGTTCCGTGGTGAAGATTTCGTCCTGCGGTTCGGGGCGCGGCGGTTGCGCCTCCGGCGTCGCTTCCGGCTGGGCGGGGGCGGCTGGGTTGTTGGTAGATTCTGCCATAGGCTGCAACTGCTGTATGCCTCATTAAAAAAAGTTTATTTGTGCATCTTACCGGCGCGGATTGGGCGGGCGACCGGGGGCGCGGCGCTTGGGCTGGTTGGCGGGGCGCTTCTTGGCGCGCACGGGCGGGCGGCGCGCGGCGGCGGAAAGCGGCACACCAATGTCGCGCCGGTACTGCGCTCCGTTAAAGGATATCTCAGCCACGCCGCGGTAGGCGCGCTGCGCCGCCGCGGCGATGGTGGGGCCAAGTGCGCTGACGGCCAGCACACGCCCACCCGCGGTCAGCAGCCGATCCTCTTTGCGCCGCACCCCGGCCAGATAGACCTGACAGCCCGCCGTCTGCGCTGCTTCAATGCCGGTGATGTCGTGGCCGACCGGATAGTCGCCCGGATAGCCCTGCGCCGCCATCACGACCGTCACCGCCGCGCCTGGCTTCCAGCGCAGCGGAAGCTGGTCGAGCCGCCCTGCGACGCAGGCCAGCAGCACCTCCAGCAGGTCAGTCTCCAGCAGCGGCAGCAGCACCTGCGCCTCCGGGTCGCCGAAGCGGCAGTTGAACTCCAGCACCTTCGGCCCCTGTTCGGTCAGCATGATCCCGGCGTAGAGCACACCGCTAAAGGGCATCCCTTCGGCGGCCATCCCCTGCAGCGTGGGCAGCAGCACCGTCTGTTCGATGGCGGCCAGTTGTTCGGCGTCGAGTAGCGGGGAAGGGGCGAAGGCGCCCATCCCGCCCGTATTGGGGCCGTTGTCGCCGTCGAGCTGCCGTTTGTGATCCTGCGCCGGCGGCATGGTGCGCAGCGTACGCCCGTCACAGAAAGCCAGCACCGACACCTCCGGCCCCTGCAGCCGTTCCTCGATGAGCACCGTGCTGCCGGCGTCGCCGAAGCGCTTGTCGAGCATCAAACTGGAGACCGTCATGGCGGCGGCTTCGCGTGAAGGGGGCAGCAGCACGCCTTTGCCCGCGGCCAGCCCACTGGCTTTGACCACCGGGATGCTGTCCAACTGGCGCAGATAGCGCATGGCCTCGTCAAAGTTGCTGAAGGCCTCGGCGCGCCCGGTGGGGATGGCATGGCGCTGCATAAAAGCTTTGGAAAAGGCCTTCGACCCTTCCAACTGCGCCGCGGCCTGCGTGGGGCCAAAGATCGCCAGCCCCGCAGCCTGAAAGCGATCCACCAGACCGGCCACCAGCGGCGCTTCGGGGCCGACCACGGTCAGGTCGATCGCTTTTTGGCGCGCAAAGGCGACCAGGTCGTCCATCTGCTTGCTGCCGGGGCCGCTGGGGAGCGCCACATTCTGGCAGTTGGGCAGGGTGGCCGTGCCGCCGTTGCCGGGCGCGACATACAACTGCGTCAGCCGGGGAGAAGCCACCAGCGCCTGGGCGATGGCGTGTTCGCGCCCGCCGTTGCCGATCAGGAGAATGTTCATCAGAGCGTTTTGATCCTTTGCACAGTTGTCTGCCCAGGTGCCTGCTGCCGGGTTCTGTACAGCACGCTTGTCGGCAGGCGCAGGGTGGGTCAGGGGGTCGCCGGCACGGCCACCAGTTCGATTTCAAAGACCGCCGGCCACAGCTTGCCGGTGACAAAGAGCCGCCCGCTCGCTTCGTCATAGGCGATGCCGTTGAGCACATTGGGCTGGGCGCTGGTCTGGGTGCTGGTCCGGGCCGGTGCATAGTCCAGCAGCCCGGTCAGGTCGATCACACCCGTCACCTGACCGCTGTCCGGGTCAATGCGCATGATCAGGTTGGTCTGCCAGATGTTGGCCAGCACCGCGCCGTCCACATATTCTAGTTCGTTGATCTGCGAGATGGGCAGGCCGAAGAGCGAGACGGCCACACTGCCCAGCGGCTGCAGCGTCTGCGGGTCCCAGAACTGCAGATTGGCGCTGCCGTCGCTGACGATCAGCCGTTGGCCGTCGTGGGTGATGCCCCAGCCTTCCGTGTTGTACTGAAAGCGGCTCAGCTCCTGCAAGGTGGCGGCGTCATAGACAAAGCCGGTGGCGTTTTGCCAGGTCAACTGGTAGAGCTTGCCGTTCAGTTCGGTGATGCCCTCGCCAAAAAACTCAGCCGCCAGCGGGCGATCTTCCAGCACGCGGCCCGTTTCGATCTCCACGCGGCGCAGGGTGGAGCGCCCTTCCAGCCCCGTCCCCTCCAAAAACTGGCCGTCGCGCACGATCAGCCCTTGCGTAAAGGCAGTCGGGTCATGCGGGAACGTGTTGCGCACGCGATAGGTGTAGAGGGTGGGGGCGACCAGCGTAGTGGCATGGGCGTCGGCAGGCAGGGCCGCAGGGGCGGCTGCGGTGGGTGTAGCCGCGGCAGGTGCGGACGCCGCGGGAGCCGCGCAGCCGGCGGCAGTCGCCAGCAGCAGCAAAAGCAGGAGCAGCGCACTGCCCGCCCGTCTGATTCGGTTTGTCTTCCCTGCCATAGCCGCCTCGTCTTTCGTTGCAATTCAAGCGACCATTATAGCACCGGTGGGAGGCAAAAGAATTATTACTCATCCGCCGCGCACAATGCACGGCAGATAGAGCGAGAGTTCCAAAAAGTCCCAGATGCCATTGTGGTTGGCATCCAGCGGATGCAGGGGGTCGGGGCCGACTTCTGCGGCGTCAGGAAGACCGTTGTTGTTGGAATCGAGGTCCAGATAGTTGGGCAGGCCACCGCCGTCTGCATCGCCGCGCCCCTCCAGGCGGGTGGGGATGCCGTCCCCATCGTCGTCATCATCCAAAAAGTTGGGGATGCCGTCTGCATCCCAGTCGGCAAAGCCCTCTTCGTAGGAGAGCAGCCCATCGCCATCGTCGTCCACAGGGCCGCCGGCGGACGGGAGCAGCGGCGAGTCAGGCTGCCACCCGGACGGCGTAGGCGAGGCCGGCGGCGCCACCAGTGTGGGCGGGGCGGCAGGCATCAGAGTAGGCGTCGGGGTAGGAGTCAATGTGGGCGGGTCGGTGGGCGTCACGCTGGGCTGCGGCGCCGGTTTTGTGGTTGGGGCCGGCGTGGGAGTGGCGGTGGCGGGCGGTGTCGGAAAAATGTCGCCGGCATAGACCAATAGGGAGCCATCGACGGTGGAACCGGCCACAGCGCTGCCGCTGGACATGGCAAAGCTGGCGGCGGGCGCAGCCGAGAAATGGATGGGGATGGTCAGCGTTTCCCCGGCAGGCGGCAGGCAGGTGGCGCGCAAGCGGATGGTGACCAATGGGCCGTCGGGCAGGGTGGCGTAAGGCGGGGAATAGTCAGCCAGCAGAAAATCCAGTTCGCCGGCCACATCTTGCGCATCGTAGAGGGCCGAAACCGTAAAGGCCGCCGGTGCGCTGACGGTGACGGCGTCCGGGCGGCCGTCGTGGTCGCTGTCGCTGGGGTCAAAGAGCAGGCACTGCTGGTCGAGGTCGATGGAAAAGAGCACGCTGGAAATGGAGGAGCCATTGGCGGTGAAGATGATGGGCACGGCGGCCGCACCGTCCTGCCCGACGATCAGTTCCAGCGGTGCGCTCAGCCGCGGCTGCCCCGCCGCGGGTTCCACTCCCACGCCAGGCCCGGCGCTGGTGGAACCGGTTACGGCCAGCCGCAGCAGCAGGGTAAAGCCCGCCAGCAGGGCGAGCAGCAGCAGCCCGGCGGCGCCTTGCGCCCAACGCCGCCTCACCCACAACAACAGACCCGGCAGACTTTGCATGGCACACGGTCTCAAAAGGGGTGGCGGCAGCCGTAGCTGCCGCCACCCAAAAATCCCTGCATCGGCGAACCGTTTAGTGGCTGAGCGCCGGCAGGAAGAGACGCATCATGGGGGCGAGTACATCGGTGACGCCGGCCAGCGACGGCACGGATGCGCCTTCACTGTCGCCCAAGGAGAGATTGCTCAGGCTGACGGCGGAACTGGCGCCGGTGGCGTTCTCCACAGGCGTCAGTGCCAGCGTGGCCAGCAGGCCGTCCGGCAGCGTGGGCAGCGGCATCACAATGCCGGTGGCGACCAGGTCAACCCTGCCGGCGGCGGCGTCGTAGTCCGCCACGGCGTACATGCCGTTGGGCAGATGGAACTGCACGGCGTCGAGCACGCCATCCTGGTCGGCGTCAGCGGCGGCCAACTTGAACTGAGCCGGGTCAAAGTTAATGGTGGCGGCAAAAGCGGCGACATTATGGTCATTGCTCTGCAGCCGCAGCGGCACCTGCGTGACCTGGCCGGGGGTGACGGGCGCGGACACCGGCGCCGACACGACCGCCGGTTCGCCGGATGCGGCCATCATCAGGCTGCCGTTGCAGGAAGCGCCAAAGAAGAGCCGGATCGTACAAGTCAGGTCGGCGACAGCCAGCGTGCGGTCGGCGTTGGAATCGCAGCCACGGGCGCTGAACGCTCTGCTGCCTTGTGGCGTCCACAGCCACGAGGTGGGCAAGGGGCGCAGGCCGCTGTTGTCGCTGCTCTCGATGTCGAAGATTTCCAGGGCAGTGGCGGAGAAGTCACCGGCTTCGATGGCACCGCTGGCGTTGCAGTCGCCCAAGGCGTCATTGGCAAACACCGCCAGCTTGCCGTTACGCTTGCTGGTGACGAAGGAGACATTGCCGGCGCCGCTCATCGTGGGGTCGGCGCTGAAGGTGAGGTCTGTCCAGGCGTCGGCAGGTGCGCAGCCGGCGGAGCCGCGGAAGACGAGGCTGAGCGGTGCGCCCTGGGCCAGCGGCGTCTGGCCGGCGGTGGTGAGGCTGACATCGACCAGGCCATCATCCGCCGTGTCCGTGGCGCCGTTGTTGAAGCCGGACTGGAGGCCGGTCAGTTCGACGTAGTCCAGGCAGCTTTCGTTGTAGGTCACCTGGAAGGTGGCGGTCAGGACGTTGTTGCCGTTGGGCGTGAAGCTGACCGGGATGGTGATGTTCTCGCCGGCCAGGACAACCGGCAGGTCCGGTTCGCCGGGCAGCGCCAGCAGCGAAATGCCATGCACGATGATCGTGAACTGCTTGACGAAGGTCTTGGGCAGGCTGCCGTTGTCAGTAACCTGGACGCGAATCTTGTACTCCGGCTGCACGGTGTAATCCACCGGGCTGTTGATCTGGAGAACGTTGTCTTCGATCAGGAACTTGGCGAAGTCGGCGCTGCCGGCGCCGGAGGTCAGGAGTGCATAGGTGTAAGCCTGGCCGGCGTCTTCGTCCGTGGCGCCCAGGTTGCCCACCGGTGTGCCCGCCGCCGCGTCTTGCGCCACCGTGTTGGCGCTCAGCGTGATGTCGGTGGGGCTGTCGTTGACATCGACAACCGTTAGCGTCAGGGTTTTGGCATACTCGCCGCCCTGGCCGTCGCTGACCTGGACGCAGATGTCGTAGCTGGACACGGCCTCAAAGTTGAAGGCGCGGTCCGTGCGCACGATGCTGGAATCCAGCGTGTCCAAGGTGAAGCCCTGGTTGTCGAACGCACCGGTGCAGCTTGCGACCAGCGCAAAGGTCATGGTATCTGCGGGCGCAGTGTCGCTGTCGGTGGCGGCCAGCGTGCCTATTGCACGTTCGGCGGCCAGGTTCTCGTGCATTTCCGTGGCCGTAAACGCGATGTCGGTCGGCGCCTGGTTGAGGTCAAGCGTATAGACGCCGTCCGTCGCCGTACCGGGGATGTTGGCGCCCAGCGTGCTGCCGAAGGTCGTCTTGACGGCGTCAAAGGCAAAGGTAGTCGTGGGGTCCGTCAAGTTGGCCGGCCCTGGGCGGCAGCCGGGTTCGAGTGTGAACTGGATCGACAGCAGTGTGCCATTGGTGAGCGCAACCTGGGCGTCGGGGTGCCGGATCGCGACCTGCAGTTTGCCGTCGTCCGCGTCATTGACGAAGCCGCCGGTAAAGCCCGCTTCCACACCGGTGACGTCACTGTCGACATCGTTGATACGGACACAGGCGGCGTCATAATCGAGCACAAAGCTGACCGCACTGACGTCACCCTGATCGCCGTTGTGAAAGGCAACCGGCACGACAAAGCTGGTGGCGCTGCCTTCAATATGCTCAGTCTGGGTGGCGACGGTGACGCTGGGCGAATCGACAGCCAGGGCAACTTGGGCGGGAAACAGCGCCAGGATGCCGGCAAAGAGGGCAAAACAGAGCACGAACAGACGGATGGAAGATGGAGAACTGCGTGGCTTACACATTGTGACCCTTTCCAAAAGAAGCGAACAATCATGGAAGTAATGAAAGAGGGCGCGCTGTGACGGATTTCGGCAGCTGCGTGACAGCGCGACCTAACACGCAAAGCGAATTGGAAAGAAGCTGGTTGAACTTACACGGATACTGTTACTTACAGCCGGTTTCTTGCCTGTTGCCTCAGCATAGCAAACATTAAAGACATTTGTAAGCTCTTTAGTTTCCGGTAAATCAGGGGTCAAGGGCCCGTTTGGTGCGGCGATGGGCATGAATGCCTTTGGGCAAATGGGTGGTGACGGAGTTCTTTTTACGAAGTTCCGGGTCGCAAGTGAGTAAGTTT
>JBBRBX010000111.1:0-16456 GCA_038205395.1 Caldilineales bacterium
TGGCTGGGGGCGCTCACATTTGGATTTGGGGGGCAGTGCCGGGGGCGCGGCGGCAGCGCGCCGATCGTCGCCAATTGCGAGGATCGGGGCGCGCCTGGGCCGCCACCGATTCAAATCAGCGGCGCACGGACGGCATATGCACCTTGCGGTCGCTGGTCAAGATGCCGGTCAGGCCGCCGCCGGCGATGACGTTGCCCGCTGCGTCCAGCGCATCGACCTGAAGGCTGTAGAGCGCGTAGGGGGTGAGGTTGCGCAGGGTGTAGCTTGTCGCTTTGCCGGCGTCCACCGTCTTTTCCCCTGGGCCGCCGCCGACCTGGTTGTACTTCAGCCGGTAGCTGCTGGCCGCCGCCGCCGTATCGGCATCCACATCCCAAGAGAGCGAGATGCTGGTGCGCCCGGAAGTCAGCCCCTTATACGCCAGCGGCAGGGTGGCTGGCCCCGAAAACTCGTCGGCGCCGTAGTCCGGCTTGCCGTCGCTGCGCGTTTCGTTGTCGACATCGACAGGTTGCTGCGAACCGACCGCCTTATCGCGTGCGGGCGATTTTGTCTGTAGATGATAGTCATACTGCGGCGCAGCGGGCGCGACATAGAGCGGGTTCGCCTCGCCCATTGTATTCTGCCCGTTGATGGCGCCGACGCTGCCCCCTTGGTTGGGGTTGCCGGCGCTGGTGTCCCAGGTGTTTTTATAGAACAGACCACCGGCAAAGGTGACACTGCTGCCCGAGAACACTTCCACCGCCGACCCTTCGCTGCCGCTGTGGCCGGTAATCAGGCTGTTGCGGATGGTGACGCTGGACGCCCGCTTGCCCGCCGCCGTGTCCGTGGCAAAGAGCACCATGCCCTGGCCAAACTGGCCGGGGCCGCTGCCCAGCGCGTTGTTGGCGATGGTGGAATGCTCAATGGTGGCCTCGGTCGATTGAATCCACAGCCCGCCGCCGCCGCCGTATTCGATCTGCTGCCCTTCACCTTTGAGAGCGCGGTTGTTGGCGATAATGCTGTTGGTCATGTTCAGGCGCGAGTTGTATTGATTGGAGACCCAACTGAGCGTGACGCCTCCGCCGTTGGGTACGCCGAACTTGCCGCCGCGTCCGTTGCCGCCCTGCGCCGTGTTGGCGATTACCACGGCGCGATTGAGGGTGACGGTCGAGTGGATGGCCATCAAACCGCCGCCGCTGCCCAGCCAGCCGTTCTCACCCACGCCGCCCTGCGCCAGATTGGCGCTGATGGCGGCGTCATTGAGTGTAATTTGGGCATCTTCCCCAAAGAAGGCGCCGCCGAAAGCGCCGCCGGCAAAGGTGGCCGCATTGCCGCCGATGGCCTGGTTGCTGCGCGCGCTGACGTTGTTGAGCGTGACGCTGCTGCCCTGCGAGAAGGAAGTGGCCCCGCCCAGAGCGTCAGCGCGCTCGCCATTCGACGCTACACCAGAGCCGCCGCTGCTGCCGGCGCGCGCCTGGTTGTTCTCAAAGGTCACGTTGCTGCCGTTGACTGTGGAGATGTAGGAGAAGATCGCGCCACCCTGGGCGTAGCCGCCGCGCTTGGGGCCGGAGCCGCCGATGGCCTGGTTGTTGGTGAAACGCACATTCTCCAAGTTGGTATTCGGCGTGGCCCGCAGCGAAAGCCCCCCACCGGCGCCGGCGCCGCCTTCTTCCCCGGAAGTGCGGTCGTTGCCCACGGCGCGGTTGGCATCAAACAACATATCGCGCAGCGTGAGCGTGCCCGTCTCTTCAACGATCATCCCGCCGCCGAAGCCAAAATAGTTGTCCGGCGCGGGGCGCTTGCTGATGCCGGAGCCGTAGCCGTTGCGCACGGTAAAACCGGCCATTTCCACCGCCGTCGCCCCCGGCTTGCCAAAGCCCATCACGGCGACGCCGCGCGTGCGGCCCTGGCCATCCAATATAGTGATGTTCTGGGCGGGGTTGTAGCCGCTGAAGCTGCCGGAGGGATAGCCGCCGCGCAGGATCAACTGCTTTTGTGCGATGCAGACCACCGCCTGCGCCCCTAAACTGTCCGTGCAGGAGCTGCCGCCGGCATAGGTGTAGACGATGCCGCCGCCGCTGCCCGCCACCAAGATGGTGTCGCCGCTGCCGGCGCGATCCACCGCGCTCTGGATGGTTTTGCAGGCAGCGGAGGCCGCATTGCAGGCGCCGCTGTCCGAACCGGTGTTGCCGTCCACAAACCAGGTGGCCGCCGTGGTGGAGGCCGGCCCCTCCTGGGCCAAAGCCGCCAGCGGGGAAAGCACCTGCAGCGCCACCAACAGCACAGTCAGGGCGCCAGTCAAAGCGCCGGTCAGCAGGAACGACAAACGCCTGCGAGGGTGAATTTGTTGCAACTGAAAAGTCATAACGTAGTACACATCTCCTTTTGAAATAGATCGGCGACCCCGGCGGACGCGCCCAGATCGCACAATCGACTAGTGTAGCACAGTCTCACCGCCAATGGATCAAACAAATGTTCTACACTTGCTGCGTCATTGGGCTGTCGCCGGGCTACGTTTGGCGGATGGTGGTGTACGGGTCGACTGCCGGCAACCTACGAAAAAACTACTGAGAATCTACTGAGCATATACGCGCCAGAGTTCGTACAGCGGTGCGCCGTCCCGTTGGCTGAACACCTGCTCCAGCGCAGCGTGCAGCCCTTGGCTTTGCACGACGGCGAAAAACGCCTCGCGCCGCCCGGCAAAGACCGTGGCGGCGGGTGCGTGCAGCAGATAGCGGTTATCGAGATTGGACAAAAACGGGACTAAGTCGGCCAGATACTGGGCATCTGGGGCGGCGAGCGACGTATAGCCGAAGATCTCAATCGGCGTGACGGCGCCGCGGGTGAGGAAACGCACAGGGGCGTCGATGCCCCAATCCAGCGCAAGCGGCGACCCCATACCATTATACTGCAGGTGGTAGGCAAGGTGGTAACTGGCATCCGAGTGGCCCGCCAGCCCACCGGAGCGCGCCAGCGCCTGGTGATAGTGCAGCCCAGCGGCCAGGTCGAAGGCCAGCCAGAGGATCAGCGCGGCCGCCGCCCCAGCCGCCGCAACCGGGCGCAGCAGGGGACGCAAGGTTGCGCGCGTCTCCCACAAGGCTGCCGCCCCCAGAGCCGCCACCGCTACCAGCAGCGGCTGCAAAAGCACATAGTGGGTGACGAACAGGTCGCTGACGGTGAAGAGGCTGGCCACAAACGCGCCTGCCGCCAGCAGGAGAGGCGGCAGGACGCTGCGCCAACTGCGCCACAGCCCGGCCAGGATCAAGAGCGCAGCCAGCCAGGGGGCCAAAGGATTGGCGAAGACGCCGCCCAGATACCAGAACTGGTCGCCGCGCAGCACCTGTCCCACCTGCGCCCAACGCACGAGCAGATTGGCGGCGATGTCGCCATTCTCCACGCCATAGTAGCTGCGCCCCAGGTTGCCGCCGATGGAGGTCCAGGTGCCGCCCGTCTGCCAGTTGAAGGCCAGCAGCGGCAGCAGCGGCAGGACAAAAGCGGCCAGCGCCGCCGTTGCCGTCCGCCAACCCAGGGCGGGGGCCGCCGGGGACCGCCGCAGCCGCGCCCAAAGCCACCAACCGCCCGCCAACAGGACAAAGGGGACGATGACCCAGTAGGCGGAGAGCTTGGCATAGAGCGCCAGCCCGCCGCCCAGCGCCGCCATGACCAGCGCTCGCGACTGCCCACCGCGCAGCCAGCGCACCCCTTGCCACAGGCAGAGAAAGACAAACGGCAGCATCAAGTTGGTGACAAAGATACCCTGCCGCGCCCAGAAAACATAGGAGGGAGAGATCGCCAGCAGGCTGACGGCAAACAGGCCGGCCAGGGAAATCGGTGTGTCCAGGGAGTCAGGGGCGGGATCGAGGTCGGGCCGGCGCAGGCTTGCGCACCATGCGGAGATGGCCCGCTCCAGCAGCAAGAGGGCAAGCAGCCCGCACAGCAGCGGCAGCAGCCGCAAATTGGGTACGCCGATGCCAGTCAGCGCCAGCAGCGGCAGGGCCAGGTAGACATTGAGCGCGCCGATGTAGTCCTGCACCATCAGCGGCCAGGTGCGCCCGCCGACAGACACGCCGGCGTCGCGAAAGGCCGTCACCGGCGCTCCGGTGAGCAACTGCATGGCGTTGACGCCCGCTTCCTTGGCCTCGTCATAGTGCAGGCCGGGCAGTTCCAACTGGTAGCCGGCCAGCGCCAGATAGAGGATGAGGGCGACGGCCAGCCAGGTGCGGCGCACGGTCATGCGGGTTGAGCCTACCTTTGTCTCGCTGCGCAGTTCGGTTCCGAGCTTGATTGCGGGCTTTGTTGTGGTTTCTATTCCGGTCTCTATTCTGCCACCAGGTAGACTTCGCTGACCATGCTCTGGTAGTTCCAGCCGCTGGCATAGATGCGGATGCTGTCGATGCGCGCCGGGCGCGTGTCTTTGAGCAGTTCCATCAGATTGGGCGAGTGATAGGTGTACCAGTTGAAGGGCGGAATCTGCTCGCCGCCCACGATCTGCCAGTTGGGATTTTCGGGGTCGCGGAAATAAAAGCCGTGGCCCCAGGTCAGCCCTTCCTTGCCGTAGATATCGGTGTAGGTGATCTCCACGCGCAGCGGGTATTCCGAGCTCAGATAGCCGGCTCCCGGCAGGCTTTGGAAGAGCAGCTTGACATCCATCTGCAGCGAGAGCTTGTCATAGACGTTGACGGCGCGGCTGATCGTCTGGCTGATCCCCACTTCGGTGGGCACGTTGTCTTCGCCCTGGCGCACAAACGAGGCCACGCGGCGGCCATCGCGCTCCATGATGTTGACCTTGCCGGGCGTCACATTCTGCGCGATGACGTAGCTTTCCCAACTGTCGCGCATCGGCTCGCTGAAGTTGCCGTTGCGCAGCAGGCTTTGCGCCGCCGGCTCCGGTGCGCCGGCCAGGGCGGCGTCCGTCATCCAGGCGCGCAGCCCTTGTGTCACCGGCAAAGAGGGTTGGCCCGCCTTAACGAGGGTGGCGCTGCCGGCGCTGACGGTCACATCGGTCTGCTCATCGGTGACGGCGATCTGGAAGCTGCCGGTGTCCAATATAATGGAGCCGTGCGGGGTCTTGATCTCCACGCTGAGGGGGCGCTGCCGGCCGCTGTTGGTAAAGACACGCGTCTGGCCCCGCGCCAAATAAAGACTGACCTGGTACGGCTCCGTGCTCATCTCAAACAGGGGGCTGCGCATCCGCTCAATGGCCAGGCGGGCGCCAGTGTAAATCTGCACGCTGCCCAGCGCCTCATCGGCGGCGCCTTCGCTGATTAGCCGCAGCGTGGCCTGGGTAGGGCTGTCCCCCGCCTCGATCACGCTGCCCTCGGCGATATCCTTGCGCAGTTCGGTGATGGCGACCGGCTCCGTGGCGCCGGGCTGGTAGAGCAGCACCGTACCCTGGGTGGGGTCGAGCGTGGCCGTCTGCGGCGAGGTGGTGTAGCGAATGGTGAAGCGCAGCGCCAGCGGCACCGTGACCAGCAGCACCAGAAAGACGCCAAAGGCGGCCAGCAGCACCGTCCAGGCCATGCGTTCGGGATTTTCGCGCACCTTGAAGGGTGGATTGCGCCAGGCGGCCTCGCCTGGCAGCCGCTCGCCGGCGCTGGAAACGTCGCTACTCATGCGGCTGCTCGTTTTCGTCACCATTTTCCCCATTTTCGCCGGCTTCCGCCTGCCGCTGCGCCAGCCACTGCAGCCAGTGCTGGGCGTCGGCGTCGTGGGGGTTGACGTGCAGCGCGCGCTCAAACGCCTCGGCGGCGCGCGTAAAATCGCTGCGATCCTTGTGGATTAGCCCCAGGTGATAGTGCACGTTGGGCGCGCTCGGGTCCAGCGCCAGGGCGCGCTCGTAGGCGCGGATGGCGCGCTCCTGCTGCTTGGGGCCGGCCAGTTCCAGCCGGCCCAGCTCCGCTGCGCCCAGATTGATCCAGAGCATGACATTGTCGGGGTGCAGCTCGGCGGCGCGGCTGAGCACGCGCACCGCCTTGTTCCACTTGGCCTGCAAAATATAGGCGCCGCCCAGGTTGATCGCCACATCCACATTGGTGGGGGCCATCTCGTACAGGGGCAGCAGCAGTTCCATCGCCTCCTGCGGGCGATTCTGCCGCAGCAGCCAGCCCCCTTCATTGAGCACGCGCTGAAATTCTTCCGGTTTGTTCAAATTCGTCATGGCGCAACCTCCCGTTCCCCTACGCAACATGCAACGATACCTGATCGCCGCGATTCCCGCAAAGTGAAGGGAGGGACAGCGAGGCCGTGCTGCGCCCGCGCCGGCTAGCGGCGCAGGCGCAGCGAGTTGCCGACCACCAGCAGGCTGCTCGTCGCCATGGCGGCGGCGGCAATGATGGGGCTGATCAGCCCAAAGGCGGCTAGGGGCACCGCCAGCAGATTGTAGGCAAAGGCCCAGCCCAGATTCTGCACGATTGTGCGCCGTGTGCGCCGCGCCAGCGCGATAAACCAGGGCACCAGGGTGAGGTCGCGCTGCGTCAGCACTACGTCGGAGCTCTCGCCCGCCACATCCGTGCCGCCGGCGACGGTGATGCTCAGATCGGCCTGCGCCAGCGCCGGCGCGTCGTTCACCCCGTCACCGACCATCGCCACGCGCAGCCCTTGCGCCTGCCATTGGCGGATGCGCTCGGCCTTGTCCTGCGGCGAGGCGTCCCCAGCGTGTTCCGCCAGCCCCAACTCCTGGGCGATGGCCGCAGTCGTGTGCGGGTTGTCACCGGACAAGAGCACCGCCGTGATCCCCTCCGCCGCCAACTGCCGGAGCGTGGCCGCCGCCTGCGCATCCGGCTCATCGCGCAGGGCAATAAAACCGGCCACATTTGCATCTACGCTCACCCACACCACCGTTTCGCCGCGCGCGCTGTGCGCCTGCGCCTGGCTGAACAGCGGACACTCCGCGTCGATGGCCAGAAAGCGCGCCGAGCCGGCCTTGACCTGCTGCGCCCCCACTGTGGCGCCGGCCCCCAGACCGCGCGTCACTTTGAACTGTCCCGCCGGCGCCGGCGTGTGCGGGCAGGCGCGCAGGATGGCTTTGGCCAGCGGATGCTCGGAATATTGTTCCACCGCCGCGGCCAGGCAGAGCAGTTCTTCCGGCGCCATCGCCTGTTCCGCCATCGACTGTTCCAGCGGCGGCTGGGCGACGGTGACTGCCGCCGTCACGCTGAGCCGGCCGCGCGTCAGCGTCCCCGTCTTGTCGAAGACCACGCGCTGCACAGTGGAGGCGGTTTCCAGGGCCACCGCATTGCGCACCAGCACCCCGGCGCGGCTGGTGCGCCCCAACGCCACCGCCAGCGCCAAAGGCGTCGCCAGCCCCAGCGCACAGGGGCAGGCCACCACCAGCACGGCGACCGCCGCCAGCAGCGCCTGCGCCACACCGGCGCCCGTGAGCCACCAGCCCAGGAAGGTCAACAGCGCACAGGCAAAGATGGCGAAGGCAAAGTAGGCTGCTGCCCTGTCCGCCAGCCGCTGGATCGGCGGCTTGACGTTGAGGGTCTGCTCGACGATGCGTGTGATCTGCGCCAGCCGCCCATCGGCGAGCGGGCGCACCACCTCCGCCACCAGCGCTTCGTCGCTGACGATGGCGCCGGCAAAAATCTCCGCCCCCGGCCCCTTGTTGACGGGGGTGGCCTCACCGGTCAGCAGCGCCTCATCCAGCGCCGCCTCGCCCTCCACGATTCTGGCGTCAGCGGGCACTCGCTCGCCGGGCTTGATCAGGATTTGGTCGCCCGGCGCCAGCAAGGCGGCTGCCGTTTTTTGCCACTCGCCGCCGGCGCGGCGCCAGGCGTCGGTGGGCTGCAGCTGCAGCAGATGGCGGATATCCTTGCGCGCCTGCGCGCCGCCGATGCGTTCCAGATAGCGCCCCAGCATGATAAAGGTGACGATCATGGCTACGGAGTCAAAATAAACTTCGCCGCCGCCCACCAGCGTGATATAGACGCTGTAACTGTAGGCCGCCCCTGTCCCCACGGCCACCAGCGTATCCATCGTGGCCGTGGCCGCCAGGGTGGCGCGCCAGGCCCCTTGCAGGATGGACCAGCCGCCGACAAAGAGGATGGGGGTGGCCAAGGCCCAGACCAGATACTGCAGACCGCGCACCGTGGGGCTGTCGAACTGCTGGGCGGCATAGAGCGGGTAAAGCTGCACCAGGTAAATCACCATCACCTGCATGCCGAAGGCGGCGGCGGTGAGCAGCTGCAGCAGCGTCCGCTCCTGGCGCAGCTCCGCCTGCTGCTGCTTGTCGTCGGAGAGAAGCTGCGCCTGGTAGCCCAGCCGTTCCAGCTTGCGCAGCGCCGCCGCCAGGTCGGTCTGTTCGGGGTCGTACTCGATCCGCCCCCGCTCGCCGGCGAAGTTGACCTCGACCTGGCTCACGCCCTGCTGGCGGCGCAGGATGTTTTCCGCCGTCGCCGCACAGCCGGCGCAGTACATGCCCTGCACGGAAAAATAGGCGGTCTGCTCAGTGTTGAGAAACAACTGGCCCAGCGCGCGCCGTTTCCCGCTCAGCGCCGCAACCTCGCTCTTCGCCGGCTCCGAATGCACGTCGCCATACGCGCGGCGGCAGCCTGCACTGCAAAAGAGTTTTGTCTCGGCGCCAACGCGTTGGCGCAGCGGTTCGTCCGGCAGGGCTTCGCCGCAGAGCGAACAGACTCCTTTTTCCGCCATTTTGCTCTCCCCGGCAGCCGCGTGCGGCTTCAATTCACTTCCGCATAGACGCGGCTGGCCAGATTCTCGATCTGCATATGCGGCGAAAACTCGGCCAGCACCTTGTTCTCCGCCAGACCGCTCTCGCCGTGCGCCTTGAGCTGCGCCCAGGTATCCCACACGCTGGCAAACTCGATA
The DNA here is from genome assembly GCA_038205395.1 of Caldilineales bacterium. Classification (GTDB taxonomy): domain Bacteria; phylum Chloroflexota; class Anaerolineae; order Caldilineales; family Caldilineaceae; genus Fredericiella. The sequence continues at coordinate 8,806 of JBBRBX010000111.1, forward strand.
CGCACCTGTTGCGGGTCGTCCAGCGAATAGGCCGCGCGCGCGTTGACAAAGCCGTCAAACGAGGGCAGCAGGGCGCGCAGATAGGCCAGCGTGCGCTGCAAGGGCGCGCCGATCTCCAGTTGGGGCAGTTCCGCCGGCTGGATGGTAAAGCTGACTTGATAGATGTAGGCCATACTTCCTCCTAGCGCGGCGTCCAGTAGAGCAGCAGATAGATCAGCCACCAGAGCAAAATGCCGGGGATGGCGACGACAATAATCCAGGGCAGGGCGCCGCCCGCTTCGCCGATGCGCCCGGCAAAGTCATCGATATAGCCGTCGGCGCGGATTTCCTCATGCACGCCTTCATCGGCCCGGCTGCGGTGCCCTCTGCTGCCGGGCAGCGTCTTGGGCCGGTGCGGCAGCACCAGCACCAGGGCAAAGACGCCGAGGACAAAGGCGGAGCCGAGGATGCCGAACAGTTCTCCGCCTAGATTGGCGACGTTGGCAGTCATGGTTTTTTCTCCTGTTTGTCAGGCCAGGGTTCCGGCTCGCGATCTTCCAACATGCGATACTTGGCCTCCTCCACATTGTCGAACTGTTTGTGCTTCCACCCCCAGACCAGAAAGCCGACCGCCGTAAGGGCGACAAAGAGCATCCAGCCGACAAAGACCCAGAGTCCCAGCGCCATTATTGGCCTCCTCCCTGCCCCGGCAGGCTGTTGACATGCGCGATGATGTTCCAGACGCCTGCCGCCGTCAGATCACCGGCGGGTGCGAGCGCCTTGAAGGGGGGCATCACGCTTTGGGGAACCCCTTCCCACACGCGCCAGTAGAGATAGGCGTCCGTCATGTTGGCGGGGAAGGCTGCCGGCGCGCCGCTGGGGGAAGCTGCGGCGCCCGCGCCGTCGCCCTGGCCCTGGTCGCCGTGGCAGGTCGTGCACAACTGCGTATACAGGTCCGCCCCCTGCGTTGGTGAGATGATATGCCCTTCGTCGAGCCAGTTCTGCTTGCTGAGGGTGGCGAAGTTGGCGGCAATCTTGCCGTCATAGACACTGGCGCTCTGCGGCATGCCGGTGATGAAGGCATCTTGAATGTACTTGATCACATGCCAGCGCGCCGCAAACGGCATCCATTCGCCCCAACTGGGCATGGCCGAGTCCTGCAGCCCATAGCTGACGCGGGCGAAAAAGTCTCCATTCGACAGCCCACGCACATCCGCGCTGGTGAAATCGGCGGGCTTGGGGTTGAGATACTGTCCATCCCAGCCGTCGCCTGTGCCGCTGAGGCCGTGGCAGTGGGCGCACATGCGCAGATACATCTGCTGTCCCGCGGCGGCCATTGCCCCCATTTCGGCGTCGTACTGCGCCAGATCGCCGGCGCGGATCTGCAGCTCCGAAACGGCTTGCGGCATCTCCTGAATAAGCGCCTCGTCGGGATAGACTGGGGCGGCGAGCGGCTGCGGGCGGGCTTCGGTCTGCGTAAAGTTCACACGGATATAGTAGACCAGCTTCCAGATGTCGGTCTCGTTATAGTGAATCTTCCAGGCGGGCATGGCGCTCCAGGGCAGCCCTTCGCTGATGCGCCAGAAATAGTCGGCGTCGGTGTAGCTGGGGTTCTGCAGTGTGCCGTAATTGCCGTCGCCGAAATCAGGCGGCAGCGGCAGCAGCCCCTGGCGGTAGATGCCGTGGCCGCGCCCGGCGTCGCCGTGGCAGACCCAGCATTCGCGGATAAAGATATGCTTGCCCCCGTCTAGGGTCTCGACGGTTTTTGCCAGTGGATTGGTCAGACCCGCATAAGTGCCGGTTGGGTCGCCCTCATCGGGGTCGCGCTCCACCGGCATGGCGAAGAGCTGCTGGATATAGCGGATCACCTTCCAGCGCTGGTCCTCGCTCAAACTCTCCTTCCAGGGCGGCATCACCGTGCCAGGCACGCCCTCGGAGACATGCCAGAACCATTGGTCGCCGGCCATGCTGCGGATCGGCTCCTGCTTGTAATTCGCCGGTGTGACGATCAACGTGCCGGCATAGGCGCCCAGGCCGTTGCCCGCGCAGCCGTGGCAGGTGAGACAGCGGTCGACATACAGCTCCTTGCCTTCCTGGAGCTGCGCAGCCTGCCAGGTGGCCCAGCCGATCGGTTGGTTGGCCTGCGGCGTGACCAGCGGATAAGTGAGCGGGTCCTCCTGCCCGGCATAGTGGGCGGGCGGCAGGATCATCGTCTGCGCCGATGTGCGGTCGCCCAGATTGAAGAGATAGGCCGCCATATCGTGCAGTTCGTCATCGGACAGGAACTCGAAGCTGGGCATAATGGAGAGCGGCGACATGCGGCGCGGATCTTTCCAATGTTCGATCTCCCACTGCTCGCTGCGTTTGCGCCCGATGTAGGAGAGATCGGGGCCGGTGCGCTCGGAGCCGAGGATCATGGGATCATCGAAGGTGTAGTTGCCGCCCTGCGACGCCGCGCCCATGGCGGTGTCTTCCAGGCGCACATACTGCGTGTGGCAGTAGTTGCAACCGTTGGAGTAGAAAACCTCGCGCCCGCGCGCTTCCGCCTCGCTGTAGGGGTGGGCGATAAAAGTCTGCGGCGGATCCCAGATCAGGCCGGGGAAAAAGACGACGGCGGTCACCACGGCCAGAAAGACGATCAGTGCGCCGACGATGGTGGTGGTAAATGTCATTTTCATGCCGGAACCTCCTTCCAGACAAGGCCCCGCTGCTGCCGAAGCCTACTTTGGTGCTGCGCTGTATGAGCAAGCCGTGCGCGCCCGGCTCAGGCGGTGCTCAGGTAGTGGGGGAAATCAGCAGCGAGCGCTGCAGCTCCGCCGGCGGCAAAGGCTGCGCCACCGGCCTGCGCACGATGGCTGTTGCCAGAATGTTGTAGGAGAAGGCCATAAAGCCCAGCACCACCAAGATGCCGCCGGCGGCGCGCATCGCCATATAGGGGCGCAGCCCCGGCAGCACGCTCCACACCGGCAGCCCCTGGTGCAGCCAGGCCGCCCCCTGCACAAGACCCGTCAGCAGAAAACCGCCGAAAAAGAAGACAAAGCCGATCACATACAGGCTGTAGCCGGCGTTGGCCAGCGTACGGCTGTAGATCTCGCACTTGAAAATGTGCGGAATGATGTAGTACATCCCGCCGATCAGGACGGAAGCGGAAAAGAAGAGCAAGGAGAGATGGGCATGGCCGGGCACATACTGCGTAAAGTGGGTCAGCAGGTTGATGCTGCGCAGCGCCTGGTGGGAGCCTTGAAACGAAACCAGCACATAGGCGGCCCAGCCGGTAATGACAAAGCGCAGCGGGATGCTGGTCATGAAGCGGTTCCAGTTGCCGCGCATCGTCAGAAAAATGTTCATCATAAAGGCCGCCACCGGCAGGATCATGCCGATGCTGTCGGCGACGGCAATTGTTTTCAACCAGTAGGGGATGGGCGCCCACAGCAGATGGTGGCCGCCGACGCCGGTGTAGAAGAAGGCAATGCCCCAGAAGGCGATGAGCGAGAGGACATGGCTGTAGAGCGGGGTGTTGGTCTCGCGCGGGACGACGTAGTAGATGACGGCCAGCAGCCCCGTGGTGAACCACAGCCCCAGCACGTTGTGGCCGTAGAACCAGTTGAAGATCGTATCGTCGATGCCGGTCAGCGCGCCGGTGGGCGGGCGCCACATGACGTTGCCGATAAAGTAGAGCATGGGAAACCAGAGGACGGTGCCGGTGATATACCAGAGCGAGACATAAAGCTTTGGCTCCACCCGGTGGCGGATGGTCATCAGTACGTTGAACAGGTTGAGCAGCAGCACCACCATTACGGCCACGTCCACCAGCCAGATCATCTCGGCATATTCGCGGCTTTGCGTGTGCGCGGTGAGGATGCCGGCGATGCCGCCCAGCAGCGCCAGGTTCCACAGCAGGGCGCAGCCGTTGCCCAGTGGTTCGCTCCACAGCCGCCGCCCGGTCAACTGCGGGACGATGTAGAGCCACATGCCCATCATGGCGCCGGAGAGCCAGGCAAAGAGGACGGTGTTGACGTGCGCCTGGCGCAGCCGGCTAAAAACCAGCCAAGGAATCCCGCGGAATAAGTCGGGAAAGACAAACTCCAGCGCCAGCGTCAGCCCCATCAACACCCCCACCACCACCCAGACGGCGGCGGAGAGGGTGAAATTCACACTGGCGCTGTTGGTTTTGGTGAAAGGAAGCATGGCGTTCTCCTCCGTTCTGTGTCCGGGCACAACAGAACGCAGCCGTACGCCCGCGGTGCGGCGCGCCGAATCCGTGACCGGAGCGCTCCGGCCACACGGCAGCGCAAAGATGGAATCATCTTGACGTTGTTCATTTGCGGCCCCAAAAAAGGTAGAAAGCAGGGCGGGAGGCGAGCGATCCCGTCTGAATAACGGCTGGCCGGCGGCAGCCGGCTACACATCCATCATAGCACCGAAAGGGGCAGCGCGTATCCCCCCAATTGTGCAAAAATTCACAGGGACAGCTTCTACCCTATGGCTGGTGACGGCAAACATAGAATAATATTGCCTCTTGACAGTCCCACTGATCAGGCGCATACTGCCGGTAGAGTTACCGGTAACATTACCGAAAACTCTACCAGCTCTCCCATTCTCGACAATCGTTCCATCTTGGCAGTTCTTTCTATTCTATTGGCGTGTCCATTTTCAGGAGGATGAAACGCATGAAAAAGTTGTTGCGCCCACTCACTGTCCTTATGCTGCTGGCCCTGCTGCTCGCCGCCTGCACGGGCGCCCAGCCGGCTGCACCCGGCGCGCCCGCCGCCGCCGATACTGCCGCTGCGGATGCCGGGGCCAAATCAGACATCACGCTTACCTATATGGCCAGCCAGGGCTGGATCAAGGATGCCGAACTCGAACTGGCCAAAAAGTTTGAGGAGGAAACCGGCATCCACATCGACTACCAGATCATCCCCGCCGATCAGTATTTCAGTGTGCTCAAGACCAAGCTCAACTCCGGCGAAGCGACCGACCTCTTCGGCGGCCAGAGCGGCAAGACCGACCTCCAGGTGCAGTACGATGTCGAGAAGAACGCCGTCGATTTGAGCGGCGAAGAGTGGACGGCGCGCCATGACCCGCTCTCGCTGGACATGGTCAGCCTCAACGGCAAAGTCTACGGCGCCGAAATCTGGGACACCATCGCCTCCAACTATTTTGTGGTGGCCTACAACAAGCAGATTTTTGAAGAGCAGGGCCTCAGCGTGCCGACAAGCTTTGCCGAGTTCAAGGATGTCTGCGTGGCGCTCAAGGATGCCGGCATCACCCCGCTCTATGAGCCGATCTCGGATGGCTGGCACCATGTGCTGTGATTCCCCATGGTCGGCCCGCGCTTTGAGGAGCTCGATCCCGGCCTGGCCGATAAGCTCAACACCAACGAGATCACCTTTGCCGCCACGCCGGTGATGATGGAAGCCATGACCCGACTCAAGGAGCTGTACGACCTGGGCTGCTTTGGCGACAATGCGCTTTCCGACGCCGTTGCCGACACCAACGCCAAGCTAGCCTCCGGCGAGTTTGGCATGGCGGTCACAGCCCTGGCGCAGCCGGTTTCGCTGGCGGCGGAGTATCCGGATGTGCCGGCCTCGACCTTTGGCTTCTTCCCGATGCCGCTGGATGACAACCAGTTGGCCCCGGCCCATCCTGCCGGCCCCAGCAAATTCATCTACTCCGGTTCGCCGCATATTGCGGAAGCCAAACAGTATCTCGCCTTCCTGATGGAGCCGGAGAATCTGCAGTATCTGCTGGACAACACCCCCGACTTTGTCGCCCTCAACTTCTCCGGCCTCACTGCCAAATGGACGCCTGAGCAGCAGGCATTCATCGACGACTATCCCGCCAAGACCATCGTCTACCAGGACGCCGTCAACTATCTTAATCCGCAGTGGATGGATATCGGCAAAGATATGGTCGCCATGTTTACCGGCTCGATGACGCCGGAAGAGGTGCTGCAGAGCATCGACCAGCGCCGCGCCGACATGGCCAAAACTGCCGCCGACCCGGCCTGGCAGCAGTAACCATGTAATTGGCGTAGGCCGGCGGTGCGGTCAGGTGCGCCGCCGGCCTGCGCAGCCAACCTGTGTCCTCTCCGATGGTCTTGCAGAAGGGTGAGAGAAACCTATGAGAAACCGAGCTTACCCTTTTTATTTTGCCGGCGGCGCACTGCTTCTCTATCTGCTCTTCTTTGTGCTTCCCAGCCTGATGGGGATTTACTATGCCTTCACCGACTGGAACAGCTACACCACCGAAGTGAACTTTGTCGGTCTGGAAAATTTCCGCACGATTTTTGCGTCGGGTTCCGGCCAGAGTTATCTGCACTTTATCCAAAACACGGTCGTCTTTACCGTGGCCACCATTCTGTTGAAAACCGTCATCGCCCTGGGATTGGCGCTTCTGCTCACAAGAGGGCTGAAGCGGCTGGCCTATTTTCACCGCGTGGTGATGTATCTGCCCGCTGTGCTGCCGATGCTGGTGGTCAGCCTCGTCTTCAAATCGATCCTGAATCCGGCCACCGGTTTGCTCAACACCTTTCTGCGCGGGGTTGGCCTCGACTTTCTGGCGCAGCGCTGGCTGGTCGATGTGAACTGGGCCTTGCCCTCCGTGATCGGGGTAGACACCTGGCGCGGGGCCGGCTATATCATGGTTATCCTGATTGCGGGGCTACAGGCGATCCCCAAGGATTACTACGAGGCGGCGGCCATCGATGGGGCCAGCGGCTGGGCGTCGTTCCAACGCATCACGCTTCCCCTGTTGATGCCGGTGCTGACAGTGACCACCGTGCTCAATCTCCTGTATGGTCTCAAGGTGTTCGACATCGTGTTTGTGCTGACCAATGGCGGGCCGGGCCGCGCCACCGATACGGTCTACACGGCCATTTTCGACGAATTTTCCAAGGGGCGCTATGGCATCGCCACCACGCTGTCGACGCTGCTCTTTCTGATTATGATCGTGCTGGGCTATTTCGTCATCCGTCTTATGCATCGTGAAGCCGAGGAATAACCAATCATGACACGGCGCCGGCTGCAAAGCGTCTTCAACCAGCTGCTGGCCGTGGTGGCCAGCCTGATTATGTTTATCCCGATCTATCTGGTGTTGGTCAATTCGCTCAAGAGCAAGGCCGAGGCCAGCGCGATGGGCGTTGCGCTACCCACCACGCTCAACTGGTCGAACTTTGCCACCGTCGTCGAGCGCGGGAAGCTGCTGACAGCTTTCGGCAATAGTGTGCTCTATGCCGTGGGCGCGAGCGTGATCGGCACCACCCTGGCGGCGCTCGCCGCCTATGTGCTCTCACGAAACCGCACCCGCTTTAACCGCTACATCTATTTCTTCATCATTATGGGCATCGCCATGCCCACCAACTTTGTCACCTTGATGAAGGTAATGCAGTTGACGCAGCTCATCAACACGCAGATCGGCATTATCTTGCTCTACGCCGCCTCGTCCATTCCGTTCAGCGTCTTTTTGATCTACGCCTTTATCGAGACGCTGCCGCGTGAGCTGGACGAGGCCGCCATCGTCGACGGCTGCGGCCCAACCCGACTCTTTTTCTCCGTCATCTACCCCTTGCTGACGCCGGTGCTGGTGACGGCGGGCGTACTCAACTTGTTGGGCATCTGGAACGAGTTCCTGCTGCCGCTCTACTATCTCAACCGCAGCAGCTACTGGCCCA
>JBBRBX010000112.1:0-16050 GCA_038205395.1 Caldilineales bacterium
GTCGGGGGTGTTTTTGGCGCTGGCCCTCCGGCAGTAGAAAAAAAACACAAACTCTAGGGGGCGCCCACCCCCCCCCCCCCCCACTTCTAGTAAGTCGCCACTTCTAGTCAGTTGTCTACCGAAAATGAAGCCGTTTTTAGCTGCGCACGTGCAGAATGCGCAAAATGGAAGCGGTGCTGTCGGCGAGGGCGACTGAGGCCCGATCCGTGAGGCTGGCTGCGCTGCCGGCGAGACTGTTTTGGGCCAGCCCCTCTTCCCGCATACGCTGCAGCATTTCCTGCGCATCGAGTTCGGCGATCTCACCCCGCTCCACGGCCCGCTCCAGCAGGGTCTGCACCGCTTCCATGCCGAACATGCTCAACCCGATCCCTGCCAGCAGTGCTTGCCGGGCCAGAATGTACAGGCTGGCCGTCTGCACAATCGCTTCATTGCGAGCGTCTACCAAGAATTCGTCCACTCGCTGCTTCAACTGGTTCTCGTTTTCCTGTTCGTCGGCCATGATCCGCGACTTCCTTTTCGAATAAATACCATAGCTGCTCGCAGTAGGGATGCAGCGTAAAAAACAGTCTGGTCTATAGCGGCATGCCGCTGCTATGCGGCAGCCGGCATACCGCAGTTGGCGCAAAACTTATGGCTGGTGTCAAGCTTGTGACCGCAGTTGGTGCAGAAGCGTACGCCGCCGCCGCCATTCGTCGTCTCGCCGGCTGTGTAGCGCTCTGCACCCTGCGTAACGGCGACAGGTGCAGCGACAGCCGGGGCCGCCACAACCGGAGCGGCAGCCAAAGCGACTGTCGCAGGCTGTATGGGCCGCTTACCGGGTTCCTGTACACGCCGGCGGCGGGTAACTTCGGCCTCCAGCGCAGCATCCAGGCCGGCGCCCATCGGCGCTACCTGTTCGATCTGCTGTAAGAGACCAACTGCCTGCCGGCGCAGCCGCTGGTCGTATAGTTGAAAATCTTCGTCGCTCAGTTTGCCGACGTGATAATCAAACTCGAGATCTTTGATGGCCTTCATGATCGTATCTTTGCGTCCCAGCAGTTCGGTCAGCCGGTCTTCCTCCACTAAAATGGGAGCTGGGCCGGGTTTGAGCAGCGGCCAGACCACATAGGCCAGCGCAGCTAAAGACAGGACAAGCGCAATCAACAGTGAAATCCACATCATAACCGTAACTCTCAATCATCGCCTGTGGCATAGGCTGCTGACGGCAAAGTCGCAGCGGCGCGGCGCGTGCTGTGCGGCCAGGCAGCGATCAGGGTGCCCAGCGCCAAAAGTAGACCGCCGACCCACATCCAGGCTGTCAGCGGGTTAATATAAATGGTAAAAGTGACCGTGGCGCCTCCCGCTTCCCAGCCGTTAAGCACCACATAGACATCCTCGATCGGACTCATGCGCAGCCCCACTTCACTGGTCGGCATATCCGGCGCTTTGTCATACACGTTGCGCTTGGGGATCACCGTGCCCACCACATTGTCGTTGCGGTCGTAAACAATTACCCGTGCACCATATTCGGTCAGATTGGATTGGCGGTCGCTCTCCAACCTGTCGAACTCCAGCGTGTAGCCGCCGATCTGCACCGTCTGGTTGGGCGCCAGCGTAACATTGGTTGTCTGCTGGTAGAACTCGTTGCCGATTACCGCTACGCCGATCAAGACAATGCCGAGATGGACAAGATAGCCGCCATAGCGACGACCGTTGCGGCTCCAGAGGTGTCCCATTGCGCTGAGCACATTGTCGTCGCTAGTCGTGCGGCGGGCCTGCACGCCGCGTACATACTCCTGGACAATGGTGGCTGTGGCAAAGGCGCAGATAGCCAGACCAATGATCGGGTAAAGGCTGCGCGCCAGCACAAAGACCAACACGGCCACAACCGCCGCCGTAATCAGCGGCCAGGTGAACTGCTTGCGGAAAGCGGCCGCGCTGGTGTGCCGCCAGCCCAGCAGCGGGCCGACGCCCATCAGCAGCAGCAGCAGCAGGAAGAGCGGCCCGTTAACTTTGTTGAAAAAGGGCGCAGCCACACTGATGCGGTCGCCGGTCAATATCTCGCTGAACATAGGAAAAAAGGTGCCCCACAGCGTAGCAAAGGCAATGCCGGCAAACAGCCAGTTGTTGGCCAAGAATGCCGCTTCGCGGCTGGTGTAGGAGTCAATTTGCTGGTCGCCGCGCAGCAAGGGAAAGCGGCTGGACAGCAGCCACAAAAAGCCGAAGAGGATAATGGTCAAAAAGACCAGGAAATAGGGGCCGACATCGCTGCGCGCAAACGAGTGTACACTCTCCAGTACGCCGCTGCGCGTGGTGAAAGTGCCCAGAATGACCAGGAAATAGGTCATCCAGATCAGCACCACGTTCCAGACTTTGAGCACACCGCGCTGCTCTTGAATAATAATGCTGTGCAGAAAGGCGGTGCCCGTCAACCACGGCAGGAAAGAGGCATTTTCCACTGGGTCCCAAGCCCAGTAACCGCCCCATCCCAGTTCCATATAGGCCCACTGGCTGCCCATAATAATGCCAATCGACAAAAACATCCACGGGATCAGCGTCCAGCGCCGCACGGTGCGCACCCATTCGTTGTCCAGCCGCTTGCTCATCAACGCGCCTACGGCAAAGGCAAAGGGCACTACCATCCCTACGTAACCCAAATACAGCATGACGGGATGGATCACCATCCAGTAATTTTGCAGCAGCGGGTTCAACCCCTGTCCATCGGGCGGCACAAACCCGACGCGCTCAAACGGGTTGGCCGCAAAGACCAGCAGCGTCAGAAAGAAAAGCGAAGTCGCCAGGAGCACTCCATTGACATAAGGCATCAACACCTGCAGGCGGGTGCGATTGGCGAAAGCGACAATGGCGCTGTAGCCGGAGAGCAGCAGGCACCAGAAGAGCAGGCTGCCGGCCTGGCCGCCCCAGAGGGCGGAAAATTTGTAAAAGGTGGGTAAAGCGCGCTCGGAGTGGTTCCAGACATAACTCAATTCAAAATGGTCGCCCAGCAAGCCATACCAAAGCAGGGCCGCTGCCAGCAAGACCAGACCGGCTACCGCATATACCGCATTAAAACTGCTGGCTGCCAGCTTGGTGTTGCGCTTGTGGCCGCCCCAAAAACCGGCTGCCACCCCAAATGCGGCAATCACCAGTGCACTGATCAGAATTAGATAACCAATATCAAAAATCATGGTTGCCCCTGTACTCCAAAAACTTCCCTATACGGCCACACCACAGATGTTACGGGCGAATCTTGGCAAGATAGCCGTCCATTTGTCCCTGGCTGACAATCGGTCCAATCACGATGTCCGTAATTTTGCCCTGTGGATCGATAAAAAACGTTTCCGGCACCCCTTTGATGCCATAGCGGCGGGCGGCTGCGCTTTGCAGGTCCGGCCCATTAGGGTAGGTAATGCCAAACTCAGCCAAATAGGCTTTAGCGGCCGGCTCCTGGTCCAGATAGTCCAAGCCCAGGAAGACAATGCCGTTCTCGCGTTCGCGCTGCCAGGTCTGTTCGAGCATTACGGCTTCTTCACGGCAGGGGTCGCACCAACTGGCCCAAAAGTTGAGCACCACACCCTGACCGGCCAACTGGTCCAGGCTGATGGTCTGGCCGTCAAAGGTGGTGAAGGAGAAGGCGGGGGCCACTCCCGACGCCCGCTGTTCCGACTCACGCGTCTGCACCAGTCGCGCGCCCAGCATAATCACAAAGACCAGCAGGATCAACCCAAAAATTCCCTGCCAGAGGCGCACGGCCGTTTTGTTGGGCGCGCCGTCCGCGGCGCGCGGCGTCGCCCCAGCGGGTTCAGCGTTTTCGGGGTGCGGCGCATGTGCACCAAGCTCAGTCATAATGCTTTAATTCCTCTTCCAACTTGCGGCTGTAGGGATCGCCTGCGGCGGCTGCCGGCGCGCCGGCGGTTGTACGCTGCGCCTGCTGTGCACCGCTGCGCAAACGCGACCAGACAAACAGTCCGCCTGCCACCAGCGCCAGCACGGGCAAAATCCAGGCTAACCAGTTGAAGCCTTCCAGAGGCGGTTCACCCAGCACCTGTGGGCCGTACTGCGCCACGAAATAGCTCTTGATCGAATCGACATTTTCGCCGCCGGCCAGCTTCTGCCCGATGACATCCTTCATCTGCGAGCATGCCTTTAGCTCGCAGGCGTCAAGCCGCACGCCGCTGCACAAGGGGCACCAGAGTTGGCGCGCTACATCATTGACCGCATTGGCGGTCACACCTTCCGCATCTGGCGCAGCGACAGCATTCGTTCCTGCCGCACCACCCTCCGTACTGGACGAGGTAGCTTCTTCTACTGCCGTTGCGGTGGGTTCGCCGCTGTTGTCCTGTGCTGCGACCGGTTGTGCACCGGCGAAGGCCAGGACAAGCAAAGCGGCAGCCAACAGCAGTGCATTCAGGAGACGGCGCAGGTGTACGCTGTGATTTGTTTGCAAAACAGGAAAGTACATCATAAGTGTCAAAGATTATATCATAAACCGTATAAAAAAGGCCGGACGCTGCAAGTACAGCGTCCGGCCCGTACTGATAGGTAGACGTAGAAACGCCGGCCCGAAGTCGGTTGAACGCCTAGGGCCGCGTCATGGCCGAAACATCACCGCCCAAATCCTCAATGCCATCATACAGCACCTGGATGATGTACTGCGGATTGTGGGTGAAAGAGCCGGGATCTTTGCCTGAATACTGGTAGTTATAGGCCGCCCGCAGCAGGCGCGGCGTCCAAGCTTTGAAGCTGTTGTCGCTGTTCACCTCGTCCGCATCCGCCTCGCCATTGCCGTTGGTGTCGACGAAGAAGTAGGGGTAGCTGCTGTCGCTGTAGACAATGGCTGTGCCTACCGTATCGGCGGCATACTGCTGGGCTGCGGCCCACAGCGTGTCGCGCATACTCTGAATTTCGAAGTATACGCCTTCCTGGTCGTCGCCGTTGCCGTCGTAGTCGGTGTACGTATAGCGAATGTTGACCAGGTCGTCAGCGGTTTCGACTTCGCTGTGGCACTCGATGCAGGACTCGGCGTCGACTTCCAGCGCATGCGTCATATGGCAGTCGCTGCAGTTGTTGACGCCGCCGTGGTCGAAGAAGCCGACATATTCCTTGTCCGCATACTCATACGCGCCCTTGGCTTCGGTGCCGTAGCGGGTTGCGCCGGCGGCAAAGTAGTGCGGGTTGAGGAAGCGCAGACTCTCCGACTGAGCATCCGGTTCGGTGGAGCCGATCAGCTTGTCGACGGAAACGGTAGACTCACGCCCCTGATGGCAGTTCATGCACAGGTTCGTGTCCGGGTCGCCGCTGTCGATCACAGCGCCGCTGGGGAACTTGACCGATTGGACTTCATAGCGGGTGAATTCGACCAGGTCGTCGTGACAGGTGGAGCAGGCCAACCCATTGGAGGGCGCAACCGATACGTTGACGCCTTCCGACAAGAAGGTCGGCAGACCGGAATCCGAGTGGCATTTGGCGCATGAGCCGGGGACGACGCCTTCTTCATCCCAGTGGCGGAACGCTTCTTCCGACCCGGCGAAGTGGCCGGAGTCAATGCGCCGCATGGCGGTCATATCCACCTGTTCGGAGGTGGCCTGATTCAAGTCATCAATCGAGTCGAACAGCAACTGGATAATGTACTTGCCGCCGTGCACATACGAGCCAGGGTCCTTGATCGAGGTCTGGTAGTTGTAGGCTGCCTTGACCAGGCGCGGCGTCCAGGATGCATAGCTATTGGGGAAGACGGCTTCATCTTCCGAAGTTGCGCCGTCGGCGTTGGTGTCGACAAAGAAGTAGGGATAGGCGGCCGGGTCATAGGTGATGGCCGCACCCGCAACTTCAGATGCATATGACTGAATCGCCGTCAGCAGCGATTGCTGCAAGCCCTCAATCTCATAGAAAATGCCTTCGTCTACATTGCCGTCGCCGTCATAGTCCATCTGCGACCCTGCCATGCGCACATCACGCAGTTCTTCGACGCTGGTGACGTCCTCATGGCAGCCGGCGCACTCGTCTACGCGTACTTCAAGCGTATGCGAATTATGACAGTCAATGCAGGTTTCAAAGCCGGCGACATGCATAAAGTTGGCGTCGTAGGCTTTGCCATCATACTCATAGCCACCTTTGGCCAATGTGCCGTATTTGGTGGCAGCCGCTGCGTAATAGTGAATGTTGAGGAAGCCCAGGTCGGCGCTTACCGTATCGAGATCGGCGCCGGAATCGGCAATTGCCGTATCGACGCTGAACTTGGACTCACGTCCCTGGTGGCACTCCATGCAGCGTGACTCATCGCCCAAGTTGGTGAGCACCAATCCGGACGGCATGGTGACGCTGTCCTTGACGATCGTGACATCGTTGTGGCAAGCCACACAATCCACAACCGTGCCCGGCGCGACTGCCGCATTCACAATGTTCGGCTCACTGCCGTCTGCACCAAGAAAATCCTGATAGCCGGTGCTGCTGTGACACTTGGCGCATTCCACGGGGATTTCTGCAGGATCTTCTTCATCCCAGTGTCTGAACGCTTCGGACGTCGCATCGGCGTGTGGAGATGCCAACCACTGTTCAAGATAGGGCACCGTAACACTTACCGGTGCGGTGGCATCCGCTTCTTGGGCAGGGGCAGCGCTTGTATCAGTGGTGGCGCCGGCAGCCTGCGCTGTTCCAAAGCTGAACAGCAGGGCTGTGAACAGGATCAGCGCCATGCCGATCACAAACAGATTTTTTCTCACTTGATTCCCCCTCCCTTCCACAATGGTGTTGTGGTTGAGATAGACTGATTGGATAAAACGATAGCAAATCAATTGCGCGCGTTGTTCCCGGTGTTCTCCTTTCTCCACGCGGCGGCGTGGCCCTCAACGGTACTGTCCGTGCTTCTCCGTCTCTACCAAGTAATGCCAACCGGCTGATCCAACGCCTGATTTGTTGCGGGAGTAAACGATTGCTCACCCGGCGGGTTCGCCGCCTGCAACTGCTCCGTGGTCGGCGGCTGGATGGTTTCGATGGCTGTATGCTCATGCGTGACGAAGAAGTACAGACCCACCAAAAGGCTGACGGAGATCACGACGGCCACCGGCACAAAAACCATTGTGCGCCGCCGCACCGCCTGTGGGTCAGGCGGAATCTGACGGCGCCCAGCTTCGATGCGCTCCAGCTCCAGGATGTGCTCCTCTTCCATCGCCTCGCGCGCAAGATAACCCGTAAACATGCTCTTGTTAAAGCGCTTGACATGCACATGATAGACGTGCCAGGTAATGATCGAAAGCACCGCCAGCAGCGCCTCACCGCCGTGGGCGGCTTTGGCAGCAGGGATGATTTCGCCGGGAAGAAAGAGCGTCGTGGTGATCGGGTTCCACAGCATAAAGCCGGTCATGATCATCACCGCCGACCCCCAGATCACCGCCCAGTACTCGGCCTTTTCGGCAAAGTTGTACTGGCCCATACGCGGTTCGTGCTTGTAGAGGCCCAGATTATAGGCAAAAGCCTGAAACGCATCTTTGACATCCTGCCAACCTGGAAGCATGGTCAGCCGTACGCGCCGGACAAAGACCTTGTAGGTCGTGATGCCGCCGTGATAGATCGCACCCAACATCAGCACGGTGGCCGCCACGCGGTGGATGATGCGCACCGTCTCGATGCCGCCCATGGTCAGAATCATCCAAGTCGCCCACGGCTGCGTCGAGAACATCTGCGGGAGACCCGTCAGACCCAGCACCGTAAAGCTGCTCAGCAGCATGATGTGATCCACACGCTGCCAGAGATCAAAACGGTGATACTCGGCCTGCCTGGCGGGAGCAGTCTGCTCCACTGCTGCGCCATGCTGGGCAACCAGCTCATGGCCTGTGTCCTGTCCTGTTCTTGGCATAGTTTCCTGCATCACGATTGCCCTTTCCGCCTGCGCAGCCGGTTCCACAGCCGCCGGTAAACATCCGAGGCGATAAAGAGCGCAAAACCGCCCACGGTAAGAGGGATGACAATCCGGTAGAAAAGATTGACAAAATAGACGAGTGGATAGTGCTCGACCGACGGCTCATAATGACTCATCCATGCTGCGGAAAAATTTTCGCTGGCGTTGGGATGGCACTGCTGGCAGGTGGTGAGCAGATTAGCCTTCATAATCTGCGAATTTTCGTCGGTAGCCGGCAAAATGTTGTGTACGCCGTGACAGTCATAGCAGACAGCCGTGTTGATTTCCTGGTGGGCCGACTCACGTGCAAAAAGTACGTTGGTGGTGCCATGAAAATCCGCCACATAGGTCTCCATGACATTAGTGGAGATGTTGTACTTGTCCATGATGTTGACGTCCGAATGACATTTGCCGCACATCTCCGTGGAGGCCAGGCGGAACTCGTTGCTGGTTGCCTGGACAATGTCGTGTACACCGTGGCAGTCAGTGCAGACGGGTACATCGGGGTTGTCATCGGCCAGCAGCGCCGCACCATGGACGCTGGTCACATACTGCTCTTTAATGTCTTCGTGACAACTGCCGCAAGTCGCCACTACCCGCTCGCGCGGTACATCCGGCGGTTGAATCTCGTGGCTGCCGTGGCAGTCAAAGCAGGTTGCCGCCTGTTTATTGCCTTCCTGCAAGGCGTGATTGTGGATGCCGTCGCGTGTCTGATCAAAGATGTTGCTGTGGCAGTTTTGACAGATGGCCTCGCGCTGCAAAGTCAACTCACGGCGGTTGGCTACCTCCAGCGGTGGGTGCGGGTAATGGGTGTACTGTTGGTTGCGATGGCAGTCGGTGCAGGCTAGCGGCGTATACTGCTTGCCATCCACATCACGGAAACCGTGCACCGAAGCATCGATATGCGCCGGCGTCACATGCGGGTCGATCACCTCACCCGATTCCAGCGTCACCCAACTGGTAAGCAGACTGTGGCAGTTTTTACACTGGGCATCCACCGGCTGCACCGTATCCGAGTGGCAAGTGGTGCAGTTATGTTCCGGCGAATCGAGGCTGGCGACGACTTCCGTATGCACTGCGGCCAGCGCCGGATCCTCAAAGGTCTGGTGGCAGGTGCGGCAGAAGGCAATGGGTGCGGCGTACATGGCTGCCGCCGGTTCCACCTCATGGCTGCCGTGGCAGTCTACGCAGTTGGGCAGATTGGTTTTGTCCTGCGCCTGCAAGTGGCCGGGGTTATGCAGTTCCGACGAGACATGGCAGCGCTCGCAGTTCTGCGCTACATCGGCTCGATACTCCTGCAAATTCTGCGCCGGCGGCGGCTGATGCGGATATTGGTAGCGCTGACGGTCGGCATGGCAGTCGGTGCAGGCAAGCTGCTGGGCTGCGTGCTGGCCGTGCACCGAAGCGTCGAGCGCAGAGAGATCGACGCCCAGTGTCAGCTCGTCGCCGGAGGGCAGCGCCAACGTTCCCGTCAGATCGGCATGGCACAGCTTGCAGGCTGAATCGGTGGCTGCACCCGGCATTTGCGCCGGCAGCGCATCCTGCGGCGTCACCGCTTGCGGCGTTTGCTCACTTACAGGAGCAGACGGCTGCTCCTGCGCCAGCGCAGGCAGACCATTGAGCAGCACAACAACCAGACCGGCTGCTAATAGACAGGCCAGAAACGGCAGGCTGCGCTGAAAAATTTGCTGAACACTCTGTTTCACGACGCCCTACTTCTGATTTTCACTGCTTACTTCTCATTCTCACTGCCGGCCAGATCGCGGTCATGGAAGCCGGTAGCGACGGACTGCAGCCGTTCGTCCTCTAGGACGGGACCACGACCCTGATCGCTGTGACAGCCTTTGCAGGCGAAATCCAGCCCCAAGTACGGCTGTGAAAATTCGCCGTTTTTGGCAGCCGTGGTCAGCGCGGCAGGGTTGATAGCCATCGAGTGCGTGCGCATATCGGCCGTGTGCCGTTCCGGATCACCGACAGCCACCTGAATCAACTGCGGCATGTGGCAATCGATGCAAGCCGCATGCTTACGGTCGTTGATCTTTTGATACTGCTGCTGCTGGAAGTGGCAGCTTTCACAGGTTGTGGCGGCGCCAAAGCCCTTTGCATATTTGGTTGTGGTGTGTGGGTTGTGGCAATCCACACAATCCATGATCGTCTTTTTGCCGATAAACAGATCGGCGTATTCGCCGCTGTGGTGGGGCAAGAAGCCGTCTACAGGCTCCAGCGCAGCCGCATTGCCCTGCAGGTGGCAGTTCCGACAGGCGGCAGCGTCGCGCTGGATCGGCATGGATTGCAGGTAGGGATCATTGGCATGGTTGCTGCCCGGCCCATGACAGCCTTCGCAGCCGACGCCATCTTCCGCCCAGACACCAATCAAGCCCGGCAGACCCTCCTGGTTCCCCTCCGGCACATAGCCGGTCGTGTGACAACTGCCGCAGGCATAGGACAGAGCGCTCTCTCCGGCATGGAAAGCGACCCAATCATTGCCGGCCTTGAGCGGCTTGTTGGGCAGGTTATACTGTGTAAGTGCACCTGGCGCTTCCGGCGTGGCTTGTGGCTGTGTACTGCCTGCTGCCGCACGCTTAGGTGCAGCCGTTTTTGTGTCGGTGACGGCTTTTGTGTCGGTGACGGCTTTTGTGTCGGTGACGACTTCGGGGTTGGTAACAACTTCGGTGTCGGTGAGAGTTGTGGTTTCACTGACGCTCGGCGTACCCGTGATCAGGTAGCCGTTTTTATCGATAAACTGCGCCTTCCAGCCATAGCCCCCGACCACGTATAAAATATCACTCCACTCATAGCCTTCGGGTGGGTCGGGTACTTCAGAAAACGGATACTTGGGGGCCTTGCCATCCACCACGCGGTTCAACATCCAGGCATGGCCGGTTTCCGTATAAGAATCATATAAATCCTCATGGCACTTCTGACATGTCTCACTGCCCACATAGGCTGACGGGCGCGCATCCAGGCCTGGGTTGCCTTCTGGGCCGCGTGGACCTTGTTCTCCGAGTGCTCCTGCTGGGCCGATGGGGCCGACAATACCGATCGGGCCACTGGTCCCGGGAGGGCCAGGTGGACCTGCCGGCATGGTGCAAGCTGCCAACACCAGCAGCGCAGCAAAGATCAAAAAGACGAAAACGAGCCTACGCATTGTGTCCTCCTTCTGCGTGGGCATGGTCGCGAATCGCGTTGCGACTTGCTGTGTTGGGATCGAGCCGCTGCATGACATCGACAAGCTGGGCTTTGAGATAAGAGCGCTGGCGCATCCACTCCGCCTGGCTGATCTCGCCCATGGCGTGCAAATCATCAAGATGCGCCATCTGCTGCAATAAAGTCTCGCGCAAATCTGCTAAGCTCTGGCGTGAATAATGGTTGCTCAGCGCGCCGCGCTGCAAGGCAACGCCAAAGGCAGCCAGCAGAAGGGCTGCGACCAATCCCAGCATGACCCACGTGACCCAATCTCCCAGCGGCGGCGCAGTTGTGCTCATGCCGCCGTCGGTTGTCCCGCCGCTGTTTTGCGTGGCAGCATCTGTGGCGGCGCCGGCACGCGGGTCGGCGCTGCCGGCCGGCAGCAGCCCCGCCAGCTTGACGTCGATGGTCTGTGACGCAAAGTCCGCCTTGCGGTACAACTGGTACTCCTGCCCCCCCATGTTCTGTGGGCCGGTCGCCTCCAGCGCAGCCGCGTCCACCTGCAGTCCCGGCAGCGAGGCCACCAGCAGGGTCAGTTGATCGACAGGATAAAAAAACTGCTGCTGTAACTCAGCCGTGTCGCCTTCAAACGGCACGGCATACCGGATCACGGTCTGGCGGGTGTTTTCGCCCGGCAGCAGCGGCAGTGTGTCATAAATCGTATCGCCTACTTGGAAAAAGCGCTCGCCCAGCGTACCCCCGTCCAGCGCGACTTCCACCGCACCGGGCGGCAGTTGCATAGCCAGCGTAACCGGCTGCTCCACGCCCTCCACCGTTTGGCCAATAAAGGTGCGGTCGCCGCTGTTTCCAAAGATGTAGATAGCCCCACCCATAATGGCGCCCGGCTGCTGATCCACAATCCAGTGGGCACGGTTGATGCGCACCCCTGCAGGATCATCGGTCGTGGCGAAGATGGAGACATCGCTCGTCAGCGTGGGTGTGATGGGTGAGAGAGTGAGAAAATTGCTGGTGTAGGAAATGCCATTGGCCGCCACCGTGGCTAAATAATTGATGTTGGGGTCGATGGCCAGATCATTGAAGACAAACGACCCGTCGGCGGCTACGGTGCTGGTAAAGGCGGCGATCGGCTCAAAGCCGATATACGCTTCGAGCACGATGGGCAGATTGGCTGGGGCGGTTTCTCCCGCCGTGCCCTGCACCACGCCGCCGCTGATCACGCCGCTGCCGGGCTGGTAAGAAGATTCCCAGGGGGGCCAGTAGCTGAACGTGCGCACATATTCCAGGGTATTGGCTTGTTCATTCACTGTCCATTGATCGCCGATATCCGGATGCGCGTTTTGCCAGCCCGCCGTCCAATCCGCCTGGCTGCGAAAGATGACCGACTGCTGGTCAGTGAAGTCCACCAGCGTCCCATCGGCATCGGGTCCATCCCCTTGGCCTTGTTGGCCGTGGCAGGCGGCGCAGCTTTCCAGATAGAGCGCCTTGCCTGCTTCGACATCCGCCTGCGTGGTGTGGAGGCTCCAGGCATAGGCGACCGCCTGCCAGATCTGTTCGTCCGTCAACTGGTTCTGCCAGGGTGGCATCAACTTTTCCAAGCGACCAAACTTGGTGGTGTGAAACAACTGCGCAGGGCTGCGCTCCCAAACGGCCGCAGCGTCGGCAAAGGCAGTCGGCGGGCTGGGCAGGTCAGCCGCGGTGGGGCCATCTCCCATGCCTTGCACGCCGTGACAAGGGGCGCAATTTTCTTGATAGATCGGCTGTCCGACCAGTGCCAACGGCGCCGCCGTTGGCACGGTCACTTGCGCCGAATCGTAGGGGGGCGACTGGCGTGCACCTTGATCCTGAGCCTGGGCGCTGCCTATGCCTAGCAGCAGGCAAGCAGAGATCAGAATAAGAGCAAAGGTGGTGGCGGACCTGGCGGCTCCATACTGAGTGCAGCACAACAGCAAACGACGAACAGAACGATTTACACACATAATCGAGCGAACCTATTTTTCTGCTCTGGCGAAAACCTCTTCAGGGTCTTCTTCATAGCGGCTGGGGCATTTCAGCAGCAGCGTCTCCGCCTTAAAGGCGCCGTCGGGCAGCAGTTCGCCTTCGACAATCGCTGACGCCGCGCGTTGGAAATTGTCGGGCCGCGGGCCGTAAAAAACGATCGGCAGCTGCTGGTCGCTGTGCTCGTCACTGATGGCGAAGCGTAGCGTGATCTGCTGGGCGTTCCAGTCCTCACTGCCTGCGACTACTTCGCCGCTGACGCGCACGCGCTGGCCCACCAGTGTGGCCGCGCCTGCACGCACCTCGTGCACCGTCATATAGTAGGCGCCGGTGGATATCGTCGCCTGCACAATCAGGGCGACCACCACTGCCAGCAGCAAAAAGCCACCGACGAAAAATTTGAGGTTGGTGCGGCCGCTGCTCTGGCCGGCAAGGTCGCTGGGAATTGCTTGCGCCTGGTTGGTCATTTGGGCCATGGGTTTATTAAGCTTTCTTTGCCGAAGCAATTTTGATTACTACGTACTGACTGCAAGTAACTGCTTACGCCGCTTGCTTAGGCTGACCTACAAATGTACGCCCAATTCAACGGGCGGCAGACGGCGCAACGAGGTGCTTGTAGTGTACCAGAAAAAAAGGAATCGTCAATACAATGACCCCTGCCGATTATAGACAACACGGGTGCGTGCTGTCCCTTGCAAGGCGGGACACATGTCCCTTGCCGCAGCGCGTCATGGCTGTCAAAATGGAACTGTCTTTGGTCACGACACGTTGGATCGGCGCGTGCACACCTACGTGCGTCGCGACATTAAAGGTCTACTTATTACGATTTGAGCACCTGGCGTCAGAGCAGACGTCGCCCATGCCCAATGCCAATGGAGGAATTTGCATGAAGAAGCAAGCAACGTTGGAACTGCCGGTTGATCTGTACGAGCGGTTGACCGCACTGGCTGAAGCTGAAAGCCTACCTGTACCTGCCCTGATCGAGCGCATGACGGCCAGCTATCGCCGTCCCCTGCCCAAATCCAGCGCCGGCACGATTTTGGGCGAGGCTGTGCCGCACGAAGAAATTCATGTTTGGGACCGCCCGACCGACGACTCGTACTCGACCTATGTAGGCGATTACGCCGACTGAGCACGTTGGCACACGCCTACTTTCGTTTTCTGCCGGCAGTTGTCCGGTATTGTAATCACAAAATCAGCGGCCTAGGCAGAACAACTGCCTGGGCCGTTTTGTTTATGGCGCTGGGAAAAATTGGGGCAGCGATGGACAGCCATAATGAGCGTTCCCTGCACTGGAAACTGTCAACGTTGCGCTTGGTGATGCAGTTGTGCTCTATTCCTGCGGTAAGAAGGTGCACAAGAAGGCTGTAGCGCCAGATCAAGAATAGACTTATCTGGCTGCTTAGGACTCGTCATGAGATAATATTGTGGACCCGTTTGTCAGGTTCTCAGGCAACTTCCGTGCAGCGGGATGGATCCGTCTAATGCGTAGACATGGTGTTGACCTCAAACTATGACCATTGCACTTAACTTGCCTGAGAACCGTTTGTCAAGACACCGATAGGGTCAAAAATAAAGTCCAATCTCCTTTCTTGTGAGACGACCTGTTTCGTGGTGTGAACGCTGCCAGTGATGGTCATAAAAGCGAATAGATGCCGACTTTGGTATCGCAAAACGATGATAGCGGTAGGCAAATCGACAGCAGGTGGATGCACTTGGCATACAGTGGCGCCCAATCTCCTGCTTCCGTCCTCCCTCGCCGTCGCTGCGCCAAAGTCAGCGTAAGTGCCGGGCTGGTCAAGGGCTGGTTTGTGGTGGATGGGGTACTTTTCCCGTCCTCCTCAAACCAGTTCATCTCGACCCTTGACCAGCCCGGCACGTATGCTAGGTTGCCAGTGCGACGGCGAGGGATGATGGAAGCACCCCCTGCTTCTTGAATCCTGAGCGAGAGCAAGTGTGTCCATTAGCCAGTGCGATAGACCTCTGCCGGTGTACGATAAGCGATGCTCTGGTGTAGGCGCTGATGGTTGTAGAACTGGAAATAGTTGGCCAGGCTACGGAAAGCATCTTTGGGTGTGACGTACTCATGTAGATAGACCTCCTCATACTTGACCGTGCGCCACAAACGCTCCGTAAAGATGTTGTCCAGCGCCCGCCCCTTGCCATCCATGCTGATTTGTACGCCAGCGGCCAGCAGCCGTTGGGTGTACTGCGGGCTGGTGAAATGGCTGCCCTGATCACTATTCAACACGAGCGGCTTGGCCTGCGCCAGCGCCGTATCGACGCTGACCAACACAAAATCGATGTCCAAAGTGTGGTCAAGTTGCCAGTTGACCACATAGCGCGAGTACCAGTCCAAGATAGCTACCAGATACATCCAGTGTTTCTGCAGGCGGATGTAGGTGATGTCAATGCCCCAGACATGATTGGGGTAGCTGCTAATCGCATTGCGTAAGAGATACGGATGGACCGTATGTTGCTTGTGCCGTTCACGCAGATTTGGCCCTAGTGCGATGCCGGCGATGCCCATCTCGCGCATGTGGCGCTGCACCGTCTTGCGGCTGATGGTCGTGCCCTCCTTTACCAACTGGGCGGTGATGCGCCGCGAACCATAGAAAGGCCAGGCTGTATAGAGCTCGTCGATGCGATGCTTGATGACCACCTCCTGCGCTGGCGGGAGCGTAGGCTGATAATAGAGACTGGCGCGGCTCAGACTCAGCAGCTCCGCCTGCACTCGCAGCGGCAGCTCTGCCGGCTCGTCCGCAGCATCCCGCTCCACTAGCGCCAGGCGCTCAGCTCGACTCAGGTTGCAGACCAGATTTTTTTTTCAGCCAGTTCACCTGCGTGGTCAGGCGCCCGATTTCGGCATACAGTTCGGTTACCTTCTGTTCATGATTACGCGCTTCATCCAGCGCCCGGTCATTCCGGCTGAACAATTCCGGCAGGCGCGTCAACGCAATTCTCTTCCACTCTTTGAGTTGCGTCGGGTGGATGCCCGTTTCCGACGCCAGCCGGCTCACCGTCTTTTCTTC
>JBBRBX010000113.1:0-15799 GCA_038205395.1 Caldilineales bacterium
TCGCCGTGCCGGGTGGTGATGCCGATCCACAGCGGCCGCTGCGCTTGCTCCTCAGCCCCATTCGTCTGCGCCATAGCGAGAAACCTCACTCCTGAAACTAACATTTCAATCTGCCATCATGTATAGTACGCTCATGGACAACTCCACCCTTATTGTAATCGTTTCCGTCGTTTTTGTGCTTGCGCTGTTGGGCGCCGCTCTCTTTTGGTATATCTACTGGTGGCTGCTGCAGCGCCCCAGCCCGCACCTGGAAGGCCGGCTGGCCGCGCCGTTTCTCGACCAGACGGTGGAGGTGGTACGCGACAAGCATGGCGTTCCGCATGTCTATGCGCAAAACGAGGCGGATTTATGGCGCGCCCAGGGCTGGCTGCACGCCCAGGACCGCATGTGGCAGATGGAACAGGCGCGCCGCATCGCTGCCGGACGGCTGGCTGAACTGTTCGGCGCACCGGCGCTGGAGGCCGACCGCTTCTGCCGCATTGCTGGTTTCTACCGCGCGGCGGAGGCGGAGCTGGCCGCGCTTGACCCCACCACACGCCAGACGCTGGAATGGTATGCCGCCGGCGTCAGCGCCTATATTGCCGCGCGCCCCGGTCGGCTGGCAGCGGAGATCAATCTGCTGCGCGCGGCGGTGGGGCCGTGGACGGTGCTGGACACGCTGGCCTGCGCCAAAGCCACAGCCTGGTCGATGAGCGTCAACTGGGAGAGCGAGCTGACGCGCCTGCGTCTTCTGCAAGAACTCGACCCGTATGTCGCCGCCGACCTCGACCCGGACTACCCGCAAAAGAACCCGCTGATCGAGGAGAGCGTAGGCAGCATCCCCAAGGAGCGGCTGCTTGCCACCGCTGGGCTGCTGCTCACCCAGTATGAAAGTCTGCAAAGCTGGCTGGGCGGCGGCAGTGGGGGAGGCGGCCAGGGCAGCAACAGTTGGGTGGTGGGGCCGAAGCACAGCCTCAACCGCCGCGCCCTGCTCTGCGCCGATCCCCATCTCAATGTGCAGCTGCCGGGGCCGATCTATGAGATGCATCTCCACTGCCCGCAGTTTGCCGTCAGCGGGGCCACCTTCCCCGGCCAGCCGGCAATGGCGATGGGCCACAACCATGCCATCGCCTGGGGCGCGGCCAACGGGCTGGCCGACACGCAGGATCTGTTTATCGAGCGCCCGCACCCGCAGGAGCCTAACCGCTTTGCTTATGGCGAATCGTGGGAAGAGGCCCAGATCGTCGAAGAGGTGATCCAGGTGCGCCGCGCTGCACCGCACGTCGAGCAGGTGGTTATCACCCGCCACGGCCCCTTGATCAGCAACTTTGTGCAGCCGTCCGCCCCGCCTGTGCCGCTGGCGCTGTGCTGGAGCGGCCACGCACCCAGCCACACGCTGAGCGCCCGTCTCGCCCTGGCGCGCGCCGGCGACTGGGACGACTTTCGCCGCGCCCTGGCTGACTGGGCCACCCCGGTGCAGGCATTCACCTATGCCGACACGCGCGGCAATATCGGTTTTCACCTGGCGGGCCGCATCCCGCAGCGCACCCAGAATCTCGGCCTGCTGCCGGCGTCCGGCTGGGACCCCGCTTACGACTGGGGGCCGCCCATCCCGCAGGAGCAGCTGCCGCAGCTTTACAACCCGGAGTCGGGCTTGATCGTGGTGGCCAACAACAAACCCGCTGGCGATGACTACGCGCACTTCCTAGGTGTAGAGTTTGACCCTGGCTGGCGCGCTGCCCGTATCGAGGCGCTTCTGCTCGAAAAAGAGCGCCACACCATCCGCGATATGCAGGAGATGCAGCAGGACACGCTCAGCACCTTTGCCCAGGCGCTGACGCCCTGGTTCACCCTGCTGCGCAGCGAAGACCCCTGGGAGAAGACGGCGCTGCAGTTTTTGCGCAAGTGGAATTTTCGCATGGACAGCGACAGCCAGGCCGCGCTCTGCTTTCACTATATGCTGGCCCACCTGATGGCGATGGTCTGGGGCGACAAGCTGGGGCCGGCCAAAGAGGGCTTTTTGGGTGTGACCGCCGCCCCGCTCTTCCCGCTGCACGGTATGAAGCTGCACGCCGAGACCAAGCTGCTGGAGCTGCTCAACAGCCACGAGGAGTCCTTCTGGTACGCCGACATTGCCGCCGGCCGGCAGCGTTCGCGCGACCAACTGCTGCAGGAAGCGCTGACGCGCGCCATGCAGAGCATCCGCGAGGTGCACGGCGACAGCAGTCTGCGCTGGGCGTGGGGGCGCACGCACCAACTGCGCTTTGCGCACCCGCTGGGCCGTGCGCGCCTGGTGGGTCAGTTCTTCGACCGCGGCCCGCTGCCCATAGGCGGCGACGCCACCACCCCACTGCAAACGCGTGCCGCCACCAGCATTCCGCCCGGTCTCGTCACCACCATCCCCGTCTACCGCCAGGTCTATGAAGCTGGCGCCTGGGACCGAGCCGAAAGCGTGCTTGCCGGCGGCCAATCCGGCAATCCCCTCAGCCGCCTCTACGACGACCAGGTGATGATGTGGCGCGAAGGCGTCTACCACCTCATGCCCTGGAGCCGGGAAGAGGTGGAGAAGGTGGCGGCGTATACGCTGGTGCTGGAGGCGTAGAGTAATGATGAAAGAAGTGACACTGCGCCAGTACGGCGGTTCTTTAGGCACAACTTTACCCAAAGCGATGACGGATCGGTTGCATCTCACCGCCGGTGACAAACTGTATGCCATTGAAACCGAACAAGGGATTCTCCTCATCCCCTTTAATTCGGAACTTGCACGCGTGCTGGAAATGGAAGAGCAACTCAGCCAACGCTATCAGAATGCCCTGTACGCACTGGCGAAGTGAAAGAGCCACCACCGATTCAAATCGGTGGCTAACGAAATGCAAAACCCACCGAGATAGGTTATTGGCGGATTCAATTTTAATGCTCAGCATTCGTCGTGACGCGCCCGGCGGATTTGTGCGGCACGGCCCATCGGGTGTTTAATTTACACTATGTCTGCGCCCGCACCCCCTCCGCCCACCCGCCAACGCTTTGTCGCGCTCCAGCACCGCGACTTTCGTCTGATCTGGGTCGGCCAGTTTTTCTCAATCATTGGCACGCAGATGCAGTTGGTGGCGATCAACTGGCATATTTTTCAACTGCTGCAGGGGACGGCGGCCTCGCTTGACTTGTTCGGCTTTCACCTGGCACTCAACCCAGAGGCGCTGGGACTGGGCGGCGTAGGGCTGGCGCGCATCATCCCCATCGCCCTCTTTGCCGTCATCGGCGGCGCGCTGGCCGACATCCGCAACCGGCGCACGCTGCTGCTGTGGACCAATGCCGCCGCCGCCGCCTTTGCCTTGGTGCTGGCACTGCTCAGCTTCGGCCACTTCGACACGGTCTGGACGATCTATCTGCTGACCGCCCTGACCTCGGCCACAGCGGCCTTTTCGGGGCCGGCCTTTCAGTCGTTGGTGCCCAACCTGGTGCCGGAAGAGCATCTGACCAACGCCATCAGCCTCAACTCGCTTTCGTTCCAGACCGCCACCATCAGCGGCCCGGCGCTGGCGGGCGTGCTGATCGCCGCCGCTGGAGTGGGTGCGGTCTACACCCTCAACGCCATCTCGTTTGTCGCCATCATCGCTGCGCTGCTGCTGCTGCGCTACCGCGCGGGCGCCGCCGCACGCGACACCGGCCTCAACTGGGCCGCCATTGTCGAAGGCTGGCGTTTTGTGCGCTACACGCGCATCATCTGGGGGTCGATGCTGCTCGACTTCCTGGCCACCTTCTTCAGTTCGGCCAACACCATGCTGCCGCTGGTAGCCGGGCAGATTCTCAACGTAGGCGCCGGCGGCTATGGGCTGCTGGCGACGGCGCAGGCCGTCGGTTCGCTGCTCACCGGCATTGTGCTGTCGCTGCGCAAGGACATCTACCGTCAGGGCGTGGTGCTGCTTTCCAGCGTAGCGCTCTATGGGCTGGCGACAATGCTCTTCGGCTTCTCGACCAGCTTTGTGCTCAGCTATCTTCTCTTCGCCGCAATCGGCGCTTCCGATACCGTCTCCACCGTCATCCGCCAGACCATCCGTCAGATGATGACGCCCGACCGTCTGCGCGGACGCATGACCGGCATCAATCAGATATTCTTTATGGGTGGCCCGCAGTTGGGCGAGATGGAAGCCGGGATTGTCGCCGCGCTCTTTGGCGTCCCCTTCGCCATCGTCAGCGGCGGGCTAGCCACCATCCTCCTCACTGGCGTCATTGCCTGGAAATACCCGCGCCTGCGCAACTACACCCGCGCCCACATGGTGGAAGATCGGGCGCGGGCGGCAGGGTAGGTTATGCAGACGCCGCGACCTATGAATTGTCCTCCACAGTTACATGAATGGGATTGGGTGTAGGTGTAGGTGTAAGCGTAAGCGTTGACAAAGGCACTCGTGGCGGCGGTGACACTGGCGGCCACGTTCGTGGGTTGACTTCATCGCCGCGCGGATTTCCTTCTGCGGCCTCGCGCACCCACTCCAGCACAGCAGTGTCGCCGCCAACATTGACCACAGTGCTGAGGGGCGCCAAGTCGATTACGGGCTGCACAACAAAGGGCAGCAGTTCCTCAGCTGGTGCTGCACTCACCACAGTGAACGCGGTGCCTATCCTAAGCTCACTCCCACTCTCGCGCCAGAGATCAACCATCTCGCTGCAGTAGCCTCGATTGGTGGGATTGGTCACCACACATGCCACACTGAGTTCAGCGTCCGGCTGCATATCCAGTGCTGCCATGTCTGCCGCCGCTGCGGCCAAGTCCACCGGTTTAACCTGGCGTGCGCCTGCAGCTAAATTGTCCGTGGCCGGAATACCTACAGCCAAGTTGTCCGGCGCAGTGAAGTTGGGGGAGTTGCGCCAGACAGCCACCGCTGAATCCATGAGCGGGTTCTCAGCCGCCAGCCTGCCGTAGTCGAATGTACTGCGCAGCGCCGCTTGCGCCGCTTCCTCTTGGCCCTCCGGCAGCCCGCCAGTGATATACAACGACACCGATCCTAATGTTCTGGCTGGGATGACTTCCACCCCTTCTCCAGGCGCAAAATCGGTTAGGTCCTGTTCACGAAAACCGAAGGCAAGGTTGGCCGCACCGCTTTGCACCGCCTGCAGCGCTGCCTGGGCATCGGGCACAGCCAACAAGGTAATCTGGTCCGGCGCCGTGCCGACGTCTCGCCAGTAGGCTGTACTGGACTTTAACACAAGTGAGCCGGCTGTGCGGTCGCCCGACGCAAACGGTCCGCTGCCCACCAGAACAGGCTGCCCATCAGCCGTCTGCACTTCGCGGATAATGGGCCAGCGTACGGCAACGGTATCCAGAAACGCCTCCGATGCGGTGTGCAGCGTGACACGCACGGTGTCCGGCGCAAAAGCCTCCACCGCCTTGGCAGCGAGCCACGGCTGCTGTTCCAATGCCACGCCCCGCTTCCAGGCTGCCACGACACTTGCGGCGTCAAGCGGCGCACCGTCGTGAAACGTAACCCCGGAGCGCAGCGTGAATGTATAGACAGTGCGATCCTGGGTCACAGCGACCTGCTGCACCAACCCCGCCAGCATTTGTCCATTGCTGTCTAGGGTAAGCGGCGTGTCGTACAGCAGCATGAGCATATAGGCGGCGCCGCCGTCAACTGCCTCATACGGGTCAAGCGAGGCGGGCAGCGCTTGGACGGCGACGGTGACAGGTGTGGACGCAAGAACTGCTGCGCCAGATGGCACAGCAGCCGCAGTCTCGCCTGCCGCCGGCGCTGAGGCCGGAGCAACGACAGCCGTGCAGGCTGCAGCCAACACAGACAAAGCAGGCAAGACCAGATAAAGAATTATACGTCGATGCATAGTCTCTCCTTATCAAATTCTTTTGCCGAAAGTGCCGGTTACGGTGGACATTCAGACTTGTCCAGATAGCGCACGCATTCGTCAGCCGTCAAGGTGCGCACCCCCTGGATGCGCTTGCCTGCGTACGTGACAAGGTCAGCCTGCTGAATCAGGTAGAAGTTAACTTCTGGGGTTACATCCGTGGCGACCAACACTGGCATACCTCGGCTGGCTGCAAACCGTATATCCGTCACGGCATTCCGGCTGCTGTGGAATATCTGCAGCGGCGTTTGCGTAATGCTGTCCCACAGGATTACCTGGCCATCCATCCCTGAAGTAGCAAAATACTGACCGTCTGCACTGAACTCAAGCGCAGTCATATGCCCCTGATGTGCTTCCTTCACGGCCACGACTGTCACGTCGTCAGCATCAAGCCTCCAAATATGCAGATGCCCCAGGCTGTCGCCGGTATATGCGTAGCGCTCGTCGGGGCTTAGCGCTACTCCATACACACCGGCTCTATCCTTAGAAAGAAGGGGAAGCACCACCGTCTCTTGTTCGACATCCCACAAATAAGCCGAGCCATCGGCGTCGCCTGTCAGCAAACGCGAGCCGTCGTGGTTAAAGGCAATGCGATTGACCGCAGGGTTAGTGCCATGATGAATAGACCAATGTTTGAGGGCAAGCCCGCTGCTCGCTTGCCAAAGCGTTACGGAGCCGTCATCCTGTGCCGTTGCGAACACAGCATCGCCCGCTGGCTGGGGAGGGAAAGCAACGGCAAGAATGGCTGCAAGCCGGCCATTGGCCGCAGGTATAGGTGCTGTGGAATGAACAACCTCCCAGGTGCTTGTGTCCAGAATGTGGGCTGCACCGTCCTTGCCTGCGCTGACCAGATAGCGGCCATCCAGGCTGGCAGCCAGATCATTAATCTCGCCTGTGTGCAGTTGCTTGCGCAGCGGTTGCGTTGTGCCACTGTCCATCCAACCGTCCAGCCAGATCAGCAATTCACCTTGATCATCTGCCGCTGCAATCCAGTGCAGATTCGGATCGACTGCGACCGCTTGCAATCGGCCAGCTGACGGGGCCAAGCTTATATACTCGGCAGCAGCGCCGATATTCCACAGCAGAAGCGAACTGTCTGCACCAATGGAAGTCAGGTGGCCATTACATCCGCGCCGGGGCGTCGTCTCCGCCGCACTCGCCTCATCGGTGAACAGATCGACGCCGACGATTGCATGATTGGCTCCATTCAGCAGCGTCGTCTGATCACTAATAAGATCCCATACCGTGATTGCCTGGTCAGATCCGCCGGCTGCCAAACACGAACCGTCAGTTGAGAAGGCCAGGTCATTCAACTTTGTGTTGCTGCTTTGCTGCCGGACAGGCAAAAAAGGCAGCGACAGATCCCGCGTGTCCCAAACTTTGAGTTGGCCTTCCTGGCCGACGGAAGCCAAAGATTCACCGGAAGGGCTGAATACCAGATCAAGCACAAGGTCCTTATGCCCTTGCCAACCGGCAGTGGCGTCCTGCAGTTGCAAATCCGTGATATGCAGCGTGCCACTAGAAGTACCCACAGCAAGCAGTTCCCCAAGGGGGTGAAAAGCCAGATTCAGCGGCGGCGACTGGTGGGTGACTTCCTGCAAGAGGGCCGGCTTGCCGGCCTGATCCGCAGCAAGAGACCACAGCCGCACGGCATAGTCATAGCCCCCAGTGGCCAGCAGCGCTTCATTCGGGCTGAAGGCAAGGCTGGTGACAAGGGTCTCTTGTGGGCTCACCGAAAACTGCATCTGTTCGCGCCCGTTGGGGATGTCCCAGAGTTGCACGGATCCGCTCATACTGCCGGTGGCAAGCAGCCCACTTGTCTTTGGCGCAAACGCGACAGATACATAGGTTTCGGTAGGCGGCAGCGCAAACAGCAGCGTTCCCGTGGGCACAGCGCGGACCGTTACTGAGCCTTCCTGACTCAACAAGGCCACAGCCTGGTGATCAGGGCTGAATACCGTGCGCACAAGCGGTTGTTCGCCGCTTGCCGTCCGACGCTGAATCAGCCGCGACTGCCGCAGCGCCTGGCGCAGCACCTCTTCCGCCTCTTCGGTCGGCGCGCGCTGCATCGCCTCCACGGCCAGCAGCACGCTCAACTGCGGGTCGACCGCCAGATTGTTGCGCGCAAAGCCGGCCAGCCGGCGCGACGCAATATCCCCCGCCTGGCGCAGCGACTGGACGCCCAGCAGCAGCGCCGCCGTCGCCAACACCAGCACGATGGCCAGCGCGCCGCCTAAGATCAGTCTGCGGTTGCGCCGCCCGCGTGCAGCCGCGTCCGCCTGGCGGCGAGCGGCCTGGAGGAACTGCTCCTCCCGCTCGCTGAGTTCATCCTGATTCGCCGCCGCCCAGTTCTCGGCGAAGGCCAGGCGCGCGCCTTCCCAGAGCAGCGTAGCGTCGCGCGGCGGCTTGGGCGGCTCGCCGTCCCCGCCGGAGGCGAACCACTCGTCCACCGCCTGGGTCAGCCGCCGGTGCAGCCGCAGTTCCTCGCGGTCTTCATCCAGCCACTCGCGCAGGGTCGGCCACTCGCGGATCAGCGCCTCGTGCGCAATCTCCACATCGTCGCGGTCGGTCGTGATCAGGCGGGCGGAAGCAAGCTTGTCGCGCACCCTGGCCGCCGCTGCGCGCGCCTCGGCATTGGCCTGCTGTGCAGCGGCATCGTCTGCGTGCGTTTTAGGATAGAGTTCCTCCAGCCGGGCGCGGCGGCGCGTCTCCTGCACGCCGTCGCCGACCGTCACCAGCCGCAGAAAGATGCGGCGCGCAATCTGCTGCTCCTCTGCGCTCAGTTGTTCTCGATAGACGCTTTCAGCCGTCTGGGCAATGGCGCCGGAGACGCCGCCCGCCGCGGCATAGCCGGCAAAGGTCAGGCTGCGCCCGTTGCGCCGCTTCCACGTTTCCAACAGCGCATGGGAGAGCAGCGGCAGCGCACTCGGCTCGGGCCGCTCCTCTTCACTGCCGGCGCCGGCGTCGCGCAGCAGTTGCTCGACCAGCCCGTCCTCAAAATCCCACTGGCCGCGCCGCGCCGGTTCCTCAATCGCCTGGCGCAGTTCGCTGCGCGTCATTGCGCCGATGTACTTCTGGTTCTGCTCGAGCAGGGCGCGCAGCGCATCATATTCGGCGCAGGCGGCGTAGAAATCAGCGCGCAGCGTCAGCACGACCGTGGTCAGGCCGTCGGGTGCGGACGCGGTCAGCAGATTGGCGATGTAGGCATTGCGCTCGTTTTTGTCGCTGCAGAGGGTGAAAACCTCTTCAAATTGATCAATCAGCAAAAACAGGCGCGGCGCGCCGGCCGCCGCGGCCAGGCGCTGGGCGATGAGATCAAGGCTGCGGCTCTCCTTGTACAGGTCATCCATC
This sequence comes from Caldilineales bacterium, assembly GCA_038205395.1. Taxonomy (GTDB): domain Bacteria; phylum Chloroflexota; class Anaerolineae; order Caldilineales; family Caldilineaceae; genus Fredericiella. Next base: position 9,187 of record JBBRBX010000113.1, read on the forward strand.
AGCGTGGCCTGCGCCGTCACCGACTGCTCGGCGGCCGTCAGCCGGGCGGCCAACGCCTTGATGGGATGAGCGGTGGGCGTCAGCCAGTGATAGAGCCAGCGCTCGCTGCCCGCAATCGTCCCGCCCGCCTGCAAAGCTGGGATCAGCCCGGCGCGCGCCAGCGAAGATTTGCCGCTGCCGGACGCGCCCACAATGACGAGAAACTGCCGGCTGCGCAGCATCTGCAGCAGTTCGTCCGTCAGTTGCGCGCGGCCAAAGAAGCGGTCGGCATCCTGCACGTCAAAAAAGCGCAGCCCCTGGTAGGGGGCTGCGCCTGCTTGCGGCGCTTCCGCCACCGCCATCCACGTCGTTACATCCGCGGCCAGCGTCTGCAGCAGCGGGTTGCTCGGATTCTGCGCGCAGGCGCCGCGCACGAGATCATGCACAAGCCCGGCGCGGTCCGCCCACTCGACCAGTTCGTAGGTGCGTTCGGCCAGGCTGCCCTCGACGACCAGCACATCCAGATCGCGGTCCAGCTCAAATTTGAGCATGGCGCGCAGTTCCGGCTCGTCGAATGCGTCGACAAGAGCCGCCTGAATCTGCCGGTGCTGTGAACCAGTGAGAGCCATAGGTGATAGCCGCTGCGCTGTCTGTATTTAGTTCTCGTAAAAGGAGACGCCAGGCCAAGTTGTCCGCCACCTGCATGCCGGCTGCAGATCGTTTCATTTGGCGCAGCAGCGGGGGCGGGAGCTGCCACTAAATCACAGGATGCGCCTGCTGTCAATCAGCAAAAATTTCTTGTCGTTTTGCCGAGCCAATCCGCTACACGTTGCCGTCCCATCTCTCACCATTCTCCAGCACCACATATTCCTGCCCTGCCTGCGCGCAGCGCTGCACAAATAGGTCGGGGGTGGCGGTGTTGAAGGCGAACATGTCGTAGTGGCAGGGGATAACGACGCGTGCGCCGATTGCGTGGGCCAGTTCCGCAGCCTGGCGCCCGTCCAGGTTGCCGGCGACCTGCCGCTCCGGTGCGCTGCCGTTGATGGGCAGCAGGGCGACGTCGATGCCCAGCGGGGCCAGCCGCTTTTCCATGCCCGCATATAGCAGCGTATCGCCGCTGTGATAGACCGTCCAGACCGGCGCGCCGGTGTCAAAATCCAGACAGGTGACAACATAGCCCAGAAACTTGCAGCGTCCTTGCTCGTCATATTCCAACTGCTCATGCGCCGCCGGCACTGCCGCGATGCGAAAGCCCACCTCCTCCAGTTCCTGGCCCGCATCCAGCCCCAGCGGCCAATCGCGGTCACAGCCCAGCCGCTCAGCCACCAACGAGCGTGTGACCTCCGGGATCACCAACAGCGCCGCCGGGTTGGCCGCCAGCAGCGGCAGCAGCGTCTCAGCGTCCAGATGATCGGTATGGGCGTGGGAAGAAGTGACGACATCGATAAAGTCCAACCGCGCCGGCTCCACCACCCGTGCGGTCATACGCGTGTGCGGCTTGACGGTGGCCGCATACTTGGCGGTCAGCGAATCGGACAAGTAGGGGTCAAACAGCAGATGACGGCCCTGCCACTGGAGCAGAAAGCCGCTCTGCCCCAGCCACCAGAGATGCAGCGCGGCCGCATCCTGGCGCGCAGCCGCCACATCCGCCAGAAAGGCGTCGTCCTGCAGCAGCGGCTTTTTCATGCGTCCAGTTCCACCACCCGCTCGACGATTTTGCCCGTGGTCTGGTCGCACAGAATCTGCTTGAGCTTGTTGCCGTGCATGCGCTCCTCCTTGACCACCGCCATGCCGTCCACCACCGCGGCCTGCTTGGCAATGCGCGGGGCCGGCGCGGCGGCGCGCCAGTCGTCGATCACAACCGGCTCCCACCGCCGCGTCTCGGCGGACTTGAAGCAAGCATCGAGCACGGCATTGACGACATAGCCGTCGTAAAAGCTCTCCATCGGCTGCTTGCCGCCGTCGATGGCCGTAAACATATCGCTGAACATGTCGGTGTAGCCCAGTTCGTGCACCTCGTCGCCCACGGGGAAAAGCCAGCCGCTCTCGGTCTCGGCCTTCTCCGCCACGTAGCCGCCGCGTGCGGCGGTGAACATGTCAAAGCCGGTGCGTAGGAAGTGGTTGGTCCAGATCGTGCCCTGCGTGCCCGACACCTCGTCGCGCAGATCCATGCCGCCGCGGAAGGTCCAGCTCACTTCAAACTGGCCCACGGCCCCGCTTTCAAATTTAATCAGCGCCACGGCGTTGTCTTCGGCGGGGATGGGGTGCACCAGCGTGTCGGCCCAGCACATCACCTCCAGCGGGCGGTTCTCTTTGCCCATATAGTTGCGGATGATCTCGACGCAGTGGCAGCCGAGGTCGATAATCGCGCCGCCGCCCGCCAGTTCTTTGTCCCAGAACCAGGCGCTGTGCGGCCCCGGATGGGTCTCACGCGAGCGCGCCCACAGCACATCACCCAGCGCGCCGGCGCGCACGGAAGCCAGCGCCTTGAGCGTCTTGGGGGTGTAGGCCAGGTCTTCCAGATAGCCGTGAAAGACGCCCGCCTTCTCTACCACGTCGAGCATATGCTTGGCTTCCTGGGCGTTGCGGCCCAGCGGCTTGGTGCACAGGATTGCCTTGCCTGCCGCCGCCGCCAACTCAATGGCTTCGATGTGGCGGAAGTTGGGCAGCCCGATAACCACTGTGTCCACCTGCGGGTCCTGGATAGCGCTCGCCAGGTCATCGGTCGCCCGCGCTACCCCCCACTGCTGGGCGAAAGCGTCGGCCTGGCTCTGCCGCCGTGAGTAGACCACCGCCACCTCGTCGCGCCCGCGCTGGCCGTGCAGGCTCATGGTGTAGAACATGCCGATCAGCCCCGTGCCCAACATGGCCACTTTGTGTGATTGCGCCACTGGTTTTCCTCATTTCGTTGTGATCATTGGCTTGGTATTTTACTGGCGCCACCAATTGTATGTCGATTGGGGCCGTTGCGCCAACCATGCAAACGGCGTGCCTGCGCATAGAAGGCCAAGTGCGCCTACATACACTTAGCCGCGTACGCTTCAGCAATTTTAACCTTATCTTGCATTAGCGCTGCCGGCCTGACTTTGGCTGATCGTCACCTGGATTGGCCGCAACGGCAGTGTGTGGGCGCCATGTACAAAGCGTGTTGGCACATGTTCCAGCGCATCCACTCCCAAATCCGCACAAGCTAATACCATAGCGGCTGTCATCGGCTTGGTGCCTCTAGTCATATCAGCGGCTATCTCGTCCCACGACAGTGCTTGTTTTGCCGCAGAGACCTCAAACACCTCGCGTATGAGTTGGTAGCACATGCTGACATCATACTCATTGGTAAGCCGCAGCCAATCGGTCTCTGCTCCCAACGAGCGGATATACGACTCCAGCTCTTGCGCCACCGCGAACATCTCAGGCGTGACAATCAGCCAGACATGCCGCAACTGCGGAGCGTGGTAATCCACTGCCTGCTTTTGAGCATTCATGCTGGACACCATGATGATCAACCCGCGCTTTGCAGACGGACTTGGCCGGTTATAAATAATACGGCTCCCCGCCAGCAGATTACGCTCGTACCACGCATGATAAAGATTGATCAGAATCAGTGCAACCGCCGGCAGCAAAACCAGCACGACCAATGTCCAGCCGATCCCGGCCAGTTCCAGCAGGATACTGGTGCCGAGATTAACTGCCGCTGCAATCAGAATTGCATTGAGGACAAAGCCGAACCAACTGGTTTCCGCCAAGGTCAAACGCAGCGGCTGCCGCACCATTCTGTCCCAAAGTTTACCCGTCATACCGTCACTAATCTTTCTGCCATTGTCATTGCCTCAGGACGCGCGGAGTATACTTTTTTCGCCACTTTCCCAACGTTTCATGCACCTTTACAATGAAAAGGCTGCGCTCACCTTGGCTCAGGCTGCGCCTTGCGGCAAAACCGGGCAAGATCAACTGTCGGCCACCGTCTTAACTTCGATATACCAGTTCTTTTCGCGCGATGCTTTTTCGCGTCCGGCACCGACAACCTTTTGCACGATCGCCTGTGCTGAGCGCTTCTTCTCACCCGCGCTGACGTCGAGCGCCTTCCACTCTTGATAGAAGGTGTTCATTTGTCCGGCCACGTTGAGTGTGGAAAGCGCCGCTAGACGACGGATGAAGTCATCCACCAACGCCTGTTCAGGGTTGACCGGCGGCGGTGGCACTGTCTCTCTGTTGGCAGCCGAATCTGCAGCTGACAGCAAAGCCAGCGTCTCAAAGCCCTCTACCATCATCCGCCCATAGCCGGCATTCGTCTTGGCCCCGACGCCGTACTCGACCAGCGCATAGGCCAGGATTTGGTAGGCGGCGTTTACCCAGATGGGTGGACCGGCGAGAGCAAGTAGATAGTCGCCGGTAGCGGTCAAAAACGGCACCGGATTGGGGGCGTCCCAATCCGCCGGGGCAACCTGTTTGGCACTGTTGTAGTACTCCTGGTGGTGAACCGTGACGACATCGGCGTGCAGTGCATGACCGTCTTTGCCGCTTCCCGGCAAATAGTGGGCATCGAAAAAGGTGATATAGCCCGCAGCCCCGGTGTCAGTCTCCGCTTCAGGCTGCGACAGAACGTCTGCGCCCTGCCGCTCAGAAGCATAGCCAAACAGGACTCGGTAGCCATTGCCGCCCTCTCTCCATTCGGCGCCTAAACGCTTTCTGGCATAACTCGCCGCCAGCCCTTTTAATGCGCTGCCCGGAATATAGGGCATCCCATAGGTGCGCTGCAGCGTGATCCCTGTTTCGATGACGTTCTCATTGCCCAGGCCCACACTCAGCCGTCCCAGACAATTGGCCCGCTTAGTTATGACGCCGGCGGATGCCAGCGCCGCTTGCCAGCCGGCAAACCAGGCAGCATAGATGGACGGCTCGGCAATGGCAGCCGTGTCTGCGATGTGCTGGCTATGTTGCTTCGTTTCGGTGGGGTGGCGCGTGTACTTTTCAAACCATAGTCCGGCATGTTGTGCCTGCGCCGCAGCCAGGTTATGTTCTATATTACATCGAGGCATGATAGCCGCTCCTCTCTTGACCTGTTAACTTATGCCGGCTTGATCGAGGGCAGTTCGATCTGCGCCAGGCGCTTATACCACTGCAGCGCGTCGATCACCTGCTCGGTCAAGCGCATATACTCCGCCAGATGCAGATCGTTGCTATCCTTAAGCAGCGCCTGGCCATTGTCATACCCTAAGGTTTGCGCCACATCTTCGAGTAGTCGCTTTTGGGCTTCGCTGCTGCGGCTCGCCACAAAGGTCAGCGCCTGCACCAGCCCCGCATTACGCACCAACACCGGCAGTCCTTGCGCCATTGCCTTATACTCGTCACGATCCAGCTTGCCGTCTTGCCGCACATCCCGCACCCGTTTCACTACATCCGCGGCGTAGCGTTGTTCTCTTGTCAGCATGGTTGTCTTTCTCCACTCGTTTGGGGATTCGCCTACTGGGTCACCAGCACACGACACAAGCCGCGGCCAACCGTTGCCTTGCCGCCCAACTGCAGCGCATCCTTCGTCAGTGCGGACAGAGTCGTGAAAACGTCGGCTTCGGAGAGCTTGGTGGCCCTTACAGGCGTGGCAATGGCCAGCCCCGTCAGCACGCTCTCTGTAGGCAGCGCTTCCTCGTACCACAGACCGCCGTCGACGACAGTCTTGCGATCCCGCTCCATCCGCACACGGGCAATGGTCTCGGTAGCTGTCGCCGCCAGAAAGTTCATCAGATCATCGGGCACCACGCACAGCCGTTCCTTTAGCATCTTTTGCCAGGCTGGGTCATCTGGCCACAGCCGCACGCCTAGCCACTCGGCCCACTGACCCACTGTATCGTTCACCGTCGCCGTGAGATCAAGCTCTTCCAAATACACCTTGTTTTTGTCGTGCATAATCTTGGCCCCCTTCGCAACGAGGCAGCCTACCGTGGCATCCGTGACGGCCCCGGTCTCCGGCGGCTGTGGCGGATTGTCCGCAACTACGCCGGCAGCGTCGCGCAGCAGGCGGCGCAGCAGGTAAGGTGAGGTAACCCAGGCAAACGTACCGGCGAGGCTGCGCACGGGCAGCAGCAGGAGCCGGGCGTCGGCCAGCACCAGCGAGCCGGCATGAGCGTCGGCGTTATTCGTCTCCGGACCGAAAACCCCTACAACATTGGCTGCCTGCGCGCTGTCCTGTGCGCAGCGGTCGCGCAACACACCCTTGACCGATGAACCGGGCAGATAGGGAATGTTGGTCGCTTTTTCCCGCGCAATGGGAAGGTCGATTGCGCCGATGCCTTGCCCAGTGCCGGCATGTAAAGGCGAAAGGGCATGAACAAGATAAAGTCGAGCGGAAGTCATTAGTATCTTCTCCTTTACAGCTACGCTACAGCGTGGCGAGGAACGCCTGCAGGATATCCATATCGTGATTGAGCGGCTTGATCAGATCCGCTTCGCGTTGCGTCATGGCAGCGTCGTAGGGGGGCATGGTCGCCAGATCGCGACGGCCTTGCTTGAGTACAAGCCCCTTACTTGGCACGCGCGGCCCTTCCAGTACAACAGCCAACCCACAGGCACGGCCACCGAGCGCAGCAACAGGCCGCAAGATCAGCGGACTTGCAAAACGGTCGCTGCCCTCTCCTTCCAG
>JBBRBX010000114.1:0-15689 GCA_038205395.1 Caldilineales bacterium
GCTACTTAGTGACAGGCTGAACCGTTCGCCCTCTTCAGCCGTTTATGACTGCCATATAGACCAGATCGTCATAGGCGCCGTCGCTCCACACGTGGTCGCGCTGGCGGCCTTCTTCGACAAAGCCGCAGGCACGGTAGGCGCGCTGGGCGCGCTGATTGCGCCCGTTGACGGTGAGCCAGATGCGGCGCAGGTTGCGCAGACGAAAGGCGTAATCCAGCAGCAACTGCACGGCTTCACGTCCATACCCCTTGCCCCAATAGTCGCGATCGCCGATGGTGATGCCCAGGGCGGCCGTGCGGGCCGTGGCGTCAAATTGAAACAGCGCGCACTGGCCGATGCAGCGCCCGTCCGCTTCGATGATAAAGGCGGCGCCGTTGCGCCCTCCTTTGGCGGCTTCGTCGTCAAATTCCGCCCACAGCCGCTCCAGCGACTGCGGGATCGGTGGGTCGCCGCCGCCGGCCAGCTCCACTGCCAGATCGTTGTTGAAACGGCAGAGCGCTTCCATATCCTCACGGCGCGCTGCGCGCAGGCGCAGCCGGCTGCTTTCCAGCATCGCGTTCCCCTCGCATAAAAAGATAGGTTTTGGCTTTCAGAAACAGGTATCGCTGCCGGTCCGGCGCGATTATACGTCAAAGAGTGGGGTGTGGCCTAAGCCTACGGACTCGGCATCAGGCGGTGCGTCAAGCGGGTCGCTGCCGGTCACGGCGCGGGCGGCGTCGTTGGCAAGCTGATCGACCTGCTCGTTCCAGTGGTCGCCGGCATGGCCTTTGGTCCAGTGCCAGGTGACGCTGCCGGCCGCGGTATGGCGTTCAACCGCCGCCAACAACTGCTCCCAGAGATCGCGGTTCTTAACCGGCTGCTTGTTGCCTGTCTTCCAGCCGTTGGACTGCCACTTGACCACCCAGCGCGTGATGCCATCGCGCACATATTGGCTGTCGGTGTAGAGTTCTACGGTGCAGGGACGGACGAGGGTGTTGAGCGCTTCAATGGCGGCGCGCAATTCCATGCGGTTGTTGGTCGTCTCGCGCCAGCGTCCGCTCAATTCGCGCACATGTTCGCCGTAGATGAGCACAGCCCCCCAGCCGCCGGGGCCGGGGTTCCCGATGCAGCCGCCATCGGTGTAGATCGTTACGGGTTGCGTCATAATGTCAAAGCAGGTGGGCCGGGAGCCGCCGCTTACTGCTTGGTGCGTACCTCGACAAAGGTGGTCTGCCCCTCGCGCACAAAGAACTCAGAGCGGATCGATTCGCCGTTTACGTTGCCGACCAGCACATAATAGCCCGCCGGCACATCGCCCATGGCGCCGTTCTCCCCCCAAATGGGGTCAGGACCGATATTCTCGTTGTCTAAATAGGTCTCGATCATGCGGCCCCAGACGGCCTGGCCATTTTCAAAACGCGCCAGGGTCAGCCGCTGGCCCGGCCAGGAAAGGCCGTCCGCCGTGATCAGCCGCACAGCCACGGCGCCGTTGCCCGCCAGCGGCTTGAGCCACAGATAAGGGTTGGCGCTGTTCTGATAGGTGTTGGCGCCAATGCGCATCTCCACATGCAGATGCGGCCCGATGGCGATGCCGGTCATGCCCACGGCCCCCACCACCTCTTCCGGCTGCACATGCTGGCCCTGCTGCACATTGACCTGGCTGAGATGGCCGTAGAGCAGGAAGACATCCAGTTCACCGCTGCCGACCGCCAACTTTTGATCCAGGCGGATAACGACGGCGTTGCCGTAAAAGTTGTTGTAGGGGCCAAGCAGCACGGGGTCGTCCATCCCCGCATGAACCACTTCGCCGCTGACGCCCGCGCGCACGGGAGAGCCATAGGGATTGGCCACGTCCAAGCCATGATGGGCGCGATAGCGCCCGCCGCCGGTGGAGCCGAACTGATAGCTGGGCGCCCCGATCTGGTTATAGCCGTCGGCATCGAGAAAGGCCGGCCCCACCCAAAGATGGTCGCTCTGTTCCGGCCCCAGCGGCTCGAAGGTTGTCCATTTGCGGATGGGGCCGGTCGCCAGTTCGGGCAGTGGTGTGGCAGTGGGCAGCGGCGTAGCGGTGGCCGCCGGGGTGATGACCGGCTCCAGACCGGGAATCGGAATCACCTCCACTTGGGCCAGCGGGGCGCTGATCACCTCTTCCACCATGGGAGGCACAACGATGGTGGAGGGGTCAAATACGGGTAATTGCAGCTGCCCGGCAGCCTGTCCACCTGCCTGATCAGATGCGCCCAGCGCCGCCACCGCCGGCTGCAGATCGCTCAGCAGCAGCGGCTGTTCTTTACCGGCCACGGCCAGCGGGCGGTCGATGATCGCGCCGCCGACGGTAATCAGCCGGTTGGGATTGGGGGTGGGCGTCACGATGATGATCTGCAGGGGAGCAGCCGCCGGGGCCAGGGCCAGCGCATTAGCGGCGCCTTTGGGCGTCGGCGTAAAGGTCGGGCGCAGATTGAGCGAGCGCGCTTCGGCGGTCGCTTGCGGCAGCGAGCCGGGCAGATGCGGCCACACCAGCCAGCCTGTTGCGCCGGTCACAGCGATCAGCGCGATGCCGGCCAGCCCCAGACGCAGGGCAGGGGTCATCACCAGGCGGGCGCCAAGGGATGACTCCGGCGTGGGCGGCTGCCCAGGCAGGCTGGGGTCGGACTGTGATAAAATGGCGTAACGTTCGTCGGCCCGCTCCAGGATCGGCCTGGCGGCGTCACCTGCATCGGAGGAACGAAACCATTGCGTGCGTTGCAGCGAAGCGAGCCGGTCACTGACCTGCCCGAAAATTTGCCCGGTGAAGCGTTTGATATTCAAGCGGCGACCTTACATCAAATCCACTTCGACATCTTTACCCTGTTTCCCGGCATGTTTGCGGGGCCGCTGGATGAAAGCATCCTGGCCCGTGCGCGGGAACGAGAATTGATATCGATTTGCCTGCACAACATCCGAGACTACACCGTCGACCGCCATCACATTTGCGACGACACCCCCTATGGCGGCGGCGGCGGCATGGTGATGAAGCCGGAACCAATCGTGCGCGCTGTCGAAAGCGTTCTGGCGCATCCTGCCGGCTGGCAGTTGACCGCCGCGGACGCTTATGTCAATCTGCCCCTCTGGAACGCTGAGGAGGCGACAAGGCTGCCTGCAGACGTTCCGATCATCCTGCTTTCGCCCCAGGGACGGACGTTCACACAATCTGTGGCACACGAATTGAGCCGCCACTCCCGCCTGGCGCTGATCTGCGGGCGCTATGAGGGCATTGACGAACGCGTGCGCCGCCAGTTGGTCAGCGACGAGATCAGCCTGGGCGACTATGTAATCAGCGGCGGCGAACTGGCAGCCCTGATCCTCGTTGACGCCATCACACGCCTGCTGCCCGGTGCGCTGGGCTATGAACAGGGCGCCAACCAGGACAGCCACGCTCCTGGTCTGGATGGGCTGCTGGAAGGGCCGCAGTACACGCGCCCGCCCAGCTTTCGCGGCGAGGCAATCCCGCCGGTGCTGCTGAGCGGCCACCACGCCCAAATCGAGCGCTGGCGGCGTGACCAGGCGCTGCTGCGCACGCTGCAAAGCCGGCCGGAACTGCTGCGCGCCACAGCGCTTTCTAAAGCCGACCGCCGCTTCCTGCTGGCGAACGGCTGGCAGGAAGCAGACCCAGCCTAGACGCAGGTCAGACCATTGGCCTGCGCGACCGCACCTCGCCCATTATACGGCGGTGCGGGTTTGCGGCCAAATTGGGCTGTCGGCCAGGCTGCAGCCTAGCGATGACGGATTGGCGGCCTGCGCGTTTGGCAGTTGCACAGGTGCATGGTATAGTCAAAAGGTTGTGTTTGTGCGCTCGGCAGCCGGGTTTTTGGTGTTACGGGGCACGTTTTAGATTTGAGGATGTCACAGTTGTCTGGGATGCAGATCTGTGATGCAGAAATACGATAAGCAAGGACGGTCGAGTATGACAAACGCACTGATGGCTTCCTTACAGCCGCAGCAGGACCCGGAATTTCCCGACATCGCCGCGGGTGACACCGTGCGCGTCCACCAGAAGATCACCGAGGGTCGCAACCAGCGTATCCAGGTTTTCCAGGGTGTAGTAATCGCCATGCGCGGCGGCAAGTCCACGGGGGCGACCTATACGGTGCGCCGTGTTGCCTCTAATGGCGTCGGTGTAGAGCGCACGTTTCCGCTTTACAGCGTGACAGTGGAAAAAGTCGAAGTGCTGCGCCGCGCCAAGGTGCGCCGCGCCCAACTGTACTATCTGCGCGAGCGCCAGGGCAAGTCGGCTCGCCTGCGCGAAAAACGCTTTGTCAAAGGCTAATTGCGCAGCAACTGCCGGCCGGCAGGACGTTATTGCTGGGTAACCAGGGCAGCGTGTGTGCCCGGCAGCGGCACAGGAACACAAAAAAAAGAGGGCGTCAGGGAATCCTGACGCCCTTTTGTGTTAGTAGCCTTACCCGGGCGCGCAAAAAGCCATTGTATTCAGACCCATGCTGCGCGATAATACAGGAGCAGCGCACCTTTTTGACGGCAGGGCCGGCAGCCGGCAGGACGGCGCCACTTTCGCTGCCTGTCTATCGTACAGGCAAATGCACATTCCAATCGCAACCGCTGGCGTGCAAAAATCAAGCTATCATCGCAAAGCTGTCATGGCAAAGGAGAGACATGTTATGAGTTTTTTATCCAAGTGGTTCGGCGGCGGCAACAAATACAATGATGCGCAGTTGGTGGCTCAAGCGACCACCGCCGTCAACAACGACCCGCTGATCAGCGATCCGGGGGGGCTGGTGGTGACGAGCAGCAAGGGGGTGATCACCCTCAGCGGCATCGTGCATAAGCGGCAGGAGATCGAGCGCATTGAGGGAGTGGTGCGCAGTGCGCTCACCACCATAGGTCTCAAGCACGAGCGGCTGATCAACGAACTCAAACTGCCGTCCAGCGCCACCTAAACTCCGGCCCCGACAAAGCGCCATTATCGCCATACGGCCCATGCGCCCCCGCTTGGGCCGAGCAGGGCTAGGCACACGCCATATGGGCTAGATGCGTCCCGCATGTTGCCTGTTTGGCTGTGCCTGCCAAAGTTTTTGTCGCGCCTGGAGATCGTCTCTTTTTAAGGCAGATGTTGTATTCAATCGTGTTTTCTTTGACGATGGTAGGTCTCGCCACTGAGCGCTTATCGTTTAGGGTGTTTCGTGTCCTGCCCGCTCCAGATTCAACGCCAACAGCCGCGCCAATATTTCCTCGTCGCTCAGATCGTGCGGCCAGCCATACGCATCGAACACAGCAGCGTCGAGCTTCTTGTGGATAGCGTCGAGCCAATCCGGGCGCTCGTTGTACAGGTTGGTCAGCGTGCGCTTCTGCAACTCCTTTTCACTTAATCCTGGAAGGTTCAGCCATGCATCTCGCTGCTCGACGAGTTCTTTGGCGGCGTCCGCAATAGCCTGTACGCGCAGATCGTCTTGCGGTTCTTTGCCGGGCGGCCAGGGAAAGGGATAGGTCTCAAAGCAGCTTTCTGTATTATAGGTCGGATCGTTTCCAACCCCGTGCCACGATGACTTTGCAAGCGTCCAAAGCTCATGTACAAAACTGTGGAGTACCCCAAAGAAGTAGTCGTCGCTACGCGCTATTACGACCAGTCTACTATCAGGGACTACATCTACATCAGCCCAGGCAAAAAGCCGATGTTTAGCTACCCGTGGTGAGACGATGTACCTGTCAAGACCTGCTATAGCTCTTCGCATTCCAGGGCGTGACTCGCCAAATATCCACCATTTTTCTCTGTGCCCCTTTCGCCTTACCACGTCTCGCAGTGGTTTTACGTTTTTCTTTACATACTCGAATGGCAATATATAAAGTTGAGCTTCTTCTAGCGACATATTGGTCCCAAAATCAATTATCCACATATTAGGATTGCCGCTTGTGATAGCGTCAGCATTGATCCACTTCTTGATAACATCGACGCTAGAACGGCCTTCAGCATTAGTTGGTGCAGAAAGCATGTTAAAAGCTTGTTCTGTATCTATGTTGAACGGCCCCGATTTTTGAGTTCCAATAAAAGACAGATGAGCGTTTTCAGCAAGTGGCTTAGCGACAGTTAAATCAATAGTCGCCGTCAAATCCGCATATATATTTTGAACTGGCTTTCCATCGAGCCATTTCGTTTGTTCTTGGCCAACGTCAAATCCAACCATAGATACTCTGACAGCTGCACCCTCAAGCACCCACGCCCTGTCTGATTCAGCAAAGAAAATGTCACCGGTCTCTTTAATACGCTCAAGTCCACGCCGATTCAAACCAAAACGAATTGATTGTGTTGCCAGTAAGCCAGCTCGTTGCAATAACCTAGCGGCAAGTTGCTCCCGCGCTTTCTCAAACCAGTAGACAACAAGGTCAGCGCCGCCCGCCACCTTGTTCATATAAAGAGAACGTAATAGCTGAACGTAGGCCTCGCCAAGTTCGGAGATCATCTTTTTGTCACCCAAAAACGGTGGATTCCCCACGATCACATCTGCTTCCGGCCACTCCGGTTCAACTGGCTTACCCTCCGCATCGTAGGCCAAAATGGCGTCCATGTGCTTGATATTGTCGAGCGGTTTTAGGATCGGATCGCTGGGAAAGCCGTAGCCGTTGTCATGCAGCCATTGCAGATAACCGATCCACAGAGTGGTCTGCGCCAGTTCATGCGCGTAATCGTTGATTTCGATGCCAAACATCTGCCAGGGGCCGAATTCAGGAAAGAAGGGCTGCAGCCCAACATCGTTACAAAAGTGGCTCACTTTCTGCTCCAAGTCCAATAGCAAGCGCATGGAGATGTACAAAAAATTGCCGCTGCCGCAGGCCGGATCGAGCACACGCATGGAGCGCACCTTTTGCACAAAGTCCATGACCAAAGATTTTAGTTCCTCATTTAGCCTGAGCTTCTTGGCTGTCGTAGGCGCTGCATCTCTCTGTTTTGCCAGTTCTCGTGCTTTGACCTGGATTTGTTCCCATTCCCTACGCAGCGGCGCCATCAGCACCGGTTCTACAATCAGCAGGATGTCATCTTTGCTGGTGTACTGCGCACCCAGCTTGGAGCGCTGCGCAGGATCGAGACTGCGGGTGAACAAGGTGCCGAAGATGGCCGGCTCTATTGCTGATCAATCGAGTTGGGCTATATCGGCAAGGATGCGCAGCGCATCGCTGTCGAGTTCCAGCACCGCAGCATTGTCAAACAGCCCACCATTAAAATAGCGAATCGGGTCCCTGCCGAAATAGTCGCCTTCCGCCATAGCATGGAACAAGCCGCGGATTTGATTGTTGAATAGATTGGGTTTGCTGATGCCGCCCGTCACCAGATCAGTAAACAGGTTGTTCGGCAGCAAGAATACATCCTCGGCAAAAAGGCAGAACAGCAATCGGATTAGGTAATGGGCCACATCAGGCGGATTGTGCCCCTACTTGTCCAGGTGTGCAGCCAGATGGCTGAATTTCTCAGCAGCCTGGGTGGTGACCCGTTCCGCAATTTTTTCTGTTTGCAACGCATCCGGCGCATAGAATATGCTGCGAATGCAAAATATGCCTTCCGGGGTCAGCAGATCATCGAGGCTAATGGTGATCGGCTTGTTGACGCTGTTGGTAAAATTGGGGTGAATGATGATTGTCTGGATATTGCTGACAATCAGGAGTGGCGGGTTTTCCAGCGATTCCCGGTACTGCAGCAACTGATCATACGCCCTGTCCAGGTTGCCATGCGACCCCTTGTACTCAATGGCAAAATGACCCTTGTACCAGACATCGGCAAAGCCGTTGCCGCCACCATGCTTTACGGCGCCGGCTTCAAAGATGAAAAACGCATTGCCTGCGTCCATCGCCGCGGGCTTGGCATGGCCTATCAACTCGCACAAGTCGAGGAAATGCTGCTGATAGACTTGTCGCTCGCTGGATGTATTGCCACGCCATTTGTCGACGAACTGCTTGGGCATCATGGGGAGACCTACCAAACCGTATGCTTGTGCTCATTTTTGCATGTAAGGAGTTTGCTAAGGCGAGTATAGCACTTATCAGCCGGAGGAGAAAAGAGGGCAGCATTCGTTTTTCAGCCGTTTGATAACAACACTGGCCGGGGCAGGATAGCGGCTCGCCGCCAATAGGCAGGTTTTCACTGCCGATGTGGCATCCGGGCTGCAGCACGAGACCCCAGCGTCCCAAACAATGTGCGCCGACAGCGAAAATCAGCCGCACGCAGGTTTGGTTGCGCACTGGGACTACGGTAAAATAGCTTCACAGTATCGGGGAGTAGCGCAGCCTGGCAGCGCACAGCGTTTGGGACGCTGGGGTCGGAGGTTCAAATCCTCTCTCCCCGACTGGTAATGCGGGTATAGCTCAATGGTAGAGCTCCTGCCTTCCAAGCAGATTACGCGGGTTCGATTCCCGCTACCCGCTTTCGCCCTCCGGTTTCCCACACACACGCCTGGCCTCCCTCCCGGATCGGTAGCTCAATGGCAGAGCAGGGGGCTCATAACTCCTTGGTTACAGGTTCGAATCCTGTCCGATCCACTCCGGCCTCGCCTTCCACCTGCATTTTGAGTGCACGCTCCGTCTCCATGACCCGTTGCACGCGCCTGCTTCCTGCACTTCCGCCGGCCCAGCCCCCACTCGCCACGCACTGTCTGCACCCCTGACCTGCCCTTTTTCTCAGTTTTCCCGCTTGACAATAGAACAAATGTTCTATAAGATAGATCCGCCGGCAACTGAGGGCCGTACTTATGCAGACGGATCGACAAGCACTCGAACAACAGGCAGACTGTATCGAAGCGGTGCTCGCCCAGCACAAAGCGCCCGCCTATGTGGTGGGTGGGGTGGTGACGCCGCGCTTTATCCAGTTCAAGCTGCGCCCCCACCCCGATGCCCGGCTCAACAAGATCACCCGCCTGGGCGAGGAGATCGCGCTGGCGCTCGGCTGCGCCCATGTGCGCATCGCCCGCGAGGGCGCACTGATCCATGTGGAGGCGCCGCGCCGCGACCCGGCCCCCGTGCGGCTGCAGTCGCTTATGCGCAGCCTCACCAACGTGCCGCGCGGCGCCGCCGTGCTGGGCGTGGAGGAGTCCGGCCAGCCGCTGCTGCTGCGCCTGCCGGCCGCCAATGTCGTGCATGTGCTGATCGCCGGCACCACCGGCAGCGGCAAGACCGCCCTGGCGCGCACAATGCTCGCCTCGCTGGCCATGCACAACGCGCCCGCCGACCTGCAGATGGTGCTGATTGACCCCAAGGGGCGCGGTTTTGCCGCGCTCAACGGGCTGCCCCACGTGCGCACGCAGGTGGTTGGCGGCGGCACAGCCGCCGTGGTGGAACTGACGCGCGTGGTGGACGAGATGGAACGCCGCGACCGCGCTCACAGCAGCAAGCCACTGCTGGTGGTCGCCGTCGATGAACTGGCCGATCTTCTGCAGACGGGGGGCAAGGCGGCGGATGCCGCGCTGACGCGCCTGGCGCAGCGCGGGCGCGAGGCGGGCATCCACCTGATCGCCTGCACGCAAAAGCCCAGCGCCAATCTGATCGGCAGCGCCATCAAGGCCAATTTTCCCGTGCGGCTAGTGGGCAGCGTTGCCGGGCGCGACGAGGCCCGCTATGCCAGCGGCATCGCCGACAGCGGCGCGGAAACGCTGGAAGGCAAAGGCGATTTTTTATTGATCAGCCGTGGCGAAGCAACCCGCTTCCAGGCGGCCTGGATCGGTGAGCAGGAACTGCAAGAATTAGGGAGGGGTTTCCATGCGTAGATTTATCATGTTGGCGCTGCTGGTCATCGTTGGTGTGATGGCCTGGCGGTTGGGCAGTGCGCTCAGCAGCGACGCGCTGGGCATGGCGGTTGGGGTAGTCTTTGGCGTGTTGGCGGGCATTCCGGCGGCGCTGCTGGTGCTGGCCACCAACAGCCGCCGCCGTGAGCAGGAAGAAGAGCGCTACGAACGCTATCAGCAGCGGCAGGATCGCCAACTGCCCACTTACCCCTACCAGCCGCCCGTCATCGTCGTGGCGGGGGCGCAGTCGCCGCAGCAGGCTGCACCCCCACCGGGGGCCGGCGGTGCGCCCTATTTTGTGCCGTCACAGCCCAACCACTGGGGCGAGCCGGGCCGCAGCCAGCGCAGCTTCAAGGTCGTGGGCGAGCGCGAAGAGTGGCTGGAGTGACCGGCTCCGGTATAAACTACTCTCGCGTAAACTACTCCGGCGTAAACTACTCTGTCATGCGGTAGACCACACCGCCCGACAAATCGGTCACATACAGCTCGCCTGCCTCGTCCTCGCCAAAGGAAGCGAGCGCCATCGGGTTGCGCGCCAGTTCCGCCGTGTTCCAGCCGCCGCTGCCGTCGGGCGCCAGCGCCCAGATTTTGCCGCTGCAGTAGTCGCCGTAGAAATAGACGCCGTTCCAGGCCGGATGCGCCTGGCCGCGATAGACATAGCCGCCGGTGACTGAGCAGTTGCCTTCATGACGATAGTCGGCGATCGGCAGCGTCAAACCGCTCTGGTCGCATGGCTCCGTCTGGAAACAGCTTTTGCCCTCCATGATCGGCCAGCCGAAATTGAGGCCGCCGCTGCCCGCGGCGGTGGCATTGGGGATCCAGTTGATCTCTTCAATCATATTCTGCCCCACGTCGCCGATCCAGAGGTCGCCGGTGGCGCGGTCAAAACTCCAGCGCCAGGGGTTGCGCAGACCGATGGCCCAGATTTCATTGCGCACATCTTGCCCGTTCCAGTCCGCCGCCACCCACGGATTGTCGGCGGGGATGGTGTACGGCTCGTCCGGGTCGCTGTTGACGTTGATGCGCAGCATGGTGGCCAGCAGCGTCTGCGGGTTCTGGCCGTTGCCGAAACGGTCATTAGCCGCGCCGCCGTCGCCCATCCCGATCCACAGATAGCCGTCTGGCCCAAAGGCGAGCATACCGCCGTTGTGGTTGGGCGCGGGCTGGTCCAACTGCAGCAGCGGCGTCTCGCTGGCGGGGTCGGCGCGGTTGGGGTCATCCGGCGACACCAGATAGCGGGCGATGACCGTATCGCCAATCCGGTTGGTGTAGTTGATGTAAAAACGGCCGCTGCCGGCATAGTCAGGCGGGAAGGCCAGCCCCAACAGCCCCTGCTCGGAGGAGAGGCTCACCTGGGCGGAAATATCCAAAAACGGCTGCGGCAGCAGTTGGCCATCCTGCACGATCTGGATGCGGCCGGTTTTTTCCACGACAAACAGCCGCCCGCTGCCGTCGCCGGCATGGGTGACAAAAAGCGGCTGATCGATATTTTCCAGCAGCGGTTCCAGCCGCAGCGTCACCGCGGCCAGGTCGGGAATGGCGGCTGCCGCCGGCGCTTTGTCAGCGGGCACGCGGGTGGGTGTGGGCAGGGCCGCACCGTCAGCCGCCGGCTGCGCAGCGGGGGCTGTGGCTTCCGGCATTGCTGCAGCCTCTGGAGCAGCGGTGGCGGCGTCTACCGGGGCTTCGGCAGGCGGCGGCGCCTGGCTGCTCCCCAACCCCACGCTCTCCAGCGCCGAAGTGCAGGAGGCGGTCAGAAATAGAATTGTGATAAGCAGTGCGATATTGCGCATTAAGTAAACTCCTTTGATATAAGCGAATGCTGCTGTCCCATTGTGGCCTGCCACCGCACCGGAGTGTGTCAGGGGCGTTCCATTCTACAAAACAGCTACCCCTCTTCTTCCCTCTTTGCCGCAATGCGCCCCATCGCTTACACTCTCCAGCGGAGAACAGCGATGGGAATGATGCGGGCGGGCCTCACCAACGAGGCGTATGATCGGCAGTACACCAACCGGCAGTTGTTTGCGCGCATTGCCGCCTATTTCCGCCCTTCGGGCCGGCGTATGGCGCTGCTGATGGGGTTGGTGGCGGTGATTTCGCTGGTCGGCGCGCTGCAGCCGGTCTTGATCGCGCGCGGGGTGGGCGTGCTGGACGGCGCCGTCAGCGAGCGCGGTCTGCTCACCGGCCTGCTCGTGGGCGGCGTGCTGCTGATCGGGCTGATCAACTGGCTGCTCAACTGGGCGCGGCGCATCCTCACCGTCAAGGTGCTGGGCGATGTCGTGCTGGCCATACGCACCGACGCCTTCCGCGCCGTGATGAACCACGACATGAGCTTCTTTGACCAATTCCAGTCGGCGCGCATCGTCAGCCGCATCACCAGCGATACGGATGAGTTCAGCCGCGTGGCCGTGGTGCTGACCGATCTCTTCTCCCAGGTGCTGCTGGTCGTGATCCTGATCAGCTATCTCTTTACCATTAACTGGCAGTTGACGCTGCTGCTGGCCCTGCTCGCTCCGGTCGCCTTTCTCGTGGCCGGCGGCTATCGCACCTGGGCGCGCCGCGTGACGCGCCAGAGCCAGCAAGCCGTGGCCGATGTCAACGCCAGTATCCAAGAGGCGGTGACCGGCATTGCCGTCGCCAAGAACTTTCGCCGCGAACAGGGCATCTATGATGAATTTTTGGGCGTCAACAGCCAGAGCTATGCCATCCATGTGCAGCGCGGCTTTGTCCTGTCGCTGATCTTTCCCACCCTGCAGTTTTTCAGTGGCATCGGCACCGCCGCCCTGCTCTACGCCGGCGGCTACTACACCTATCTGGGTGTGCTTTCGGCGGGGGCCTGGTTCTTGTTTATGAACAGCGTCTCGCTCTTCTGGTTCCCCATGATCAACCTCTCCGCCTTTTGGAGCCAGTTCCAAGGCGCCTTGAGCGCCACCGAGCGCATCTTTGCCCTGATCGACGCCGAGCCGGCGGTTTTCCAGACGGCAGCCGAGCCGGTGAGCGCGCTGGAGGGGGACATCCGCTTTGAAGAAGTAGACTTTCGCTATGGCAGCAAGGAGCAGGTGCTCAGCGGCTTCAATTTGCACATCCGCCCCGGCGAGCGCATTGCGCTAGTCGGCCACACCGGCGCGGGCAAGTCGAGCATCGCCAAGCTGGTGACGCGCTTTTACGAATTTCAGGCCGGCTCCCTTGCTATCGACTGTCGCGACATCCGCCGTCTCGATCTGCGCAGCTACCGGCGGCGGCTGGGCATCGTCAGCCAGCAGCCCTTTCTCTTTGCCGGCAGCGTGGCCGACAACATCCGCTATGCCGTGCCGGAATTGAGCGACGCCGAGGTCGAGCGTATCGCCCGCCAGATCGGCGGCGGCGAATGGCTGGAGACACTGCCGGACGGGCTGCACACCGATGTAGGTGAGCGCGGCGCCCGCCTCAGCATGGGCCAGCGCCAGTTGGTCGTCCTGGCGCGCATGTTGGCGCAGGACCCGGCCATCTTTATCCTGGATGAAGCCACCGCCAGCGTCGATCCCTTCACCGAGACGCAGATTCAGGCTGCGCTTGACCTGATCCTGGCCAACCGCACCTCGATTGTGATCGCGCACCGGCTCTCCACCGTCAAGGCGTGCGACCGCATCCTGGTGCTGGATCGCGGGCGCATCATTGAGGAAGGCAGCCACGACGCCCTGATGGCAAACGGCAAACATTACGCCGAACTCTACAACGCCTACTTCCGCCACCAGTCGCTGGAAAGCGTCAACAGCCGCCCCGCGCCGGCGTAGCCTGTACGCTACAGTGCTCAGCGCGTCAGTTGACGAATAAGCGCAATCTCGCTCACATCGTAGGCTGTCCCGTCGCCGTAGAACAGGTCATGTTGCCAGCGGCTGAGGTCCAGCCCCGGCTGGCTGCGGAGCACATCCCACGGCTCGTGCGTCTGCGTTTTGCCGTTGACCAGTCCCCAGTTGTAGCAGCCAATCTTCTCCCGCTTGAACAGCGGCAGATGGGTGGCGATTTCGTTGCCGAAGGGGCGGTGCAGCCATTCCGTGATGAGCAGAGGACGCCCATACTGTTTGAGATCCTCGATCAACAGCTGCGTGCGCGCCAGATCGCCGTAGGAGTGAAATGAGACTACATCAGAAAGTTTGATGGCATGCTGCTCAATCGCCAGCAGCGGCTTGTGCTCGACAAAAGAGTCTTCCCCCCAACAGCAGGCTGTTAGCGGCTGGCGCGGCTGCAGTTGGCGCGCCCAGCCAAAAGCCGCTTGCATAATGGGCAGGCTGCGCGACTGGCGGTTGCTGTTGCCCGGCTCATTCCAGATGTCCCAGACTACAATGCGCTCGTCTTGGCCAAATGCAGTGATCAGCTCTCTAACATACTCTTCCAACTCAGGCAGCAGGGCCGGTTCGTCGACAAAGTTGTAACCTACTGCATCTTTGCCGTCAAAAGGGGTAATCACCGTGCCGCCATGATGGCCGGGCACAGGATCGGGCTGTTTGCCCAGGTAAGGCGGCGAGTACACCGGTTTCGGCATACAGCAGTCGTCAAAGAAAATGGGCATCATAGTCATGCCGTGCGCTTCCAGCAGATCAAGGAAGCGGGCCAGCCGCTGCAAAAAGCCCTGGCGCTGCTGCTGCCAGATGAAGAACGGCAACTGCATACGCACGCTGTTGAAACCTGTCGCCTGCGCCAGCGCCAGTTCGCGATCCATTACGGCCAAAACCTGCTCAAAGCCCTCTTCCTGCCAGATTTCGATGTTGTTGATGCAGACGCTGGGAATAAAATTGACGCCTACCAGCCAAGGTGTGGCGGCGTGCCAGCCCCAGGCTTGTTCTGTAGACCACTTGTGCATAGATGGCTTCTCTTTCTGTCTAGGCTGCACGAAAAACTGCTTTGACACGTACGGATTCTCCCGCATTTTGCAGAACCACAAGCAGATGCACCCGCCCATCCCAACCGTCGGGCGCATCGGCAGCCACCGCAATAGTGAAGTCGGCGAAGTCATCGACGGCCACCACCTGATCCGGCGCTGACTGCGTACCCCAAGGCATGGCGGCGCTGCGGGCCGGGTCGTAGAGATCGACCCCACCGCGATAAGAGCCGTGGTAGAGAACACCCTTGTGGTAGGAACCACCTGTGCTGTAATCGACCCGTATCCCCAGCAAACTATTGGCATCCAGTTTCTGCAGTTGGCCCTCCACCTCTGTCTGCACCCGCAGGCGCGCCGCCATCTGCTCGGCGCAGACGCCTACCTCGGCATCAGCCTGCCGCTCACCGGCCATGCCCAAGCGGGCAATCCATGTTGTTTTGTCAAAGTCGGCATAGCTGTGCGTGGTGCGGTCGGGATAATAGTGCAGCACCCGCAGCACATTGCCCGGCGCAGCACTGTCCAGTGAGGCATTGAGAGCCGGCGCGGATGCGGCGGCGTTGAACTCAAGATACACAACGCATTCATGGTCAATCGCGCCGGCCCAGGCGACATCAGTGCTGGAGACTCCTTCCTGCACGGCACAGGGAACCAGCTTTTCCAGCGTATGGTCGTCGCCAAAGCTGCAGTGCTGGGGATCAATGCGGTAGACAGACAGCGTTCCGGTGGCAAATGGGGCATTGCTGAGACGCACATGGACAGACTGCTGCCCACCCGCTAGATTCCATAGGGCCAGGCTGACGCGGCCGGCATCGGCGGAAGCCATCGCCTCTACCTGGCCTACGCCCGCCACCTCCACGGCGACGCGGTCGACCGGCATGCGGGCGTAAATTTCATAGCCGTTGAAGACTGCTTTGCGGAAACCCTCAATCGTGACCATGCCCGAAAAGTTGGCCAGCCCGGAATCCAGAAACTGCGCCCAGTGCACCAGCGTGATGTCGGGCCGTTCAACCAGCAGTTTGTAGTCTTGCAGCAGATAGGCGGCCGGCGTGTAGCGATCCTGCACACCTCCCTGCGGGTAGTCAATGGGAAACGAGTTG
>JBBRBX010000115.1:0-15639 GCA_038205395.1 Caldilineales bacterium
AGTCAGGTGGCGGCCCAGCGGCAGCGGCTTAGTTGGATGCCAAACTTTTTACAGTTTGGTGTCCAAATAAGCCGCGAACCAAGCCGATTGCGCGGGGGCCGCCGGCTCTAGGAACGGAGTCATATACTTGAACGGGCCCCAGTGTGTGTAGGGCTGCGTGTAGGCGTTCTCCGAGCCTGGCCAGTTGGTCCAGTAGGTCTGGTCCCAGGTGATAAAGCCGATGTAGCCAAAGGTGGGGATGCCGGGCATTTCGGTGACTGCAATTTTAAGTCCTTCAATGCCGGCGGCGATGACGGCTTCGGAATCAGCCGGATCGGTCTCGCGCAGCTGCTTGATGGCTGCATCCATTTCCGGGCTTGACCAGCGCGACGGATGGCCGTTGGTGGTTTCGCCGATTGGCTTGACATACTCGGAGTTGTAGAAGTCGAGCACACGATAGAGGTCCGGGCCGGCGCCCCAGGGTTCCTGGGCCGGCCAGTTGCTGGAGACGTCGAAGTCGCCGGTGGCGTTGAGGGTGGCGTTGGCTTCCGACGAATAGACTTCGGCGTCGATGCCGAACTTTTTCCACTGCTGGACGGCGGCGACGCAGTTGCGCTCGCCCATACCGGTGGCGAGCTGCGTGTTGGTCAAGCAGTTGATCTTCCAGGGCGTGCCGTCGGGCAGCAGCCACTTGCCGTCAGCATTCTTGCTGAAGCCATTCTTGACCAGCAGCTTTTCGGCCACATCCGGCGCATACTTGTACCAGCCGAGGCCAAAGGCTTTGTCCTGTGCGGCAGGGTCATCCGAAACGACATAGCCGCGGCCCTTGGCGTATTCTACGATACGCTGCGGGGCATCGGTGTCGTAGGGCTTAAAGGTCTCGCCGTTGCCCAAATCCAGCGTGAATTCCTTCAGCCAGGGTTCCATCGGAGCAATAAAATCCTCAGGATAGTTGCTGAGCGACGGAATATGCACCGGGCTGAGTGCGCCGGCGCCATCGACGGCCTGGCCCATATAATCGGCAATGTTGAATGTCAGCAGCAGCGCCCAGCGCACATCACGATTGTCGTAGGGCGCTTTGGCCGTGTTGAAGGTGATGCCGGTCTGTGCCGGGTCGTTGTTGACCACCCAGGGGAAACTCGGCTGGTAGGCGCGGCACGATTCGCATTGTGCCAGTACCGCCTTGAGACCGTCGGACGAGACATTGATCGCATCCGCCTCATGGGTCAACTGCGCCAGGATTTTGGCGCCTTCGTTGGCAAAGTACTGGAAGACGACATACTTGGGTTTCGGCTCGCCGTAGAGCATGCCGGTCGGGCTTTTATCCCAGTCTGCGCGCTTTTCCCAGATGGTCCAGAAGCCGGATGGGTCGAAGCTGTACAGCTTGTAGGCGCCAGTACCGACAAAGGGGTTGAATTCAAATGTTACCGGGTCTTCCACCTTCTCAAAGATGTGCTTGGGCATGATCCAGGTGCAGCCCCAGCGGTCAAGGAATTGGGTGTGGAAGCGGGAGTTCGACTTATTTAACTCAAAGGCGACTGTGTAATCGTCGGGTGCGGAGACTGATTTCACATTGTCGACAAAGAAGCTGTGGGCGCTAAAGCCATCAAACTTCATCAGGGTCTCGACGGTGTAAACTACGTCGGCGGAGGTGAAGGGTTCACCGTCGGACCAGGTGATGCCTTCGCGCAGCGGGATTGTCAGCGCTGTGAAATCATCGTTATAGACTGGATCGCCCGAGGCGGAGCCATTGATGATCTCACCGGTGGCGAAATCAACCGACCACAGCGGCTCGTTGGCCAGGTTCTGCATGCCGCGGTCCCGCCATTTCCAGCCGACCCACTCATTAAAGTTGGTGGGGGAGCCGACGCGCCCGGTGAGAATGTCGGAGATCAACGTCTCGTTGCGCGGCAGATCGCCAAGTCCCGAAGTCGGCATGTCTGCCGCCGCTTCTCCTTCGGCTGCGGGTGCGGCAGCCGGTGCGGTTTCGCCGGCCGGAGCGGCACACCCCGCCAGGAGCAGGCCCGCCAAGAGCAGCAGACCCAAGAAAACCATCCATTTACGCTTCATGCTTTTCTCCTTTTTCGCTTGACTGTACAGCTTGACTTGGTGATGGCTGAACTGCATTACAATGGTGGAACGATGGCCCGACACGATTGGCGGATCACCAAATGTGTCGGCACTTTGTGTACAAGCTCGTCCGGCGGCTGGCCGGCAATCAGCTTGATGACAAGCTTGGCAGCGAGGGCGCCCATGCCCTCAATCGACTGATCGACCGTCGTCAAAGGGGGATCAACCAGCAGGCCGTCTGGGATATTATCAAAGCCGACGACCGAAATATCGTCAGGGATGCGCAGGCCGCGTATCTGGGCGGCATCATAAACGCCAAAAGCCATCTCGTCGCTGGCCGCCATAATGGCTGTCACTGGCGGGGTGATGCGCATCAGTTCAAGGGCCAGTTCATAAGCAACGGCGCGCTCATAATTGCCGATCTTGACCAATGTTTCGTCATAGACAATGGATGCCGCTTGCAGGCTGTGGCAGTAGCCCTCCAACCGGCGAATAGCGCTTTGCAGATCAGAACGTCCGCCGA
This sequence comes from Caldilineales bacterium, assembly GCA_038205395.1. Lineage (GTDB taxonomy): Bacteria > Chloroflexota > Anaerolineae > Caldilineales > Caldilineaceae > Fredericiella. Next base: position 2,573 of record JBBRBX010000115.1, read on the forward strand.
TATAGCCGATGCGGCAGTGGCCAAGGCCAAGCAGATAATTCATGGCCGCCTGTACGCCCTGGAAGTTGGTGGAGAGCACTGAGGCAAAATCGGCCGTCTTGCTGTGCGGATCCACTGCCACCAGCGGATAGCTGGTGCGATAGCTGCTGGCATGCGGCGTGACAACAATCAGCCCATCGGTCACGCTGCCGTTGAGCAGCGCCACCTGCTGCTGTTCCCAGTTGACCAGGCTGGTGGCGTTGAGTGTGGCGCTGGCATAGATCAGCAGATCATAGCCGGCGGCAACGGCAGTCCGGTTCACCCCTTTGGTTACCAAGATGGGGTACGGCTGCGTCAGGTCAGGCACCAGCAGGCCAATGACGTTGGTGCGCCGGCTGCGCATACTGCGGGCGGCCAGGCTGGAGGCGTACCCCAGATCGTGAATCACCTTGCGCACGCGCAGCGACGTGGCAGGCGCCACATCATCTTTGTCGTTAAGCACGCGCGAGACGGTGGAAACCGAGACGCCTGCGGCCGCGGCCACGTCTTGGATCGTAAGTGTCGACTTGATACGCAAAATAGATGCTCTTGTAAACAGCGTGAGAAGGTTCAGATAACGTTACCGGAAAGGATACCGGTAACGTTATCTATTTATAACACGGCTTTTTGGCCTCGTCAATAGCCAATTTGCCGTTTTTGCCGCTGCTTCCGCAAATGGAGGGTGCGTGCAATCATCTGCTGCAGGCTGGCAGCCGGGTGGATAGCCGCGTGCTGTGGGCCAACTTGCATCTGCTCTTCTGGCTTTTTTTGTTTCCGTTTGTCACAGCCGGGATGGGTGAAAACCAGTTTGCGGCTAGCCAAAAATATGCGCTGCTGTCAGGCTTGCTCAATTTTCGTCACAAGGTCCCCTACATGGATGGCGCCTGTCTGCACAACTTTGGCATTAATGCCGCGCAGGTGAAGCTGTTTGCCCAGCGGCGAGTTGACGAAGAGCATTGCTTCGAGCCCAAAACGGGAGACAAACTTTTGGCAGCCGGTGTGCGGCTCAGCCGTTACTTCAACTACTGCTGCACCAATGGCCAGGCGCGTGCCCGGCGGCACGTTTTCTGCGCTTAAATCCAATTCGACCACCAGCTGATCGCCGGCCAACTGCCAGCGCGCCTTGTCCTGCGCCACCAGGTCGAGCAGCCGCGCGTTGATGATGTTGAGCTGCATGTCCGGGTGCGCCGAGTGGTCTGCCATGCGCGAACTGCCGCGCGCGCGCCAACTGTCTCCCACCAGCCCCTGTTCCTGGTCCAGCGCCCCCTCCTCAAGCACCTCGCGCGTATCCACCTGCGGGCGGCGTACAATCATTTCCAGCCGGCCTGCATCTTTGGGCGACTGGCGGATATGGTCAAGTCCTGCCTCCAACTGTTCAGTATTCAAGTGGGTAGTAGTTGACATAAGTTATGCTCCTTGTGGCAATAGAATGTTTGTTATCGTATCATAGCTTTTGATAAAGGCGCAGCAGTTCAGCCTCACGCTCGCGCGCAAGGCCGGCGGCCGGCGCGGCAGGCTCCGGCTGGCTGCGCGCCCAGGCCAATGTGTCGGCGGCGGTGGTGGCGAGTGGGCGGAAGGTGAGGCTAGTTGTCAGCGCGCGGGCAATGCTGATGCGGCTGAGCGCTTCCTCTCCCGGCTCCCACAGCGGAATTTCCGTCCACGGGGTGACGCCATGGTCAAGCAGAAACTGCGGCGCCACCCAGACGAAGCGGGCGCTGCCGCCGGTCGCGTCGCGGCAGGTTTGCAGCGTCTCTTCCAGCGTCAGCGGCGTCGTCGGGCCGGTGGCATTGTAGATACCCTGTGCATTGGCCTCAGCCATGCGCAGCGTCCACTCAGCCAGGTCGCGCACATCGATCAACTGCACCGGCGCATCCTTATCGTCGGGGGCCAGCACGTCGCCGCCTGCCGCCGTGCGTGTGACCCAATAAGTGAAACGATTGCTGGAGTCGTGGGGGCCGACGATCAGGCCGGGACGGATGATCAGCGTCCGGTTGCCATAGACTGTCTGCACCGCCTGCTCGCAGAGCACCTTCAGGCCACCATAGGTTTCGCCGCTGATGGTTTCCACCGTTGGGTCCTCCAGTGTGGCCAGAGGGGCATCTTCCGCCGCTGCGGGCGATACCGGCCGGCGGTAGACCGAGATGGTGGAAATAAAGATATAGCGATCCACGGCATCCGCCAGCAGTTCCGCCGACTGGCGCACGATGCGCGGCACATAGCCGGAGGTGTCGATCACGGCATCCCAATGCCGGCCACGCAGAGCATCCAGGCCGCCGTCGCGATCCCCCACAAGCCGCTCCACCTGAGGAACCAGGTGCGGGTTGGTGCGTCCTCGGTTGAACATTGTGACGTTGTGACCGCCGGCCAGTGCGGCCTCGATCAGGGCCAGCCCCAAAAAGCGAGGTCCGCCCAGCAAAAGAAGATTCATCGGATTTTCCTTATCAACATAGTACCATATAGGGCTGCCTTGTTTACGTTGTCGCCTTTGCCTCCACCGGATAGGCGGCTTGCCAGGCGGCATAGCCGCCCAGCAGCGCGCGTGCGTCGAAACCCAGTTCCTGCAGTTGCTGCGCCACACGGGCGCTGGTGCCTTCGTTGCTTCAAGTGCAGTACGCAACGATCAGCCGTGTGCGTTCCTGCCCGGCTGCCCATTCCTGCACCTGATCCGGCAGCACGCGCAGGCTGCCGGGAATGCGACTGTCATCTTCATCATACGAACTGCGCGCCCGCACGTCGAGCACGAGTGGGCCGGGCTGGTTTTCTGCTTGTGCGGCTGCTTGCAGCGCCACCAGTTCGGCAGGCGCAATCCGCAGCGGCGTACTTTGCAGCTCTTCAAAAAGACCGGCGAAGGTGCTTTCGCGTTCCTCGGCGGGGACTGCTTCCGCCTTGGCCACACGGCGGCCGTACCAGGCTGCAAACGGGGTGGCGGTCGAGCCGTGGACGATCACGGAGACGATCACGACGACACCGGTAACGGCCAGCAGCCACTGGGCGCCCGGCACGTGACCCTGGACGGCCAGCAGCGCCAGCAGCAACGAGTTGAGGCCGCGCGGTCCAAACCAGCCGATAAACAAGCGTGCGCTGCCGCTCATGCGGGCTCGCAGCAGCACCAGTCCCATGCTGAGCGGGCGCACAAGGAACAGTGCCAAGAAAGCCAGCGTCAAAGCCGGCAGCAGCGCCACCGTGCCCAGCAGCGTTGAAAGTACAGCACCGAAAAGCACAAAGGCGAGAAACATCAGCATTTCCGCCGTCACTTCGCCATACTCGATAAAGCAGTCGCACAGCGACATGTTAAAGAGCGTAATGGCCAGCCCGGCAAAGAAAGCAGCCAGAAAACCGTCGCCGCCCAATCCTTGACCGGTGGCAAAGGCAGCCAGCACCAGGCCGATGCCGTAGAGCGCCTGGTACTCGGTGCGAATGCCGTAACGGGCGTCTGCCTTACCCATCAGCCAACCGCCTACAGCGCCGACCAGCAGACCCAACAGCGGGCTGAGCACGAGCACCCGCCCCAAAAAGATGCTCCAATCGAGGGCGCTGTTCATTGGCCTGGTCAGCACGGCAATCAGCACCAATACAATCGGCAGTACGATCAGGTCATTCATGCCGGCTTCAATGCTGAGCGCGCGCCGCACAGCGCGCGGGATGCGCTGGTCACGCACCACATCGCGCAGCACCACGGGGTCAGTCGAGGCAAGGATGGCGCCGAGTAGAACAGCAGGCAGCGTGGCAGCGCCCATGAGCCAGTAGGCAGCCGCCGCTACACCGGCAATGGTCAGCAGCGTGCCCGGCCCCAATGTGAGCAAAGGGATATGCCAATCCGACTTAAGTTCATCGACATCGAGGTTGACGGCGTCCATAAAAAGCACCAGCGCCAGGCTGATGGTCGCCACCACTTCGAGCAGCGGGCTGTGCAAATCAATATTGACCAGGCGCAGCCCGGCTGGGCCAAGCAGAAAACCCAGACCTAAAAAGATAATCGGGAACGAAATCGGCGCGCGTTCGACCAATCCAGAGACAAGCGCAGCGATGGTAAGCACCAGGGCGATGACGCCCATTCCAAGCAGCAGTTCGGACATGTGTGGGTAAAGTCCTATATAACACCGGGCACTGGCGCTGGGCCACTGGCCCGCGAGCAGTTTATCAAGAGCGAGGGATAGTGTAGCAGGTAGGGCCAGTCTCGTCTAGCGTTTGAACTCTGGTCAGGCAGGATGAAAGGGGATTGCCTTGATCGGGCCAAATATTCGGCCCGATCGAAGCAATCCCTTGGGGCTGATTATGGTTCGGAGGAGATGATCTGGCTGGCTGCACTGATCGCTAGCTTCCAGTGAGCAGCGGGCGTACCGTCTAGGGCAAGGTTGCTGGCAAGGTAATAAAGGCGTCGCGTATTAACCGTCTTGTCATCTTGCACTGCCCCATGGCGGCCATCGACAAAGCGCTGTGCCAGGTAGTGAGGCGGAATGGCCTGATAGTAAAGAGCAGCCTCCACCGAGCCGCCTTGCACAAGTTTGCGCCCTGCTGCGACCAACTCGCTCTCGCTTCCCACCACGCCGGAGCGGTGGCCAATGTCGGCCAGCGCAATTTCATAAACGACCGTGTCCTGGCCACCCTGTAAATAGTCGCGATCGCCGTCTACACCACGCGGATAGGTCGCCTCTAAAGCTGTCTCCCTATCGCAGCCGTCGTCAGTCAGCTTGGGCGCGTCGGGAAAGTCAAGAAAGTCGCTGCCGCTCTGGGCGCTGTAGGCGTCAAAGCCGGCGGGCGTCTTGCTCCAGCCGGTTGGCAGCAGCCGGTTGTCTTTCAGATTGTGACAGCGGCTGATAAAGCTGGAGGTGATCTTGCCTTCCGGTGTCTGCGTCAGCTCCTCATAAATCTGCACTTGCAGCGAATTGGTGATGACCTGGTAGTGTGGTTCATAGGCTTCACTGCCATCCGGCCCTGGCGTAAAAAACTCGGACGGCAGCGGTTGACCCTCGCCGTCGACAATCACACCTACACCATTGGTGCTGCCCGAAGCCCACACCACCTCGCCGGCAGCCGCGCTGTCTGGACCGCCGATAACCTGAAATTGAAGAAAGGCACGGCGGAAGCCGACGCCGGATGGGAAACGGTGACCGGTCAAATTTTGGACAACAACCTGTGTGCGTAGCACCTCTTGGCCGGCAGCATTGGTTGCGATAGTAGGCGTCTGCGCCGTCACGCGCGCGCTGTGCTCCTCGGCCAGCAGTACATAATCCAGGGCAGCAAAGTCAAGGTCAGTGGTGCTGCCGGTCATGTAATCTTGCTTGCCCACTCCCAGTAAGCGGTCGAACTGGTCGAACATAGCCAGTACAAACAGGTTGACTCCGTGCAAACTGTGGCGGGCAAAGCCGGGCCGCGGCTTGACCGTCACTTCGTTGACCGGCGCCAAGTTATCGACGGCCGGATAGCGCTGGCTTTGAATGCTCGCGATCTCATACTCCAGCGCCAGCGGCGTGGGCCGATCTGCTGCGACCTCCTGATCTGCGGGCGCCAACGGCAGGGTTTTTGGCATATGGCAGTCCTGGCAGCTTTTGCCGCGGGGTTGGGCAAAACCGCTGTTGAGCCACTCCAGATAAGTAGTCTGTTCAAACATCAAATAGGGAGAGCCATCCCGGTTGACGATCTGGTTGTCCTGGATGTCAAACGCCGGCAAGCGAATCGTGTGGCAACTGGCGCACAACTCCGACTGCTGGATAAACGGATTATAGGTGGGAGTCATTCCCAGGGACGTGCGCATTGGCAGTGTCTTAGGATTAGGAAAAGGCCCGTTGATTGTAATCTGGCCGGCTTGTGGCGGATTGATGATGATGCGTCCGGTGTCTACAGCGGCCAGTGACTGCGGGGGCGAAGCGGCGGCTGGGTCAGCAATCTGATGGCAGGACATGCACGAGATGCCGTCGCGTGCGAGCGCGCCATATTTTGTTTTACCCAGCACCTGGTCTTGTGCAAACAAAGCATGCGGATCAGGGTTGTCGAGGTGGAACTGGCGCTGCGCCATAACACCGTGACAGCGCAAGCAGGTGTCTTGGGTGACTGCAGGTATATTATGCTGTGGGTGCAGATTGCCTTCGCCTTCCAGTTGGGCATGAAAGACAGGGTCACGGCCAGCCAATCCCATCATCGACCACTGCCATTCCCCCGGGGGTGATAGGTTAATGCCTGCGTCTGTTCCTACGCTGTGACTGCTGCCGGGAATGTGTGCGGACTGCAACGCCTGCAGTTCCAACTTGCTCTCGGCGTCTGTGTTGGGCAGGTACATATTGGGACCAAACGGCTTGCCGGCCAACCCGCCATGACAGGTGCGGCATTGGCTGGATGGCAGAAATTGATGCTGCGCCTGGGGATCGGCCACCAGCGCATCATAGATGGCAGGGGGGAACGGCGTCACTTGCGCCACCGGCACATTTGCAAACTGAGGAAACGTGCCGAGAAATGCATAGTTGACCCGATGGGCAGCCACCGGCGTTGCCTCAGGTGTTGCGTTGGGTGCTGACGGCGCCGGGGTGGGCGTGAGCCATGAGTTATCGCTGTAGTAGATAAGCGGGTCGTGCTGGGTTGCAGGAGTTAATGGATTGAACTCTATGTTGCGCAGCGAACTGAAGGTGAAGGCTTCGCCCGCCGCCGAAGCGTGGCAGCGCAGACAGCCGTTGATCTGACCAAAGCCGGCATAGGGGTATTGCTGAAAGGGATACGCATCGAGCGTCGGCAGCGGGCCGCTGTCAAAGCCGCCCCAATACCAGCCGTCTTTGGACGCTGCGGCGGCGCGCAACATGATCGACCAGCCCCAAAAGTCGGCAGGGGCAATCTGGTCAATTGTCGTGCCGTCGTACTGAGCGGCGGGCGGCGCATACATCGCCTTGATTACAAAGGCGCCGTCGGGCGGCTGCCCCTGGCGGCCGCCCATCAGCCAGCCCGCAGCCACAGGGTCATAGTAAAGAAAAACGGCGGGATGGACCGCCAGCGCCTGGTCATCGACAAACGGCCCCGTGTCGCGCAGGTACTTGTCTTTCAGCCAGCCGGGTTTGCCGGCGCGCACAGCAGCGCGATTGGCTGGGTCCTGTTCGAGCAGCAGATGACAGCCTGCCTGCAGAAAGATCAGCATTTGTTGATTATAATCCGCATAGTAAACTGGATCGACCGTATCTGCCGGCGGCGCCGCCGGCGGCGTCTGCAAGGCGATATATTGTTGCCGGCAGCCAGCCAAAGCAGCAGTATCCGTAGGAATGGCAGTGGGTTGCGCCCTCGACCCTTCGGTCGTACGGTAACCGGCAAGGATGATTGCAACGAGGCAGAGTCCTGCGAGCAGCAGCAGTGCAAATGGCCGTGTGTGCATTATATTTATCCCCAGAGAACGGCAAACACTGATCGACGGTGCGCACGACAGGCGAGCAGCCGGAATCGTCCGATTTCAAGACGGGGAAAGGAGCCGGCTGGGGCTGAATTATAGGAATTACAGGGTTGGAATTAGCCAGGCAAGTGTAGCTGGTAACGCAATAAAGTGCAAAGCGGATTTTTCAGCGCATCCAAATAGGTTTAGGGGCAATGTAGAGTGGAAACCGAGCTTTTTATGACTATGACTTCACCGGGGGCGCCGTGGACGCTGCTGCTATGGCAGCTTGCTCTTCTTCGTTAGCCGGGTGTGCACGGCCCAGGGTCAGCCACCATGCCACCACCCAGCAGACCAATGCCCACATGGCGCCGGCGGCCCAGCCGGCCAGCACATCCGTCGGCCAATGGACACCTAAATAGACGCGGCTGAAGCCCACTATCAGCATAAGGAAAATGGATAGCGCCAGAAAATAGATCTTGAGCTGCCGCCGCGGTTGGACACGTGCCAGCAGCGCCCCCAAAGTTAAATAGGTTGCCGCTGACGACATGGAATGGCCGGAGGGAAAGCTGGTTTGGTACACGTCAGTCAGATGGGGCACTAAGTCGGGGCGCGGGCGGTCAAAGCCCAATTTGAGCAGGAAGTTAAGCAGCATGGCCCCGGCAACCGACACAAAGACCAGAATGACTAAATCGTAACGGCGCAGCAGCGCCAGATAGCCCATTACGCTCAGGGCCAGCAACGCAAGCACGGCCGATCCACCCAACGCCGTAATATCGCGCATGATTTCACCCATCCAGGACGGTCCAATTGCCTGTCCCGTATCTGCCGGGTTGCGCAGCGCCAGCAAAATCGCCGTATCCAATGCGCGCGTTTCACCCGCGTTGACCATTTCTGCCAGTTCGACGAAGCCCCAGATCCCCACCATTACGATGCCCAACACCAACAGGATCCGGAACTCGTGCAGCGCCGTATAATAGCGCCAATTCAACCACTTTCGCATGTGCGCCTCTCTCATCCCCGGCGGAGAAATAGCTTTACATTCAAGGGAGCCTTCTTCCTTACCGAGATATTGATTTGCTTGTTTTTGTCCCCTGTCAGGGTAACAGGGGACAAGGGTGCGATGAATAGACGCTAGTTTAGCCGAGCGGTATAGATGTACGTACAGATCGTGCTCTGGCGACTGGGCGCTTGTCCAGCGGCCGGTTCTACGCCGGAGCATGGGTGCTAGTCATCATCTTCTTCTTCGTCCAGCAGCACGCCGCCACCCATTGCACCGCCACCCATTGCACCGCCATTCGTAGCTCCAAAAGCAGCGGCTCCAGTCGAAACCAGATTTTGGTCCTGGTTGCCGCAACCGCCCTGCTTCTCCGCACGCACGTGGGCTTCCATTACGTCGATTGTACCCTTATAGCCGTAAGGGTCTTTGCCCGCCACCAGCACGATATCACGGTGGTCGGCACGGCCGGCGGGTTCTTGTGAGCGATGTGAAAACCAAGGCAGCAGCGATTGCGCGCTCATATAATGGTTGACAAGCGCTCGGCGGTAGCCTGACCTGGCTACATTGGGCAGCGAGCGGTGCAGCAGATAGCCGTTAAAGAAAACGACTGTACCGGCTTTGACCTCGACGGGAATGGCGTCTTCGTCTCGATAAGGGAAGTTCATGGCTTCCTCCGTGCAGTCAAACCGCGCGTCTTGCTGGTGGTGCGTCGGCCAGATGATGCCGTGCTTATGGGAGCCCGGGATAACCCAAAGGCAGCCATTTTCGACCGTAGCATCATCCAGCGCAATCCAGCCGCCGGTGAGTGAGCGATCGCGCGTGGGGATGAAGTATTCGTCCTGGTGCCATGCCTGGCCTGGCTTGCCCGACGCCTTGATAAAGAGCATGGACTGCATGCATTTGACGTTCGGGCCGATCACCGATGTCAGCACATCCACCATCGACGGATATGCAAGCGCATCGTACATAAGTGGCGAGAGCTTATGCGGAAAATGAATGCAGACGTAGCGGCTGAGAATGTCACTCTCGCTGTCATTGGCGTCGGTTGGCAAGAGGCCACGGAGCTGGCCGGCGTCACCGCGGCAGATGCGCGTGGCATCCTGCCGCAGCATCTCGACTGTTTCAACGGCGAGTGCATTCTCGTAGACAAAGTAGCCGTTCTCGGCATAAAACTCGGCGCAGGCGGCGCTATTAAAGCTCATGGTTCTCTCCTCGTTCTGGTTTGGTATAGGTTCAGGATTCGCCACTGTCGTGAATCACTGGGGCGTGGAGGATCCATTGTAGCTGGCTTAACGGAGTTCTGCAACGCCTGGTTCTTTGCCTGCAATTGGGTTGTGGTGCCTAGTGCGTAGGGAAGATTTCATCTTGTCTGATCTACAGAGATCATTGCATTCTGGCCGGCCTGTAGAGAGTTGGCGGCGCGAGGCGGGCGCGCGCCCCACCAGGCTCGGTTTGAGAACGCAAGTTACGGGTGGCCGGCTGCGCCTGTGCACCGGAATTTTTACTCCACGGGAAATATCTTGAGCTCTTCCCGCAGCTGTTTCAGCGGCCAGCGCCGGAACCAACGCGCGTCGCCGGTATCTTGCGACCTTGCCTCATTCGCCTCGGCCTCTACCTGGCCGAACTGCCGGGCCATATCAAAACCGTGCGTGTCGAGCTTGGTTGTATCCAGGTAGTGCCACTTGCCGCTATCCGACGCAGTTTCCCAGGCCACTATGATGTGTTGGGGCATGATTACCAGCGCTGGATGGAGACTGAACGCCAGCAGCAAGCTGGCAAATAGAACAGACCCATCGGCGCAGTTGGCCTCGCGCCTGGCCAGCGACTCGCGCGGCAGCCGCACATGCTGCATGCGCAAACCGGCTTCAGGGTTCAATTCCTCGCTTGACTGCACGTAAACGAGCTTATAGACAAATCACATTTAGGTGGCACAATTGCACGCTCGAGTAGACTGGAGGTTTGTGCCAAGTTCAATTGATTTGTCTATTAGTATCTTCCTTGAGTGTCTCATATACGGCCCGAACTTGTGCTTCTACGTCGCCATAGTAGCCACTCAGTTGTGCCCCCAGCCGTGCGGCAACTTTGTTCAAGTAGGTCTGGATCGCAGGCTGCTTCGGGGTAACAAAGGTGCCCAGAAACTGCGACATATCTTGCCATGTTTTGTCGTTTGGATTCTGTACGGCGAGGGGGGCGGAAGTACGCGCCAGCATCCACACGCGCGTCGTTCTCTGGTCCAGGTCCCCGCCGCCACCCAGCAAATCGGCGCGCAGATTAACGCTGGCGGCCCTGATCTCGACGATGCCGGCCACGGTATCAGGTGACAAGATGGGTTTGAGCTTAACAACGCGCGGCCCCGTCTGCGGCCCGACGTCTACTGTCTCCACGGCCTGCGCCGAATAGCCTTCGACAACCGCGGTGACGCGCACGCGCCGGCTCGTGGAGCCCGGCGTGATCGTACACGTAAGCAGGGGGTAGACAGCGGGATCCAGCACTTCATAGTAGGCTGTCGGGATGCAGGGCATGTTCAACACAATCTCGACAGTCGGGTCTGTGGGTTGGTCTGTGGGTTGGTCTGTGGCAGGTCGCCCGCGGCCCTCTTCGCTACCCGGAGTCGCGCTCGTATGTGCCCATTTGGATTTGAGATCTTCGTCGAACTGCCGCAGCTTAGGGTTCCGCGGATTGTCGGTGCGTGCCCGCGCCAGCAACACCAGCACCCTATTCTTGCTGTTCGCCCACTTCACCAAGTCAGTTGCCATCTGTTTGGACGTGCCGCGTTCAACCAGCGACGCGAGATCCTCCTCCAAGCCAAAGTAGACGACCTGTTCCAACTCACTGGGTGTAAACGCGCTCAGCAGCGCATCTCGGAACTGTTCCACCTCAACCGGAGTCAATGTAAGCTCAACGCTGGAGGGGTCTAACGGCGTTTGCATATGCACCTCTGGAAGAACTGCTGGCTGTATGCGCGTTTGCTGCTACGATTTTAGCACCAAATAGAGGCCACGCATAGGGAAGCACAGGTTGCGTAGCCCAAGATGATTGCTGACAAGCCGCCCAAAACCTGCTACACTGTCCGCATACGCTCGCACAAATCGATTTGCAGCAATCCTGGTCCCTAACCCGCCATGCCCCTCCAACGTGAGCAGCGCAAGCAGCTGCAGGCCGCACTCTTATCAGCCTTTGACAACGATGGCCTGCACCGGCTGGTAAGGCTTGAACTTGGCAGTGATCTTGAGCCGTTCACTACGGGCGGCGACCGCACGCAGCACGTCTTTGAACTGATTGCGTGGGCCGAGCGCACAGATCGCATAGCCGAGCTTGTCTGCGGCGCCTACAACCAGAATCCAACCAACGTAGATCTGCAGCGACTCACCCGCGCTGCGCAGTCATGGCCGGCGTGCAGTGCGCGTGGTATGACGATTTGGGAGGGGGAGGCTTGCGTTTTCGCCCCGCGTGAAGTCGAGGAAGCGTACCTGGCCGGCCTGGTTGCCAAGTACACGGAATGGGAGCAGCGCTATACGCCGCTCGCCGGCACTGCCACAGTCGAGGACAGCAAAGGCGGCGCGCTCAGCGTTGTGCCGCCTGGGTTCATGCCCACCGGCTTTGAGAAGCTGGTCGAACATGGCTTCGGCCCCGAAAAGCGCGTCGAGCGCGTGCCGGTTGCCGACCTGCGCGACGCGGCGGCACAGTACCGTCGCCTGGTGGTGCTGGGCGAACCGGGATCGGGCAAGACTACGACCATGTGGCGCCTTGTCTACGATTGCGCCTCTGCTGCGGTGAGCGATCCCAAAGCGCCGATTCCGGTGCTTGTTGCGCTCGGCGGCTACACCGGTTCTGAATCTGCGCTGGCCTACTGTGCGCAGTTTGCCGATGAATTAGAACTGCATCTGCCGGCCTATCTCGCCAAGGGACGCCTCATCCTGCTGCTGGACGCCATGAACGAGATGCCGCGGGACGGCTACACGGAGCGCGTGGGCCGCATCCAGGCGCTCATCGAGGGCTTCCCGAAATCGCCCGTGATCGTCACCTGCCGCGCGCTGGACTACAGCGAAGAGCTGAAGCTGGAAAAGGTGGATGTGAGGCCGCTGGATGTCTTTCGCCAGCGCGACTATCTGCACCGCTACCTGGGGGAGGCAGGCGGGAACAAGCTGTTCTGGCAGCTGGTGGGCGGCGATGCGGTCGCCGGCCTCTGGGATGCGTGGCAGCGGCTTGAGATGACGTTCGAACAGCTGTGGACGGTCAAGGAGCTGCCCGACGAAGTGCGCTGGGACCTGACCTACCCGCAGCGCGATGCCTGGGAGGCGCTGCACCGTGACGGCCTGCCGCCGCTGCTGGCGCTGGGCGTCAACCCATTTCTCCTGGTCATGCTTGCCCAGGTCTATGCCAGCAGGGGTGAGCTGCCGCAGAACCGCGGCAAGCTGTTTGCGGCCTTCGTGGACACGCTGCTGGAGCGCGAGCGGCAGCGCCATCAGGACGGCTGGCTGGGCGCTGAAGTGCTAATTGCAGCGTATTCTGTGCTTGCGTTTGCCATGCAGCAGTCCGGCCAACGCGGCACGGCGGTCGAACGCGATTGGGCTGTGAAGCAGCTGCGTGACGGTGGACTTGACCCGGAGCAAGTAATGTATCTGGGCGCCAGCGCAACGCTGCTGGACACCAGCGGCGGCCAGGTGCGGTTCGTGCACCAGCTGATCCAGGAATACTTCGCCG
>JBBRBX010000116.1:0-15038 GCA_038205395.1 Caldilineales bacterium
CCCCATGCAAAGTGCGGAGTTGAGCATGTCCGCCGGCGGCATTGTGGAGCAGCTCAACGTGCAGGAAGGCGACAATATAGAAAGCCGGCAGCTCCTGATCAAGCTGGATGACGCGCAGCAGCGGGTGGCAGTTGCCCAGGCGCAAGCCAATCTACAGCGCGCGCAGGCCAATCTGCAGCAACTAGTGGCAGGGCCGCGTGCACAGGAGATTGCCCAGGCCGAAGCAGGGTTGGCTTCGGCCCAGGCAGCGTATGATCGCCTCGCCAATGCTTCCTCGCCAGGCAATATCGCCGCCGCGCGTGCATCCGTCGCCCAGGCGCAAGCCAACTTGCAGAGTGTGCTGGAAGGGCCGAGCCAGGCAACGCTGATCTCGGCGCAGGCCGATCTGAGAAATGCCGAAGCGCAGGTGCGCAATGCCACCTCTGCCTATAACCGAGTCAAAGACCAGAACGACATCGGTATGCGCCCAGAGTCGCTGGCATTGGAGCAGGCCACCATCGCTTATGAGGGGGCCAAGGCGCGACTGCAAGATTTGCAAAACGGCGCCACCGCTTCGCAAATTGCCGGCGCGCGCGCAGGCGTAAGCCAGGCGAGCGCGCAGTTGGAAACCCTGCAAAATTCGGCGCCCATGGATTTGGCGTCAGCACAGGCTGGGATCGATCAAGCCCAAGCCCAGTTGGACCTGCTCAATGCCGGAACACGGCCGGAGGCCATTGAAGTCGCCAAAGCGGATGTAGCCGCCGCCACCGCCTCCTTGCAAAATGCGCTGGTATCCCTGTCCGACACCGAGCTGCGCGCGCCTTTTGGCGGTGTCGTCGCCACCGTTGACACGGCGATGGGCGAACAAGTCGGCGCCGGCTCCCCGGTAATCCTACTAGCCGACACCTCGACGTGGAACATCGAAACCTCCGACCTGACTGAGTTTGACGTGGTGGGCATCCAGCCGGGCAATCCTGTTGTGTTGACCTTTGATGCCATCCCCGACCTGGAACTGCCGGGTGTCGTCAGCCGTATTCGCCCCATTGGCGAAGACAACCGCGGCGACACAGTCTACAAAGTAGTAGTCACGCCGCAGCAGAACGACCCGCGGCTGCTTTGGAACATGACGGCTGTTGTAACTTTTGGAGGGCAGTAGTCCCTTTATGGCCTTCTATCTGGCTATCAAAGAAATCTGGCGCAGCCGCGGGCGCTATCTGCTCATTGCCATGATCGTGGCGCTGATCACGACGCTGGTGCTGTTTATTGCCGCTCTGTCGGAAGGGTTGGCGTCAGCCAACCGCGAGTATATTGAAAAACTCAATGGGCAGTTGCTGGTCTTTCAATCGGGAACAGAGCTTTCCACCGCCGCCAGCCGCCTTGGGCGCTCGCGCATCAGCGAGCTGCGGCGTGTAGCAGGAGTGGCAGATGTAGGGCAGGTGGGATTTGCTACCGCCAAGGTGCCGCTGGCTGATGGCCAAGGTGAAGTCAATGTGGCTTTGATCGGTGTTGAGCCAAACCGGCCTGGTGAGCCGCCGGTGATGGAAGGGCAACAACTGCAGCGCGAAAGCAGCAATGACGTGATCGTCGACACCGGGGTGACGGACGCTTTGGGCCTCGGCATAGGCGACAAAATTCGCATCAAGGTTACGCAAGGGACCGATGAGCAGTTCTACGATCTGAACATTGTAGGCATCACCGATCGACGCCAATACTTCTTTCAGCCCGCTGTCTTTGTACCGATGCTGACATGGGACAAAATTCGTCCCCAGGCCACAAGCGCCGCCCCGCAGGGTGAACTTGTATCTAATATTGCCGTGATCAGGGTGGCGGATAATCTACAAGACCCCGCCAATGTGGCGGCAATGGCGAGCAAAATTGAGCGCGAAGTGAACAAGGTTGACGTTGTGGATCGCAAGACCGCCTGGGAGGCGATTCCAGGTTATGCCCAACAGCAGAGCACCCTCAATACACAGCGCTACTTCACCTTTTTTATCGGCATCTTGGTAGTAGGCGGTTTCTTTCAAATCCAAACACTGCAAAAGGTGGCGCAGATTGGCATGTTGAAAGCCGTAGGCGCCTCCAACTTCACGGTGGGACTGTCTGCCATCACGCAGATCGTAACAACCAATGCGATTGGCGTTGTGATCGGGGCCGTCGGCACCATTTTATTAGTAGCCAACTTCCCAGACAGTGTACCTATCATGCTGACGGGGCAGGCCGCCTTTACGGCCGCGGCGTCGTTGATGCTGATCGGGCCGCTGGGCGGTGTGGTCTCCGTCTTTGCCCTGCTGCGCATCGAGCCGCTGACCGCGCTCGGGCTGGCACAATAATGCGTTTATTACGGTTCGGCGGCGCCCGAGGCGATTGCGCTTCACTATGATTGCACTGGAAGCATTGAATGTCACCAAAATCTACGGCAGCGGCGTCACGGCAGTCACCGCCGTAGATAACGTCTCGTTTAGCGTCCGCCGCGGCGAATTTGTCGGGCTGGTCGGCCCCAGCGGCTCCGGCAAGACCACCATGCTGGCGATGCTGGCCGGCTTGCTGCGCCCCAGCAGCGGGCAGATTATGATTGCCAATCAGGAGATTTCGGCGATGAAGGACAGCGCCCGCACGCGCTTTCGTGGGCGCAGCATCGGCTTTTCCTTTCAGGCCAACAACCTTGTCCCCTATCTCAATGCACAGGAAAATGTCGAGTTGATGCTGCGGCTCAACGGCAAGATGGACCGCGAAGGCAAGGAACGCGTGCGCGAACTGCTGGTGCGGCTGGGGCTGGGCGACCGTCTGCGCAACCGCCCCGGCCAGTTGTCCGGCGGTCAGCAGCAGCGTGTGGCTATCGCCCGCGCACTGATCCATGAACCAGAAGTAGTGCTGGCGGACGAACCAACCGCCAGCCTGGACACCGAGCGCGCCAACCAGGTTGTGCGTACCTTTGCCGAATTGATCCACGAGCAGGAGCGCGCCGGCATTATGGTCACGCACGATCTGCGCATGTGCAAGTATGTGGATCGCGTAGTCCAGATGGTGGATGGTCGCATCAGCCGCGAGATTAGCGAGCGCAGCGAAATCCTGCGCCTGGCCGGCGCCGCCGACGCCATGGATGGAAGTGGTGAGCTAGGACTAGACGTCGTCAATAAACCAGCCGGCGAACCGGCTGTCGTGTACGGGCTGTAAAGCCCAAGGAGGCAACATGCACTTTCCCCAAGTCAGCGGCTCCAATCTCGAAGGTCGCCGCTACGAACTGCCGAGTGATTTTGAGGGCCAGTTCAACCTGCTCTTTCTCCCCTTCCTGCGCGAACACCAGGATGTGGTGGACACCTGGGTGCCTTTTGCCAAGCAACTGCTGGCGCAGACGCCCGGCCTGCGCTACTATGAACTGCCCACCTTGTCACGCATGAACCCTCTTTATCGCATGGGGATCGACTTCGGTATGAAGATGGGCATCCCCGACCGCGCTGCACGCGAGGCCACGATCACTCTTTATTTGGACAAAGACGCCTACCGCCAGGCGCTGGCCATCCCCAACGAAGAGGGCATCGTCATCCTGCTTGTAGACCGGCAGGGGGAAATCCTCTGGCGCGAGCAGGGGTCTTTCAGCGCGGCAAAAGGCCAGGCGCTGGCGCAGCGGCTGGCTGAGGTGCGGTAGCGCCGGCCACGTCAAGAAGGGATGTCCATGTCCGAAAACGTACTCTTTATCCTGTTACTCATTATCACCGCGACGGCAATGCTGGCGCGACGTTTGCGACTGCCGTACACGGTGGTGCTCGTTCTGGTTGGTCTAGCCCTGGCCATTTTTGATATTAACATCGGCGTCGACATTACCAGCGACCTGATTCTGCTCATTCTTGTACCGCCGCTGGTCTTTGAGTCCGCCCTGCATCTCAACTGGCAAGATTTACGCAAAGATATTGTGCCTGTACTGCTGATGGCGGTGCCTGGCATCCTGATCGCATCGTTTGTGGTAGGTGCGCTGGTTTACTGGCTGCTGGATATCCCGTTTGCCTATGCGGTCGCCTTTGGCGCGCTGATCTCAGCCACTGATCCCGTCGCGGTTGTCGCCTTCTTTCGCAGTTTGGGGGTAGGCAGACGGTTGATCGTCTTGGTGGAAGGAGAGAGTTTGCTCAATGATGGCGTCGCCATTGTTATCTTCAGCATTGCCTTGTCGATAGCCAAGAGAGCAGATGGAGAACTGCAACTGGCGGAAGCGTTTGGCGAATTTCTGCGGGTTGAAGTCGGCGGTATTGTAGTTGGGCTGCTGCTGGCTATTGCCATTGCCCATCTTGTCGTCAAACGGGTCGATGATCACCTGATCGAAAACACCGTAACCATGGCGCTGGCTATCGGCGCGTTCCTCATTGCCGAAGGATTGCACGTCAGCGGGATTCTGGCGGTTGTGGCCGCCGGCGTGTACACAGGAACGTTTGTCAGTCTTCGCTACATGTCGTCCAAAACAGAAACAGCCGTCTATGATTTTTGGGAACTGCTCGCCTATATCATCACTTCAATCGTCTTTCTGCTCGTCGGCTTGCGCATCGACGTCGCTGATCTCGTGGGCTACAGCGCACCGATCCTAATCGCAATTGCGGCGATTCTCATCAGCCGTGCGCTGATAGTCTATGCTGTCGGTCTTTTGAGCCAAGGCTACCATTGGAAGATTCCGCTTTCCTTCAGCCACATCATGTATTGGGGTGGTCTGCGCGGGGCCATCAGCCTGGCGCTGGCGTTGAGTTTGACGGGGCCTTATGCCGTGCAACTGCAGGTAATGACCTTTGGCGTTGTGCTCTTCACGCTGCTGGTGCAGGGACTGACGATTGAGCACCTGATCACGCGCCTTGGCGTGGAGGAAAGTGCAGTTGAATCCGAGGTAACCTATTCGTAGAGGAGACGAGGCTTCTAGTTCTGCTGCATCTGTTCGACCATCCCGTCCATAAACCCGTCATCCTCCCAGTAGGCGTAAAAGCCATCGTCCGCCGGCTTTAGGCGCGGGCCATACTTCTCTGCAAAGTAACGGCCCCAGTCTGGCCGCCGCCCATCAATATCCGTAAATCCGTATTCACGTGCCAGCCCCCAAGAGCTGAATACCCGACCAGCTTTTTGAGCGACGTCTGCATCGGAAGCCAGCGCCGCTACAGCCCGGCCCGTGAAATAGGGCGTCTCTGAAGCGATATAGTCCGGGTTCTCTTTAACCGCATCCTGC
Organism: Caldilineales bacterium; assembly: GCA_038205395.1. Taxonomy (GTDB): domain Bacteria; phylum Chloroflexota; class Anaerolineae; order Caldilineales; family Caldilineaceae; genus Fredericiella. The sequence goes on from JBBRBX010000116.1 coordinate 5,177, forward strand.
CAATTCGCTTCCGTGACGCCAAAGTGTTCGAGCGTAGCCTCCGAACGCAAGAAGCCCGGCGTAACCGCGAGCGCCGTGACTTGCTGCTTGCGCAGTTCCTGGGCCATGCTGAAAGCCAGACGAATGATTGAGGTCTTGACCAGATCGTAGAAGAGATTGCCTCTGTACCAGTAGCCGTCACCGTCGGTAAGCTCGACGATCAGCCCGCCTGGCTGGATGAGCAGCAAGGGAACTGCATAGCGGCTGGTGATGATGTGCGAATGGACAGCCCGCTGGAGCATCAGGAAGCCCTTATCCAGCGCCAGCTCCCAGAACGGTGCACCCCATTCAGTAAGGGCATCGCCGCCCCAGACGTCGTTCACCAGGATATCCAGATGTCCCTGTTCGGTCTTTACCTGCTCGAAGAGCGCCTGCACCTCTTCTTCCACAGTATGATCGACGCGCACGGCAATGCCGGTTCCCCCATACGCCGTCACCATCTCGGCTGTCTCTTCAATGGTTTCTGGACGATAGGCCAGATCGAAGGGAGAGTGCGCCTCATGCTGCTGCTGTCGCGTGGCGCGCGTGCTGCGCCCGGTGCAGTAGACGGTTGCGCCGGCTTCGCCCAGCATACAAGCGATGCCGCGTCCGGCGCCGCGGGTGGCGCCGGCCACCACAGCAACTTTGCCTGCCAATGGTTTGGCAGGATTTATTTTAGAGTTCATCCTCAGACGCCCTTTTCATAATTAATGGGCATACTTCTGCCGCTGAGTTGAGCGCGCTTGCAAGTACCGCTGCGACATATACACCGAGTTCCGGCATGTGTCAACAAATTTGGGCGAGCAGTAGGGCTTTGCCTGCCTCGACATATTGATGCGCGCCCGCCCACAAACGTAACGGTTGCTGTACACCGAGTTTGAACACGGCTTGCGGGGAATGGCTCCCCGCAAGCTGCAATTCGAATCTGCGAACAGAACCCCCTTAGCTGCCTTCCACCGTCGGTTCTACAGTCGGTGGTTCTACAGTCGGTGGTTCTACAGTCGGTGGTTCGACGGTCGGTGGTTCGACGGTCGGTGGTTCGACAGTCGGCACCAGTGTCGGCTCCAAGGTGGGCACAAGGGTCGGCTCCAGCGTCGGCATAAGGGTCGGCTCCAGCGTCGGCGCAAGAGTTGGCTCAGCCGTTGGCGTCGGCATGAGGGTCGGCATGAGAGTCGGCTCCAGTGTGGGCACGAGCGTCGGTTCCATCGTCGGTGTGGGCGGCAGGGGCGTTGGCCCGCTCAGCGGCGGAATGCTCAGCCGCAAGCTGTACGAGGTGTTGACGCTGGCCGCAATCGAGATGAGATAATCCTGGCTCAAGGGCAGCGTAAAGGTAAAGTCCAATGCCGAGCTCCCCTGCGATTTGTAGGGGATGCCGTCCGTCATACCCACGACCGTAAAATACGCGGAGGGGCTGGGCGAGCGCAGCGAGATGGTGGCCGTCTGCCCCTGCATTCCGCCAAAGAGATACCGTCGGTACTGATTGGCGACAAGCGGGCCGCTGCGATTTGCGGAATCTTGTCCCGGAGCGAACTGAATCCGCTCAGCCGGCTCCTGAGTCGGCGGCACAACGGTCGGCGTCGGCCCCAACGGCAGGATCGTCAGTTCCAGGCTGTAGCTGGTTTCGCCGGAAGCAGCCACCGTGATCAAATAATCCTGCGTACGGGGCAACTGGAGTGACCACTCACGCGCCGGATCGCTGAGCGACTTGTAGAGAACGCCATCGCTGGCGCCGCGCAGCGAGAAGTTGACGTCACTGCCCAAGAGGCCGGTGAGCAAGACGGTTGTGGATTGGCGGGCCAATGCGCGGAAGATGTACTGCCTGGCAGCGCCATTGACCAACAGCCCCGTACGCACAGCAGTGACTTGTCCGGGCGCAAAGCTGATGCGTTCCGGTGATGGTTGTGCGGTAGGCTGTGGGGTCGGTCCGGATCGCGGTATCAGCAGTTCAAGTGTGTAGGAAGTGTTGACCGGCGCCAGCAAGGAAATCAAATAGTCCTGGCTGCGGGCCGCCCTAAAAGTAAAGTCGCGGCCTGTGCTGCTCTGCGGCTTATAAACGACCCCATCGGCCAGGCCGATAATGCCCATGCTGGCGGCAGGACTGGGGGAGTTGAAGCGCAGTGTAGGCGTCTGGCCGGCGGCGGCAAAGAAAACAAACTGCTTGACAGTGTTGGTCCACAGGGGGCCGCTGCGCACTGCGCGTTCCTGACCAGGGGCGAACTGGATGCGCTCAGGCTGAGAGGGAGCCGGTGTCGGCGATGGCGGTGGCGGCAGCGTCGGCCGCACAGTCGGCCAGGGGGTCGGCCAGGGGGTCGGCGGAACGGCAGTGGCGGTAGCCGTAGCGACCGGATTGGAAACAATAAGCGGGCGCACAAAGGTCGGGTTGGCGCTGATCCAGCAAATGCCTCCTGCGTTTTGACAGGTGATGGCCCACCACTGGCCGTCGGCGCTGACACCCTGCACGTTGAAGGTCTGGCCGCGCACAGTGGCGCCAAGCTGCTCATACTGCGCACCCGGCCCCGTGAAAATTCCCACCACCCCCAACGTCAGAACTTGCCGCACATCCGTAGGGAGCATAGCCAACGGTGGCTGCACCGATGCAAGCACGATGGCGGCAGGCGGATTGCCCGGCTGGTTGGCAAAGCCGCCGGGCGCCAGCAGCAGCCCATACCAGTAGAAGCCGCCGTCCGGCGCCTGGGCGATGATAAGAATGGCCTGATCCTGTCCTGCAGCGCCTAGCCCGCTCACACCCACCACAGCAGCCGGCAGCACATCAGGCGGCCAAATGGTCAGCGGGTCCGTCCCGCGCATCCACTCATCGATCACAGGCGGCGCGACAAACGTCAGCGCCATTGCATCTTGAATCAACTCGCCTTGCACACGCGCGGCAGCGTCGACAGGCGCCAACATCTGACCGCTGCCCTGCCAATCCGCCCAGATAAAAGGGCTGCCCATCGCAGCCTGGAGCGCAGCATCGTTGCGGCTGACCAGCGCGGCAATTAAGTTGGCAGTGAACACAGCGGGGTCGCCCGCCGGCGCTGCGCTGGGGACTGACGGCGTGACCCGCAAGTGCGCCATTGCGCTGGGGTTGATGGTGATGCAGCTCGTCAGGACGAGCGCTAGGCTCAAAAGCAAAAGGCTGCCGGCGATACGCCGAATCGTATGCATAATTGACTCCTCATATAAATTCTGGTTAATCGTTTGCGCGCAAGCGGCGCATCTACGTATTACGACGTGTGAGGAGCCAATTGAGGTTCGGTGAATTTTAGCGGCGGTCGCCGTTGGGATTTACGGGGGAAGGAGGCGGAACAAGCAAGGCGTGCTCAGCCACACCGGTTTGCGACAGTTCCGGATTTGGTCGATTTTCCTGTTCCATTTCAGTCAGGACACGCGCAAGCTGACCAATGGCCACGCGCTGTTTGCGATAGAGGTCGCTTTCGCTCATAGCCAGACGGTCGGCAATCTCGCGTACCTTGCGTCCTTGAATAAAACGCATCTCCACGATGTTGTAGAGCAGCCATTCGGGGGCGGTGAAATTTTGCTTGCCTTCCGGACGCAGCCGTTCCATGGCCTGACCCAACACGAGCCGCAGCGCCTTGGTCGGGTCGTCGTCCGCATCGCTTAACAGCCCGTTGACGACACGCAGACGGATTAAAGGGCTGCGCGTCAGTTTGGGGCCGCCCCAATAGTGGCTGAGCGCTTCCTTGACCCACGCTTCAAACTCGGGGTTATGAATCGGGCTGGGATCCATGAGCGCAGCCATCGGCTCACGGATGCTGTCCGGCGCCGCATACGGAACCATCCCGCGCAGTTGTTGAACTTCCTCAATATCGGGGATGAGATAGCGCAGGCTGCCGAGAACAGACTGCTGCAGCTTGCGATCGGCCAAAGCCCGCGTCACGCGCACAACCAGCATATCGAGCACCTGGCGCTCTTCGAGACTTAGCAGCGGCGTCTCGGTTCGCGCCGCCACCCCCAGAATGCCAAAGACGCGCGTCTGCTCGTCCGACGCGTCGACAATCGTGTCGGCCAGCGGCCAAATCCAGAAGCCGCGATGCGAGTAGGGCATCGCTGGGGGTGTGCTGCGCAGCGCGCGGCTGAGCGCTTCAGACCAATCATTCACCTCCAAGACCGTACTGCGCGTCTGCTCAGGCCCCACCAGCGCCTCCAGCATCAGATCGGGGCCGACTGCAGCGGCGACAAAGCCGGAAGGCACACGCAGCAGTTCACACAAGGCGATCAGGTTGTTCTCAAGCAGTTGGCGCAGATCACTGGTTGCCAACAGCCGGCGGTCAAGTTCACGCAGCCAGGCGATTTCCTCCCGGTCCTCACGATAGATCAGGCGGTCGACTGCGGTCTTGGTCATGCTGAGAAAAAGCTGGCTAAAGATGATGACACCCGTAATGACGCCGAACAGCACGACATCGCGTGGCAGCCCCAGAATATTTTCGACCTTGGGCACCACCAGCACAGCAGCAATCACCAAAATGGCGACCACAGGGCCGCGCATAAAGAAACGCAGAAGACGATAGCGCACCACTCGGTCGGGCGTCAACACGCCAAAGTAGGCCACCGTGTAGCCGACCAGCAGCAGCATAAAGCCGACAGCCAGGTTGCCCAACAGGGAGAGAAGCAGCACCCCGATGCTGGTGTCGAGTGCAGGCGCCATACGGCTGATCACAATTAGATAGGGAAACACCCCAATGCCGGGAGCAATAAAGCCAAGCAGCAAATAGGTCATGCGCTGGCGGCTGGTCTGCGTCAGGCAGCGCCGGCGTGCTTTCCAGATGTTGCCGAGCGCCAACCAGCCCGTGAGTGCAAAAAAGGTGGTGAAGAGCCAAAACAGCGGCCCCGCCTCCAGATAGCTGAGGGGCGGGGAAAAACGCACGTCGCCGACAATTAAACCGCCAAACAGCGCATCCAGTGCGCTCACGCTCGACAAAACGAGCGCCAGCACAGCCAGCCAGCGCCGGCGGCCAATGCGGTAGTTGGTGGTGACGAGCACAGCCAGCGAAAAGAGATAGGCTGCCGCCGGCATCCCGGCAATACCCAACCATTGAAAACGCAGCCAGCGCCCTGCTGATTCCGCCGTCGCCACGCGGTCCAGCGCAATATCACAGGTGTAAACAATCATGACGCAGAGCAAAACTAAGGCATAGCGCCGCGCGACTGTGTTGCGGAAATTGTAGGTCAGCGTGTAGGCCAGCAGCGAAAACGCAAGGATGGCCAAGATGGACGAGACTAAAACATTGAGTGAGGTCAAAATGGAAGTCAAAAACATCAACTCACCCACTCGATTTCTTCATCCGCCACAACCCAGTAGCCGTGGCGCTTGTTGAGAGTCAAGCGAAACCCACCGCCGATTGTAGGCGAACGGCGAATGTTCAGGCGCAGATCAGCGTCTTGCAGCGTGCGAAACTCGATCGGCTCCATCTCCACCAATGGCCCTTGCGCTGCCGGCGCCGGCTCATCCGGCATCAGCCACAGGGTTTCCCCCTCAAAGCCGAGATCACCTTGGGCTTCAGCAGGATGTGCCCGTACACGCAGTTCGGCAAACCGTCCATCCGCATCCGGCTCAACAAAGCGCAGCAGTCCAATTTTGTGAATCAGCGCCGTGCGCCGGATACGCAGCGTATCCGGCTCCTGCTTGTCGGCGCAGCGATAATAGCGGGCCAGAGAATAGGTGGGGCCAAAAGCGTTTTGCAGGCTCAGCAGCCGCAGCAGTTCCTCACGCACACTGCTCCAGCGATAACGCCACTCGTGCGTGCGAATCTGGTCGCCATACTCCAACAGTTCCAGCGTGGACTCCGCCCCCAAACGGCTGATGATCGAGAGAGGGGGAAGCCGCGTGGGATCCTGTTTGACACGCGCCAGCAAGACGGTGGGCGAAGATTCCACTTCGTCGGGTCTGAGGAAGGAGCGGCGCGTGCTGACAGTCAGCACAACCCCAACGACCACCGCCCCTGCCATCAGCCCCACCAACAGCCAGGCGACAGCATCCATCGACTGCACGAATCGCTGAAACGCCGGCGCTTGTTCCGTCTGCAGTTGTTCCCAAAAGCGCTGCACAGCGCCCGCAACATCAGGCATCGCATCCTTTCCCAATCGTGCATTTTACCACAAAGCCATCAAGCCCCTGCGATCCCTTTTTGTACGAGAAATAGCACTGCACTGGCAAATGGAAGCCTTATCACGGCGAAATTCTGCGCCGGAAGCTACTATGCAAATAGATTGAACAGTAAATGCACAATTATTGTTCAGCTAAAGATTTGCGAGCCAACTACCTTTCACGTTCGTTTTACAACATGTATGCACCTAATGTATGCACCTAAGGAGACAAGCTTAATGAAGAAAGTATTTGTTTTACCGATTTTTCTGATTGTAGCACTGTTGGCGGCAGCCTGCGCCCCAGCCGCTCCTGCAGCCCCGGCCGCAGCACCGGCAGCAGCGGAAGCGACCACCGAAGCCACTGCGGAAGCCGCCACCGAAGAAGCCGCAGCAGCAGCTCCTGCCGAGATGCAGGACATTGTCGACACCGCAATCGCTGCCGGCAGCTTTAACACGCTGGTAGCAGCCGTACAGGCCGCTGGTCTGGTCGACACCTTGAAGGGCGAAGGCCCCTTTACTGTCTTTGCACCGACCGACGAGGCGTTTGCCGCCCTGCCCGCAGGCACGCTTGAAACCCTGCTGGCAGACCCCAAAGGCCAACTGACTCAGATTTTGCTCTACCACGTAGTGCCGGGCAAAGTTATGGCAGCGGATGTGACGGATGGTTTGTCCGCCGATACGGCCCAAGGCAGCCCCGTGACCTTTAGCGTGGCGGACGGTAAGGTGATGATCAACGGCGTCAATATTGTTGCCACCGATATCGAAGCCACCAACGGTGTTATCCACGTGATTGACGCAGTTCTGCTGCCGCCGGCTGAAGCCGCAGCCGGTGCAGATGCCGCAGCAGCTGCGCCTGCCGCAGCCGGCACGATTCCCGAAGTAGCGGCAGCAGCCGGCAACTTCACCACCCTTCTGGCGGCCGTGCAGGCAGCCGAGTTGGGTGATGCCCTGAGTGCCGAAGGCCCCTTCACCGTCTTTGCACCGACCGACGAGGCCTTTGCCGCCATTCCTGCTGACACGCTGAGCGCACTGCTGGCGGATCCCAAGGGCCAACTGACCCAGATTTTGCTCTATCACGTTGTGCCGGGCAAAGTCATGGCTGCGGATGTCACCGATGGGCTGACAGCGGAAACGCTGCAGGGCGCACCGTTGACCTTCACTGTCGGCACTGATGGCTCCGTGATGATCGGCGATGTCAAAGTCATTGCCACCGACATCGAAGCCAGCAACGGCGTCATCCATGTGATTGACGGCGTACTGATGCCGCCGGCCGAGTAAACATCCAGCTTCGTTTACGAATAGTTGTACAAACCCACCGCTCCGCATGGAGCGGTGGGTTTCTTTTTGCTTTAGGAGTTGTTGCGCTCGGGGCGCCGCTTCAGCTACTGAATACGGCTGACTTCGTCCCCATAGGCGTTGAGTAAAACGGCAGCGTCGGGGCCTGCGTTTTCCCAGATCGGTTCCGGGAACCCGCAACTGAAGCCGTCCGGCCCAACCTGCGCCCATACCCGCAGCGATTCACGAGGGACCAGCGTTCCTTGCAGCGGGCAGCGCTGGTCACCGGCTTCCGAAACCAGCACCCAACCGGTCAAATCTTGCGTACCTGTGCCATCATTATAGAGAATGGCCCACTCATTGCCGCGGTCCAGTGCAATGAGGCGGACAAGCGGCTGCGGCGGCAGCGGCGTAAAAGTTGGCGTCGGGTTGCCCAGGGGAGTCGCTGTCGGCGAAGGCGTCGGCGTAATGGTGGGGGTCGGGGCAGTCACGCCAGGCGGCACAATCAACACCGGCGTCGGCCCCGGCGTGACAGTGGCGGCAGGCGGTGGGGCTGCGTCAAACTGCGGCAGCGTGGCAGCCGTAACACCCGACACCAGCCCCGCCGCAATCCACACGCCGCCATCCGTCTGCAGCCAGCGGCCATCCGCATTGCGGGCCGTGATGGTAATGGGAGCATTTGCCAAAGCCGTACCGACGGCGGGGTAGACTGTGCCGGGGCCGCTGCGCAAATTGGCGTTGGCAATCACGCTGGGACCAAACGCACCGGGGGCGGGCGCAGGCACAGATGGATCCGGCAGCGGCGGCTGACCGGGCAGCGGCGTGGCCACTATCACCTGCCCAGGCTGCGGCGCAACCACAGCTTGTCCGGGCTGCGGCGCCGGCGTCGGGCCGGATGCGCCGCTGCTGGTCACCGGTAGACGGCTGATAGGTGCGGTGAGGTTTACTTGGGGCACAAAAATCCATCCCTGGTCGCCACGTGGCGTGCGCGCCTCAATCCAGGCCCCGTCTTGGCTGCGCCCCACAACATTGAGCGGTAAATCCACAGCCAGCACAGCGTCCGCGCCATTATTGGCGCCAGGGCCGCTGAATAACGGGGCATTGACAAGGGTCAAGGCGTAGACGGCATTGTCGTTGCCGCCGCGTCCGCCCCAAAAGCCGCGCCCGCTGCGCGCCGCGTCCAATGCCCAGCTTTCAATTTCGGGCGCTTTGCTAATGTCAGGTGCAGCCGTGGCCGGCAGCGCCCAGCCGTCTGCCACCAACTGCGCATTAATGTAACGCCCGGCATAGGCCCCGTTGAAGGCGGTCGAAAGCGAACGATCGACCACATAGACATGGCGCAGCAGGCGGTTCTGCGCATCACGGTCCGTCTGTTCGCGCTGCAGCAGAAGTTCCTGGCCGGCCACAGCGCTGCGGTTGAAGGATGCTGCCGTTTCAAAACCAGGCTGGCCGGCGTCGGGAGCATCAATGCCGAGATAGCGTACAAGTTCGCGCACGCCACCCACATCCACCTCGATCACATCCCCTTCCAATACCGACACAAGGGTGGCGGACTGCGCGTCGCTGGGCAGCAAGGTGGAGACCACCACCGTCGCAGAAACGGGCGGCAACGCCACAGGGGCAGTTGTACTCTGGCCGGCGGAAGCAGGAGGCACAAAGGGATCCAAAGGAACAGTGGGAGCCGGGTCAAGAGGCAGGGTAAGAGATGGATTGGGCACAGGGGGTGCAGTCGTCTCCACCAGGGCGGTGGTGCTGACAGTCGTCGTCACTGTAGTCACGACAGTCGTGATGACCGTCGTAAAAATGCCCGCCGGCGCCCCCACGCCGACGTCAAGCGTTTCCCCCGGCTCTAGGGGCGCCGACAACTGCACGAGAAAGGCGGCAATCCAGTTGCCGCTGTCCAGATAGTACCATGTCTGATCGGCGGTCGCTTCTACGACATATACGGTGACGCCCGCCTTGACGCCGCCCACAACTGCGTAGGTTGTTCCCGGCCCGGCGCGCAGGTTGGCATTGCGTGTGACTACGCCCGGCACAGTCGTCTGCGCCGCAGCGTGGCGCACGGGCAGCCAGAAACTGAGATAGAACAAAAGCAAAACGGCGCCGACGGTGAAAAGCAAAGGAGCTTTGCGACCAGACATGGGATCTCGCTTCCTGATAGTTTGACCAGTGCAGCACAAGTGCAGAATACGCTTTTCGGTTGCTTCTATCGCTTACACAATAACAGATGAGGCACATACAACGATCTGACGACAATGGACCGCGCAGTGGTTCCCAACGGCGCGCCTGCTCCGCTGCCGTCGTAAAAACAGACGGCGACCCGAATGAGCCGCCGTCTGTTCGACATATAGTAGCGCATACGGGACTCGAACCCGTGTCTGTGCCTTGAGAGGGCACTGTCCTGGGCCGCTAGACGAATGCGCCATGTCTTGCCATTTCGACTGCCCAGCACGTGCTGAAGTGT
>JBBRBX010000117.1:0-15000 GCA_038205395.1 Caldilineales bacterium
CATCCGTCGCTAGACAGCTTCACCGCCAGCCAGCAGGGGGCGGAACTTATAGCCGTAAATAATCTGGCCCTCAACCCCTTCTTCGCGCAGCTTACGCGTCACCATTTCAACTGCCAGACCGATGTGCACATCGGCGTTGTCCACATCAGTCAACTGCGCCGTCACCATTGGCCCCTCATCCAGTTTGACCAGGGCAATGGTGTACGGCATCTGATCTTCATATCCCTGGGGGGCATTGTACATCGTACTGAAACTATACACGACACCCCGGCCACTCAACGTTGTGCCTTGCAGATGGCTGCCGCCGCGCGGGCCAATCATCAGTCATCCCCAACAACCGCTTGCAGCGCCGGCTGAACCGAGGCCGCGGCAAAGGCAAAATGGCTTTGGCTGGGCATGGCCACAAGCGGCTGGCTGTGCATTGGCTTATGGCAGTGCGGGCAAACCGCACGCGGCGGGAAAACGGTGCTTTCACAATGCACACATACATCACCCTGCAAGCTGTAACGCTGCTTCTTGGTCCGCCACATATTCGGAATTGCCATAGTTCTTCCCTTCGTATCGACGAGCTTGCGCTCAGATATACACTATACAAACTCTCTACAAACCGACTGAATGACGCTCTCGCCATCCAGCACCCTGTAGGCTTAGCACTCAAACCTTGTACAATAATAGTACGCTGATTACCATACCAGCTTTGGACTCTCAATTGCTATCGGGCCTGGCAAAAAAGCGGACTGATAGCTTTTGAGAGCTTTTCTGAGACATTTGACAGCTAATTTGCTTGTTTTAAGACGGTAAATTTTGAATTGCAAATACTCCCCGCTAAAAGCCGCCACAGTTATGTACCCAAAATGTGGGTGACAATGGTGGCGCCGCTGCCGCCGATATTCTGCGCCATACCTAGCTGAGCATTGGGCACTTGATTGGCTCCAGCCAGCCCAGTCAACTGCTGCACCAACTCGACAATTTGATAGACGCCGGTTGCGCCTACAGGATGGCCGCGGCTCTTCAGACCGCCCATCGTGCTGATCGGCAAACTGCCATGAATGCCGATTACATCCTCTTGCGCCAGCCGCCAGCCCTCGCCACGCCGCGCAAAGCCATTGGCTTCTAAACTCAATGCGCTCATGATCGTGAAAGCATCATGCAGTTCAAAAAGATTCAGATCATGCGGCCCCACGCCTGCCTGGCGGTAGGCTTTCTGGCTGCTGATGTACGCCGCCTGCAAAGAGAGGGGGTCGGCGCGGTCGTGCACGGCCAGCGTGTCATTGGCGCTGGCGCTGGCCAAAATCCGTACAGCCCCGTGATGATGGCCCGTGGTAAATTCGTGCGCCCACTCCGTCGGCGCCAGCACCACAGCTGCCGCGCCGTCACACACTGGGCTGCTGTCGAGCATGTTGATTGGCGTGGCAATCAGCGGCGCTTTGACGTAATTCGCCCGATCGATTGGCTCTTGAAACATCGCATTCGGATTGTTGGCGCCGTTGCGATGGGCGTTGATGCTGAAGCCGGCAAACGCATCCAGCGGCACATCAAATTCGTACATATAGCGCTGCATAATCAGCGCATTCAACCCGACAAAGCTGACCCCGTGCAGCGCCTCATACTCGGCATCAGCAGCCGTCGCCAGACCGGCTGTCGTATCTTTGCCGACTGTGTCCGTCATTTTCTCCAGCCCAGCCACAATCACGAGATCGTGAAAGCCGCTGGCAACCGCCATCGTGCCCACACGCAGGGCAGCTGCACCGCTGGCGCAGGCGGCTTCCACCTTGGCCGCCTCAATCCCACGCAGCCCGCAGACATCCGCCACCAGCGTACCCAGGTGTTCCTGGTCAAGCAGGTTGCCGCTCAACATGTTGCCCACAAACAGGGCGTCGGCGCGGTCAACCCCGGCGTCGGCCATAGCGCTTGAAACTGCCTGGTAGGCCAACTGGCGCGCAGATAGATTCCACAGTTCTCCCACCTGTGTCTGGCCGATGCCGATAATGGAAACAGAACGCATACGCACTCCTCAACTCACTGGTTATCAATTCAGTGTCCGCCAAGGCTGCCCGATGCGAAGCCTGGCAATCCTACTATCGAACCACGTTTGATCGGTCAATACCTATCCAATCTATGCTCAATGCGCCCGCCGCGCCACCCTTCAGTATACAATTGTCGCTTATTTGAGGATGTAATAGGTGGCGCGTTTTGTGCCGATGCGCAACAACAAATTGCGCTCGACCAGATCCGCCAGGTCGCGGCGGATCGTCTCTGGGTGCACGTCGGGGAAAAGCTCGGCCAGGTCGCCGTTGGTGATGCGCCCCTGCTGGCGCACATGCGCCAGCGCCGCCTCCTGACGCTCGCTGAAAAGGCTGTGGCTCCACTGCTGCGCAGTCGCAGCAGTGTTGACCAGATCGGGCGAAGCCGAACGCAAGGTGACTTTGAAGCCCGCCGACGTCTCGGCAAAGAGCGGCTCCGGCAGCCCAGCCTCCTGCATAGCCGCCAACATACGGTCGATGCCATAGCCCAGACGCTCGATATAGCCCATATCACTGAGGACGGCCACGATAGCTTCGTTGCGGCTGTAGCGTTCGTCCTTGAGGTTAGCCAGCGTGACATGGCCCGGCAGCCGGCCCGGGCTGTAGACTTCCAGCCGATCGCTAAACATCAGCACGCGCGTGCCCTCGCCGCGGATGCTGTAGTCACGGTGCGCAATGGCATTGACGATCGCCTCGCGCACCACCGGCAGCGGGTACTCGCTGCTCTCCTCACGCGCCAGGCCGCTGATGCGCATACCACGCCGCATGTTGCTGGTGACAAAGGCTTCGGCCTGGCGCACCTGGTCAGCCAATGTGCCGCCGATATCCTGGCGCACAAATTCATCGCCCATGGCCTCGCCGGCATAGCGCACGCAAATGATTTCAGCGCTGCGCAAAAAACGCTGCGGGTCACGCCCAAAGAGCAGCAGCCCAGCCACGGTCGGCGTTGCTTCCACTGTAGGCAATCCGTCAGCGCTGAGGCGCGTGACGCAGCCGCGGCTGAGCAGCGACTGCAGCATATCGGCGTCAGGCTGCTCGCCCACCTGATCCAGATAGCGGCCCACGCGCACCTCGTCCAGATCAGTTAGTTGGGCAGCGGGAACCGGCTTGCTTTCAAAGCCGCTCTCCGACCGGTCCAAGAGCAGTTGGCGCAGTTCTGGCGTCGTCAATGGACGATTGTTGGCCCCCGTGCGGGTGAAGTAGACGCCTTTGAGGCTGTATACATGCGGCAATCCTTCCGGCGTCTGGATCGCCACCACTGCACCGGCAGCGGTTTCCACCACCTGCGGACTGGGCAGAATCAAAGGCGGCTCCGTCTGCAAAGCGGCCGCCAGCACAAGATCGCGCAGCGCTTGCACATCCATCCCGCTCTGCACGTTGCCCCGCGGCGACACGCCAAGCAGAAGCACGCCACCGTTGGCATTGGCCAATGCGGCCAGATTTTCGGCCACAGTCGCCCGTGCAGCGCGCACCGGCAGAAAAATGATGTGCTCGTTCTGGCCTGCCGCCAACAGCGCCTGCACTTCTGTGCTCGAAAACGTCGTGCGTCGCCGGATGTTCATGGGATGATCAGAGCGCAGTTCAGCACCGCTGTGGTGATATCCGTAATATTGGCAATGACAAAGCGTTCCGGCATGATCGTGGTTCCGACGGTTTGCACCGGTTCATAGACCAAGTCAAACAGCAGGCGCTTAAATACCGAGCCATCCTCACTTACAATTTCGGCGCAGACATTGGTGGTGAGCTGTCCGCCGGCAGGTGTGCGGTAATCGGCGGGCAGCGGCACACCTGCCGGCGCGCGCAGTTCGAGCACGACGACGCCTGGCGCCCCTTCGCCAGTGTGCCCAGCGAGATTGACTTGGGCGGTCAGCGCCGCCCTCTGCGCGACGTCCAACTTGGACCAGAGATAGCTCTGGGCCGGATCGACCGGCGGCACGCCTTCAGCTGCGGCGGCTGCGGCGGGTGGATGCAGAAAAGCCAAAACCACGCCTTCAGGGTAGTAAGGATGGGGCGGGGCGCCAAAGCAGAAGACAATGCCGCCATCACTCTCCACATAACGCACCGCATTCTGGTAAACCGGCAGAATCACCTCCGGCGGTTCGCCGGCGTCTGCACGTGTAAAGCGCACCTGACGGCAGAGCACGCTGCGCGCCAGCAGGCCGGTCAACTGCGTTGTGCCCGTCACCGTCTGCAGCGGGCGCAGCGGTGCGCCTGCTGCAAGCGGGTCTGACTGCAAATTACCGGCAGCCATCTGCGCAATTCCATAGCCGTTAAAAACACTGCGCCACCAGATCACCGAAATGACTGACGAGCCGCCATAGATAACCAACTCATTGGTGGCGGGCGCACCGGCGGGCAGGTCAGAGCTGGCGGTTCCTGCCGCATTCGGCTCGTCTGCCGCATAGCGCTCCACCGGCTGTACAATGATGGTCAGCGGGTCCGTATTGGGTGGGGCAATAAAGCCCACCTTATCCGGGGTTTCGCTGCGCACCCAGAACGAGGGTTCCACCTGATAGGGTACATAAAATCCGGCAGGCTGATTGGGGGCGGGCACCGGCGAGGCACTGACGACCCCGGTCGAGCCGGCCTGCTGGTCATAAATGATCGCACCTACCTGGCCGTTGTCATAGGTAAAAAAGAGGAGATATTCGATCGCTGGGTCGTCATCGATGTTGATAGCCGTCCAGTTACCCGCAGCATTGCGATTCAAAATCGTGTTGCGCCCCATCGTCACAGCCGCCCAGCCATCAGGCAGCGTCGAGAGCGGCTGCGGCCCACCAGCGGCAGCTTGTTGGGTATTGATACAGCCGACGGGCAGCAGGAGAGCGAGAAGCAGCACCGGCCACACACGTTTGAGCCGTACACAGACAGGAGATAAGGCTGGATGCATCGATGCACTTCCCGGAAGCAACGGATTTTGCATTTATTCTAGCGCAGCCGCAAACGTTCGCCAAAGCGCCCGCCGGCGGGATATAATGAGGCAACATGAAGCAGCAGCCCCCCCCGTATCAATTCAATGGCGAGCAAGACGACAACTGGCGCCAGTTACTCAAGCCCGCTTTTGGTCTCAAACGTTGGTTAGCTGTCCTACTGGTGGGCGTGGTGCTGCTGGGGTTGGGTCTGGCCGTTCTCCTCTACCATTTTCTCAGCAGCCCGCAGTGGGCCGATGCCACCCGCCTGTTGACGCTGCAATTCCTGCCGCTGTGGGGACGTATCCTGCTGCCTGTAGTCCTTGGTCTGCTGCTGATCGTGGCCGGTTGGAGTCGTTTCTATCGTATTCTCTTTACGGAAATCTGGCCTGATCTGCGCGCCTTCGAAAACCAAGAGCTGTTGGCTCTCCTCCTGCGCCGTTACCGTCGCAGCCGTGGCCCACGCATTGTCACCATCGGCGGCGGCACGGGGATGCCGCAGTTGCTGCGCGGGCTGCGCAAGTACACCGACAATATTACCGCCATTGTCACAGTGGCCGACGACGGCGGCTCCAGCGGACGGCTGCGGCGCACTATGGGGATTCTGCCGCCCGGCGATTTTCGCAACAATATCGCAGCGCTCAGCGAAGCGGAAGGCTTAATGACGCGGCTCTTCCAGTATCGCTTTGCCGACCGCGAGTTGGGAGACCCGCAGGCAGCCAATGAACTGGCGGGCCACAGCTTCGGCAATCTCTTCATCACAACTATGGCCGCCGTCACCGGCAGCTTTGAAGCCGGTATCGCCGAAAGCTCAAACGTGCTGCGCGTGCGCGGGCGGGTGCTGCCAGGCACGCTGGAGGATATCACCCTGTGCGCCGAGGTGCGCCGGCGGCGTGCAGACGGTGAAGTCGAAACAGTCTTGGTCGAGGGCGAAAGCATGTTGCCCAAGGCCCAGGGCCAGGTCGAGCGTGTCTATCTGAAACAGGAATATGCCCGCGCCTATCCCGAAGCCATTCGCGCTATCTTACAGGCCGATCTGATTGTAGCCGGGCCAGGCAGCTTTTTTACCAGTGTCCTCCCCAATCTGCTGGTTACAGGGGTGTGCGACGCCATTCGCGCCAGCAGTGCGCCACGCATTTTCATCTGCAATGTAGCGACCCAGGCCGGCGAAACCGACAATTTTGACGTAGCCGCCCACATGACCAAACTGCATCAACATGCAGACGATGTGTTCCCTAATGTGTTAGCCAATGATCACTACGATCTCAACCGCCCGCCGTCAGGCAATGCCCAGTGGGTGCAACTGCCGGCGGAGGGAACTGTCCATGCTTTCCGGCTCTTTACCGGTGACGTGGTCGACGAAGAACGGCCTTGGCGGCATGATTCGGATAAGCTGGCCACTCGCATTATGCAGGTAGCCGCCGAACTGCGCGCCGACAAAGAAGAACGTGTGGCAGCCGGAGAAACGCGAACATGAACCGGCAAGAGGCCAGCGGCATTGACCGTTTTATCGCTCTCTGCTATCCTGCCTGCACGCTTGACGCCACCAGCGCGGTGGCCTGCGGCGTACTGTATAGGGATAACAATCTGCGCGCATGAGCCAAACTCCATTGCAATCGACCTGGCAGCGCATCGGACTGCCTCTGGCCGCTGGTGCTACCTGGCTTGCCCTGACCTGGCCTGTCTGGCGCTGGCTTTGGAGCGAGTGGATGTCCAATGACTATTACAGCCATGGCATCTTGATTGCACCAGTGGCGATCTATCTGGTGGTGCAGCGCTTTCGCAACGACAAAAACCTGGTCTATCCATCGAGCGGCGGCAATCTCTATGGCGCGGCGCTGTTGGCGGCTGCACTCGCCGCCTACCTCTACTTCCTGCAAGTCAGCGCGCTGTACCTGGCCGCCGTCGCTATGGTGGCCATGCTGGCGGGATTGGTCTGGGCGCTGGGCGGTGCAGGTGTCGTGCGGCGGCTGTCCTTTCCCATTGCCTATCTGCTGCTGATGATCCCGCTTCCTAATTGGGACCGCATCACACTGCCGTTGGCTCTGTTCACCGGCGTCTGCTCCGGCGGTCTAGTGCAATTCTTGGGGCTGAATGTGACCATTGTGGGCAACGCCATCACGCTGCCGAACGCCAATTTGGAGATTGGGGCGCAGTGCAGCGGCGTCAACTCACTGATCGCCCTCACTTCGCTGATGGTGCTGGTGGCGTACCTGCTGGATGGCCCGATCTGGTCCCGTATTGCCCTGGTGCTGATCGCCATTCCTCTGGCTGTACTCGGCAATGTTCTGCGCGTGACTACGCTGCTCTTTGTGGCGCGGGCGTGGGGGGCGCAGGCGGCCTTTACCTTTTATCACGACTATTCCGGCATCTTTTTCTTTGCTGGCGTCCTATTGTTGGTCTATCCCCTGACGCGCTGGCTGCGGTTTGGCTCAATCCGGTATGAAGTGATCTGATGGCATCCAAATTCAATAAGAACACCCTGGCCACAATCTTGGTTTTTACCCTATTGTTCGTTGGACTGCTGGCTGTTTACGCCCCCCGTCTGCCGGCGTGGCTGGGCGGCCAATCGGCCCTGGTGGCGGCGGATGAACTGACCTATGTCAGTGATCTGGATTTTTGGCAGCGCACCCCGCGGGAGCGGGTGGTGGTGGCCAACAGCCACTTCGACCTTGACCACGACCTCAACACGGTGCCGCTGAACGTGGGGCAGTGGGTGGGCAAAGATGCACCCGAAACCAACCAAGAAGTAATGATCCTGCTCGACCCTGAGCAGTATGTGCAGCGACTTTATCAAGACCCAGCCGGCCATTATGTCTGGCTGACGATGGTGGGCGGGCGCAATTCGCAGCCGTTCCATGCGCCAGACATCTGTTACGACGCCGACGGCTGGCAGTACAACCTTGGTTCTCATCCCACGAAACTGACGGGCGGCGGTGAACTATACGGCCTCTACCTGGACGCCACCAAGCCCGCCACGGCGGAAGCCGCGGCGCAAGAGCATATCGTCTACTACTTCTATCTCTTTCCCAACGACAACCGTGACCAGAGAGATGGCATCGTCCTCTTCAAGCTGACGACCGGCAAGTATGGCAGCGTAGAAGAAACGCTCGCCCTGCTGGAAGACTTCACACGCCAGTTTTTTGATTTGGCCGCCCCGCGGCAGGAAGCCGAATTTGGGCATGCTTTTGCCGAAGCCGCCGTGGCCGTACGGGGACAGTGAGCGCCATGCGCCTGTGCAGCCACTGCGTCAGCCACCGAACGCAGGGCCTCTGGCTGAAAGCCGCCGCACTCCTCCTGCTCTCTGTCTCCCTCGCCGCCTGCGCGGCGCCCACAGCGGCGCCCGCCTCTGGCTCGTGTACGTTGGCTCTGGCGCCGGATACCGGCGACGAAAATGCCATCACCGCCGTGATTGATGCCGAGGGCCAACTGGTGGTGGCGCAGAAGATCGACGAACTGATGGCGCTGTGGGCCGATGGTGGCTCGGTCACCAACGCCAAGAACACACCCGACGCTGTTGACGACGACCAATACTGGCGCGATAAAGATGCGATCCGCCATCGCTATGTGCGTACGGTCTTTCCCGGCGCGGCAGGCCAGGCGGCGCCCGCTGACCTACAGATTACACTTGAGGGCGAACGTGCTACGGTGATCGCCACCACGCACATCGGCACAGAGATCTCGCCTGCCGGCGACCGCTGGACGCTGATCAAACAAGGCAACTGCTGGCTGCTGGAAAACCTGACCTACAATCTGGAACCACGGCCCTGAACGCCAAAGATTATGCTGGTTGATGATGCTCTGCCGACGCTGCTGCTGTTGGCGCTTGCCCTCTTTGCCCTCGCCTGGCTCAGCGGCCAGGTGAGCGTCCGCACGCAGATGGTGGTCTATTACGCCAGCAGCTCACTTGACCTGGCGACCGTCGCCATCTTTCTGCTGCTGCTGCCGGGTGTCTTTGTGCACGAATTGTCGCACTGGCTGGTTGCCCGCATGGTGGGGTTGCGCGTCAGCCGCTTTCGCGTCTGGCCCAAACGGCACAAAGATCGCATCGGTTTGGGCAGCGTCAGTGTACAGCGGGGTGGAACCTGGCGCGACAGCGTTGTCGGCATGGCCCCGCTCATCAGCGGCAGCGTGCTGCTGGCGCTGACCGGCTCGGCGGTTTTTCAATCCGACCTGCTGCTGGGTCAGTTGGCGCAGGGGCGGCTGCTGGCCACACTGGGCGCTTTTTTTGATGCCCTCGCCCGGCCTGACGCCGCACTGTGGGCCTACATCCTGTTTGTGGTCGGCAACAGCATGATGCCCAGCCGCAGCGACCGCCAGCCGCTGCGCCCGCTGCTGCTCTACCTGGCCATGGCCGCCCTGATCTACGCCGTCGTCGGGCTGCCCATCGACCCGATCACGGCGCTGCTGGGCTGGCTGATCCCGGCCATCCAACTGCTGGTTGGGTCGCTGCTGTTTGTGATCCTGCTCGACATCTTTGTGGTGGCGGGCTTGTTTCTACTGGAATCGATCTTGGGCCGCCTCAGGGGCTGAAGAGGCGGCTGAAGAGAAGTACGACAAGGGAGCTGCAACCATGGAGATTACCTACCAATTAGGCTGCACCGGCATCGATTGGGCGGCGCTCAAACAGACGCTGCTGGCGGATGACTTTGACAACGGGCGCAGCGCCGGGCAGCTGCAGCGCTCGTGCGAGAACAGCGCCGTCAATGTCTTCGCCTTGCTGGACGGGCGCGTAGTCGGCACCGTGCGCGTGCTCTCCGATGGGGTTTGCAACGCCTATATGGTCGATGTGTGGACGCTCAGCGCCTACCGCCGGCGCGGCATTGCCAGGCACATGATCGAACTAGCGCTGGCGCAACTGCCGGGCCAGCATGTCTATCTCTTCACTGATGACGCCGAGCCGTTCTACCGCAAGCTGGGCTTTGCGCCGCAAGGCATCGGTATGAGCCGCCTTGTGGGGCAGTGGCTGGTGAACGAATGAGCGTGAACGCCACCTCCGTCCCCGCGGGTCAGGAAGCGACCGATCCGCTGCTGGAGCAACTGCCGGCGGCGGTGCGCGCGGCGGCGACGCGCATCCGTCCCTATGTGCGGGCAACGCCGCTGGACGAATCGCTGCTGTTCAGCCGGCAGAGCGGCGCTGAGGTGCATCTCAAGCTGGAGAACCTGCAGTACAGCGGCTCATTCAAGCTGCGCGGGGCGATGAACAAGCTGCTCAGCCTATCACCGGCTGAGCGGGCACGCGGGGTGGTGGCGGCTTCCTCCGGCAACCACGGCGCCGCCGTGGCCTACGGCTGCCGCGCCCTGGGCGTCACGGCCACTGTCTTTGTGCCGCAGCACGCTTCGCCGGCCAAGCTGGAAGCCATGCGCCGTTATGGGGTCGAGGTGCGGCTGTACGGTGACGACAGCCTGCTGGCGGAGCAGGCAGCGCGGCGCTTTGCCGGGGAGCACGGTCTGGCCTACCTTTCCCCCTACAACGACCTGCAGGTCATCGCCGGGCAGGGGACAGTGGGGGCCGAAGTGGCGGCGCAACTGCCGGCAGTGGAGGCTGTCTTTGTGGCCGTGGGCGGCGGCGGGCTGGTCAGCGGCATGGCGGCGCTGCTCAAGGCGCACAACCCATCCGTGCGCATTATAGGCTGCCTGCCCGCCCACTCGCCGGTGATGGCCGTCTCAGTGCAGCGAGGCGCCATTGTCGAGATGGCCTCACTGCCCACGCTGTCCGACGGCACCGCCGGCGGCATCGAGCCAGGCGCCATCACCTTTGCTCTCTGCCGGGCGCTGGTGGACGAGTTCGTGCTGGTAAGCGAAGCCGAGATCGCCGTCGCCCTGCGCACACTGCTGGCCGGCGAGCACCTGCTGGCCGAAGGCGCCGCCGGCGTGGCCTTAGCCGGGCTCCTGCAAACCGCAGCGCGCTGGCAGGGGCGGCAGGTGGCGGTTGTTTTGTGTGGGGGCAATATCAGTCTGGAGACGCTGAAGGGTATTTTGTAGGGAAGGCCCAGCAGCACTACTCACTCCAGCCCATACGTCAGCCGCTCTTGTGGTGTGAGGAGTGGCGGGTCGCGCTGGGTCAGCCGCTGCGCTTCAGCGAGCAGATCGTCGACCTCCGCAACCCAGATGCGGGCGGTGTTGTCGCTACTGGCGGTGACGATATGCCGGCCGTCCGGGCTGTAGGCCGCAGATGTGACTCCCTCTCTGTCGCCGCCGAGCATGCGCACCTGCTCGCCGCTGGCGGCATCCCAGATGCGGGCGGTGCGGTCGATACTGGCGGTGACGATGTGCTGCCCGTCCGGGCTGTAGACCGCAGAAGTGACCCCGCCGCTGTGGCCGCTGAGCACGCGCACTTCCTCGCCGCTAGCGGCATCCCAGATGCGGGCGGTGCGGTCGATACTGGCGGTGACGATGTGCTTGCCGTCCGGGCTGTAGACCGCAGATGTGACGGCGAGGGTGTGGCGATGGCGCGGCAAAGTCATAAGGTAAAGCGGTGCGGCGGCAATGGCATCGCACAGCGCACGGTCGGCGTTGGCTGTAACAAAGTTATCTTTAGGCCACGTGCTCTCTACTGCACTGGTCGCCAACAGCAAAGCAAGCGATGGATCATTGGGAGATCCGGCGATGGCATTCTCGGCATGGACGGCCAACTCACCGGCCTGGGCACGGCGCGCAGCGCGCTGCGCCTCGACGGCATTGGCTTGCGCCTTTGCCTCGGATGTAAGCGTATTGATAAAAAACAATACTGCCACGGCTGCCGCCACCAGCGCGGCGGCCAGGGCCAGCGCCAGCACCCGGTTGCGCTGCTGCATCCGCTGCGCTGCCTCTTCCTGCTCTTGCGCACGCGCCTTCTGTTCTTCGGCCAAACGCTCGGCGTTGGCCAGCGCCTGCTGCTGCGCCGCTTCCCGCTCGCGCTGGCTGCGCTCCTTTTCCTGCTTCTCGGCATCCACCTGCGCCTGGCTGGCCTGTAGAAACGCCCGTTCTTGTGTATTCAGGTCGCCGCCATGCGTCTGTGCCCATTCCGCCGTCTGCCCCAGCCGCCCCCACGCAGCAGCAGGCTGCTGGGATCGCGCTGCGCCGCTTGCCACTCCTTTGCAGCCTCGGTCAGCCGCCGGTGCACCAGGAGGCCTTCACGGTCCTCGCGTAACCAGCCGGCCAGCTGCGGCCATTCGCGGATGAGCGCTTCATGTGTCACATCCACATACACGGCCTGTGCGGTGTCCGCCTCTTCACCAGCGGCCGGCAGCACCCGCTCCGCTGTCACCAGCCGTTCATCCTGCAGCCGCTTCAGCACGGCCTGCACCTGTGTCGCCTGTTCACCACTGCCCAACAGTTCCGCCAGCGGCGCACGCCGGCGTGTGTCCGGCGCACCATCTTCGCCCAGTGCGGTCAGCCGCACAAAGATGGTGCGCGCTATCGTCTGTTCCTCCGGCGAAAGCTTCCTGTACACCGCATCCGCCGTCCTAGCAATCGCCCCCCGCACCCCTCCCACCGCCTCATAACCGCGCAGGGTGAGCATTCGCCCGCTGCGCTACTGCCAGGTTTCCAGGAGTGCATGCGACAGCAGCGGCAGCGACCCAGGCTGATCGGCTACCTCTCGCAGCAGCCGGTTCGTCAGCCCCTCTTCCAGCATCCAGTTTCCCTCAGCCGCAGGCCGCTCAATCGCCGCATGCAGTTCATCCAGCGACATGGCGCCAATGTACTTCTGGTGATCCTGGAACGCCAGGCGCAGGTTGTCGAACTGGGCGCAGCGGGGGTAAAAGTCAGCATGCAAGGTGAGGACGACGGTTGTGACGCCTTCCGGCACGGCCGCCGCCAGCAGATTGTCCACATACGCCTGCTGTTCAGAGCGATCCTTGCAGAGCGTGAACAGCTCCTCGAACTGGTCGACAACCAGCAGCAGGCGCGGTGCACTGCGTTTGGCAAGCAGGCGGGTGGCAAACATATCCAGGCTGCGCGAGTCTTTGCTCAGGTCATCCATCAGCGTAGCCTGCGCCGTCACGGATTCGCTGTCTGCGGTCAGCGCCGCCGCCAGCGTCATTAATGGGCGTGCGGTGGGTGTAACAATATGGAACGCCCACGCCTCACTGCCCTTAATGGTTGTGCCTTTTTGCAGCGCCGCCAGCATGCCGGCGCGCACGATCGACGACTTGCCGCTGCCGGAGGCGCCGACCACGGCCAGAAAACGGTGGCTTTTGAGATAGCCCACCAGTTCGGCAGTGAGATCCTCGCGCCCAAAGAAAAGCCCGGCATCAGCCACATCGAAGAATTCCAAGCCTTTGTAGGGTGACGCCTCGGCGGCGGCGGGCGCTGCGATATGCCAGGCTTTGGCGTCTTGCGCCAGGGCAACCAGCTTGTGGTTGTCAGGGACTTCCTGCAAGGCGCCGGCAACCAGTTCCGCCACACAGCCATGGGCAGCGGCCCAGGCAACCAGATTATAAGCGCGTTCCGTCAGGTCTTGGCCGCCAGCGATCTGGTCAAGCTCTTTGTCCAGCTTGAACTTGACCAGGCGTCGCAGCCCGGCTTCGTCGAAGGCGTCAAGCAACGCTTCTTGGATCTGTTGGTGCTGCGGGCCGCTAAGGGACACAACTGGGTTTCGGGATTCACTCACAAAGGGAAACCTTTCCTGGTCGCACTGATCCATTACTATGCATTATTTGATTCTGGTGGCGAAAGTCAATTCTGTGGGAGCGAAAGGGTCTATTTTACAGTGAAGGCGAACGCGGCTGTTGCTAGACCTCCAGGAGGTGGCCATACCAATGCCTGTATGACAAGTTGATTACGGCTACCTCCTGGAGGTCTAGTGCCCCAACCTAAAATGCATATCCGCCACACCTGCACAAACCGGGTGCGTGTCAGATTTTTGTGCATCTCTGCGAGACAGGCTGAACGGGGTCAGGAGAGGCGCGTATTGACCAGATTTTGGCTATCAAGCGCCTCAAAATGGCCGCTACGTGTGCCATTTGCTCGGTCCAAGTTGGCCCGATCGGTCTAATTTGGCGGCTCTCAAGCGGCCATCAGAGGCTGTACACAAAAATTTGACACGCACCCGCATGAAGTTTCTAGCTGGCCGCTGTCGATCGCACCGTGACCTTCACACGTCACGGCGTAGATTGCCCCTGCATCGGTTTTCACCTTTCTCTCAATCGAAAAACAACGGAAACCTCATCACCATGACTGATCTTTTCTTTTTTCCTGACCGTGGAATTCAAAGCAAGAAAGTGGGTGCCATCTCCATACGGCAGCAAAGAGGTTTTCCACGTTGACTTTCCTACCGTAGCCGTGATTGCAACAAGTCCCCGATCCGAAAAACCTCTGGTCAGTTCGGTATATTTCGGAGGAACTCGAACGAAGTGCCAGCCCCCTTCTTGAGGAAATCTCCCAACCTCACTCGTAAAGGTGAAATCTCGATTTAGCAATGAAGTAGGAATATGTATGATCTTGGCCACAAGCGTATTCTCCCGGAAAACTCGACTCCCCCTGGGCTCCCGACTCTATCCACAGTAATCAGAGTATAGCAGTCTGTCAAGCGTCACGTGTGGATGCGTGGATGTGTGGATGGGGTGTGTTGCACGTTTTTGGGGCGTGTAGCGTTCCGGCGGGGTCGGCCGGCGGCGTTGGCCGCCACTCCGTTCATCGGCACGTGATGCCCAACGCCACGTCACCCCTCCACCGAAAAATGCAACACACCCCTTGGAGAGCGTAACAGATTGGGGACAAAAAACGGAGAATCGGCCTGCCGGCAAGCTTGTATATTGCTCATACCGCTGTTCTCAGCATTGCCTATTGTCCGTAGAGACACATACCGGACGCAAATCTGCCTACCGGCGCAGCCTTGCACGCGATCAGGTTGTCTGGCCAGACTGGCGATGCCCCCAGCCTGTTACGCTCTCCGAAAACGTGAGCGGGTGTGTGTCACGATTTTGGGCTTTCTCTGGAGCCCGCCACTGGCTCCCAGATGACATACTCTGGCGTCTCCAAAAATCTGAACCACACCCGCACAAACCCCAACTGTTGACAGATTTTGCATATCCCTCTAAATTTGCACCATGTTGTTCTTGCCTTCCAGCCCCCGGCTCGTC
>JBBRBX010000118.1:0-14921 GCA_038205395.1 Caldilineales bacterium
CTACGCGCCGCCCGCGCCCTTCGTCTCCTGCCCGCTCTGGCCGCCGGACTCCGCATCTTTGCCTGCGTAAATCTTCGGGTCGCGCCCGTAGAGGGTCGTGGTGTCCAGCAGCCGCTGGGCCACGTGGCCCGTCAACTGTTCGGAGACAAAGCGCCAGCTCCAGTTGCCCTCAGCCCGCCCCGGCAGATTCATGCGCGCATCCCCACGCAGGTTGAGCATATCCTGCAGCGGCACGATGGCACAGAGCGCCACACTGCGGAAGGCGGCGTCGATCATCGACCAGGCAAAATCATGGCCGTCGGTGCGCAGATAGCGGCGGGCAAAGTCCCGCTCGTGGTCGTTGGCTGTGCGCTCATACCAGCCCCACGTGGTGTCGTTGTCGTGCGTGCCCGTGTAAACGATAAAGTTGCTGGTGTAGTTGTGCGGCAAAAATTTGTCGCTGGCGTCGGTGCTGAAGGCAAACTGCAGGATTTTCATCCCCGGCAGATCAAAGCGGTTGCGCAGTTCGATCACATCGGGCGTGATCTCCCCTAAATCTTCGGCGATGATCGGCAGATTCTCGCCCAGTTCCTTGCGCACCACCTTGAAGAAGTCCGCGCCCGGCCCCTTCTGCCATTTGCCGTTGATCGCTGTTTCCTCGCCGGCGGGCACTTCCCAATAGCCGGCAAAGCCGCGGAAGTGGTCGATGCGCACCAGGTCATACAGCCGCAGCACCGAACGAATGCGCCGCATCCACCAGCCAAAATTGTTCTTCTTCATCGCCTTCCAGTTGTAAAGCGGGTTGCCCCACAGTTGACCGGTGGCGGCGAAATAATCCGGCGGCACCCCCGCCACGACGAGCGGCTGGTACTGGTCATCGAGCAAGAATTCCTTGGGGTTGGTCCAGGCGTCGCTGGAATCCATCGCCACAAAGATGGGCAGGTCGCCCACAATCAGCACGCCCTGCTCGTTGGCATAGCGTTTGAGCGCCAGC
Source organism: Caldilineales bacterium (assembly GCA_038205395.1). Classification (GTDB taxonomy): domain Bacteria; phylum Chloroflexota; class Anaerolineae; order Caldilineales; family Caldilineaceae; genus Fredericiella. The sequence goes on from JBBRBX010000118.1 coordinate 974, forward strand.
CACTGGCGGTAGAAAAGCCACTGGTTGAGCCGGTGGTTGTGCAGGGCAGCGGTGTGCGCCGTGCGCGCCTCGTTGACCGCCTGTTTCTGGCGGGCGCGCAGCGGCATCTCCCACTCGATCCAGGGCGCGCCGTTGTGCGCATCCTTCAACGCCATAAAAAGGGCGAAATCTTCCAACCAGTCGCTGTTGTCGGCCACAAAGCGCTCAAATTCGCGTTTGATCTCGTCCGCCGCGCGCGCGCTAAACTGCTCGGCCACACGCCGCAGCAAGGGCAGCTTCCAGTTGTAGATGAGGCCGAAATCCACCTGGTGGCGGGGGAATTCGGGGGCGTTGTCCAGCTCGCTCTGGTCAAGCAGCCCCATCTCCACCAGCGCCTCCAGGCTGATCAGATAGGGGTTGCCGGCAAACGAACTGAAGCTCTGGTAGGGGCTGTCGCCGTAGCCTGTCGGCCCCAGCGGCAGCACCTGCCACAAGGTCTGGCCCGTCTGCATCAGAAAATTGACCCAGTGATAGGCTTCGGCATTGAGCGTGCCGATGCCGTACTTGCCCGGCAATGAAGTCAGATGCAGCAGTACGCCACTGCGCCGCACATCTTGCATAGGGTGTCTCCTCCCTGAAATGGATCAGGAATCAAAGTTAACGATAGGTTTGGTTGACAAGCAAAACACCGCCCACAAAAACGAGGCTGCAAAAGACAACCCATGCCAGCTCGCTGCTGCTGCGGTTGACTTTGTCCAAAGGTTGCGCGCCATAACGCACCACGGCCGGCGGCGCATAGCGCGGCATCAGCCCCACCGTGACCAGCGCGCCGCCCAGCAGCCCGCCGATGTGGCCCCAGTTGTCAATAAAGCCGGCGCTGGCGCCAAAGGCCAGGTTGATGACAATGACGACGATCATGTTCTGCAGGATGGCGCGCCCCTGCGCGCCGAAATTGTCTCGATAGCGAAAGAAGTAGACGGTAGTGGCCCCAATGATGCCGAAGATCGCTCCCGACGCGCCCACTGAGATCGATTGCGAGAAGGCATAGCTCAGCAAACTGCCGAACAGCCCCGCCAGCAGATAGATGATCAGAAACCGCTTGGGGCCGATGTACGCTTCCAACATGGGGCCAAGCGCAAACAGGGCGTAGAGGTTGAACAGCAGGTGCAGGATGCCGCTGTGCAGCAGGGTGGCCGTGAACAGCCTCCATACCTGGCCATCCGCGATATACGGGTTGACTTTGGCGCCTAGATCCACCAGCATATCAATGTTGGCGTCGTTAAAGGTCATCCAACTGTTGTAGACGACGATGCCGTAAACCACTTCGACCACAAATACGGCCAGGAGCACGCCCAGAATCATGCGGCTGACCATCGGCTTGGACATGGGTACATAAAAGGTGGGCCGCTCCGTCTGTTGCGGGATAGGCGGCGTGGCGGGCAGGCGGTCGGGGGGTGTAGATTGGTCAGGTAAATACATAGATTGAATGCCTTCGGAAACGAGTCCCCGCTAAAGGATCACCGGCGTCCAGGCGACGCGGCTCTTTTCGGCTTTGATAATGCTCAGAACCTGGTCTACGGTTTCGTCCAGGGCATCCTCGCGGTTGATCACTACGTAGTCGAATTCGACGATGCGCTGCAGTTCGCGCCGCGCCGTCACGATGCGCATCTTGAGCTGGTCCGGCTCCTCCGTTTTGCGTTCCTGCAGCCGATGCACCAGCTTTTCTTCGCTTTCGGCGGTGAGAAAGATTGTGATGGCGTTGGGCACCAGGCGGCGGATTGTGGCTGCGCCCTGCACATCGATGCGCATGATCACATCTTTGCCGCTGGCCAGCGCCTCGCGCACATGCTTTTTGGGAATGCCTTTGTAATCGCCATACACCACGGCATGTTCGATCAACTCGTTCTTCTCGATCATTTCCGCAAAGTCACCTACGCTGACAAAGTGGTAGTCCATCCCGTCCTGCTCATTGAGGCGCCGGGCGCGCGTGGTGGCGGTGATGACAAAGTAGAAGGGGTAGTCGACCCGTTTCAGCTCCTGCAGCACGCTGTCTTTGCCGACGCCTGAGGGGCCGGAGATTACCACGAGCACCGGGCGCGAGTGGTGCAAAGAGCCGTAGACGGCTTCGACATCTTGTTCCACATCCTGAAGACCAAACAACGGCATGCGTACACTCGCAATCCTGTAGCCTTGTCCTCCTTGCCGGCGTTCGCCTGCGCTGCTGCAGGCGAAAAATTAGGAGATTTCGGCGGTTTTCTTATACTCTACACACCAGTCAGTATATGCGATCCCCGACAGGCTTGAAAATGCAGGCCTGCAAGCTGGGGTTTGAAAAGAGGGAGTTTATGCCGATCTATGAGTATGCTTGTTTAGACTGCCGCAAGCGCGTCAGTGTCTTTTTTCGCACCTTTGGCGAAGCTGACGACGCAGCCGCCCGCTGTCCGCACTGCAGCGGCAGCCATCTGCGCCGGCTGGTAAGTAAGGTGACGCTGCTGCGCTCCGAGGCAAGCCGGATGGACAATATGGCGGATGATTCGTTTCTGGCCGGGCTGGAAAATGAGGATCCGCGGGCGCTGGCCGGCATGATGCGCAAAATGAGCGATGAAATGGGAGAACCGCTGGACCCGGAAATGCACGAAGTAGTGCAGCGTCTCGAACGCGGCGAAAGCCCCGATGCGATTGAGCAATCGATGCCTGACCTGGGCGCAGGAGCAGATGACGGATCCGCAGGCGACTCCGCCGGTTTTGGGGGCGCCGGTTTTGAGGACGCCAGTTTTGAGGACACCGGTTTTTAGCTGCTGTGCTGCTTGTTGTGTTTATCTCGGCGCTGAGGCGCCTTAAATCTTCTCAAACCGATCCACGGCCATGACAAAAATCGTGGCCCCGCCCACATGCTTTTCCACCGGAGTCGGGATGTGCACCTCGCCCGGCTCCATCACCGGCGGCAGCGGCGTCACATACTGGACGCGGCTGGGACAGCTTTCGCGGAAGATGCCGAGCACTTCGTCCACCTTCATGTCATCCACGCCGCAAAAAATGGTGGTGTTGCCCACGCGCAAGAATCCGCCTGTACTGCTGGTCACGGTAGCGGAAAAGCCGCGACGCGCCAGGCGATCCAACACGTTGCGCGTGTCGTCGCTGTTGATAATCGCCATGACTAATTTCATCTGGTATGGCCTCCTTTGCCGCTTGATTGAATCACAAATTGTATGATTGGCGAAACGGGCGTCTCTACTGGGCGTCCATTTCCAGCCGCCCGCGCCGTGCCGGCGTTCAGTGGCCCAGTTGTTGGCTGCGGGCGAGAATCTGGGCGTGAATCTGCTCCGCCGGCTGGTCCGCATCCACCACCAGCCAGCGGGTCGCGCCGGCGGCCATCTCCAGATAACCCTGGCGCACAGCCTGGTGATAGGTGAGGGCTTTTTCTTCCATACGGTTCCATTCGCCTTGCGCGCCGGCGCGTTTGCGTTTCAGCCCCTCGTGCACATCCAGGTCAAGATAGATGGTCAGGTCGGGTGTCAGCCCCTGGGTGGCGTACTCGATCAACTGGCGCAAGGGGGCCAGCGGCTGGCGGTGGCCGTAGCCTTGATAGGCCAGCGTGCTGTCGCCATAGCGGTCGCACAGCACCGTCTCCCCGCGTGCAAGGCCCGGGCGGATGACTTGCTCCACCAACTGGGCGCGGGCGGCGTTAAACAGCAGCGCCTCCGCCCGCGCACTCATCTCCGTATGGTCGGCGTCGAGCAGCACCGCGCGTATGGCATCGCCGATGCGGGTGCCGCCCGGTTCGCGTGTGGTAATCACGCTCTGGCCGCGGGCTGCCAGCGCCGCCGCCAGCAGCCCAATCTGCGTGGTTTTGCCACTGCCTTCCGGCCCTTCAAAGCTGATGAAAAGAGTCAAGAGCGGGTCTACTTGCGAAATATCCTCACCCGCCGGTACGGTTCACGCCCGTAACTGTGGCTGATCAGGTTGGCGGCGCGTGCCAGTTGATGCTGCTGGCTGCGGATTGATGCCGACTGGGGGGTAAGTTCGATGTCGTCGCTCGCCCCCTTGAGCACCTGCTGGATGCTCTCCTGTGTCTCGCGCATGGCTTCGTCGAAGATGTCCACCGGGTCGGAGGGGATATGAAAAATATCCACCAGGCACTGCTCCATCTGCATGACGGTGTTGCTGCGCAGAATGTAGATCGGAATATTGCGCCGTTCGGCTTCCAGGATGGGGGCCGGCTGCTGGCGGTAATAATTCTTGATCGTCATGACGGCATCGGCGGCATTCAGGTTGTCCACGATCTGGATGGGCACCTTGAGCGTGGTGGCGGCGGTGCGCAGGCGACCCTGCCCGATGCCATACGGATAGATGCGAATGACGCTGCGCCGCGGCGCTTCGGCTTCCATCTCGCCGTCCGCGTCAAAGTGGCTGCCGTTGCTAGGCATTGACGGTGGGAGCTGTGGCTGCTGCGGGCGTGGCTCCTCTGTATCCGCGGCGCGGCGTTTGCGCGGCCGTCCCCCAAATTCCGTCTGATAGGGGCCGGGCGTCTCCTCGTAGCGCTTGATCTGCATCTGGCCGCCTTCGCCCATCACGCGCTCTTCCGGCATCAGCGCGCGGTCGCGCAGGATGGCGTCTACGGCTGCCGCCACATTGTGGTGCACCACCATATGCTGGCGGTCCTTGATCTCGATCAGCACGTCAAAGGTGGGTGGGGCGCGCCGTTCCAGCACACTCTTCTGGGTGCCGCGACGGCGGGCCTCCTCGTCGGAAAGCGTCACCGACTCAATGCCGCCGACCAGGTCGCTCAGCGTCGGATTCATCAGCAGGTTTTCCAGGCTGTTGCCGTGCGCCGTGCCGATCAACTGCACGCCGCGTTCCGCAATGGTGCGCGCCGCAATCGCCTCCAACTCGCGGCCGATCTCGTCGATGATGATGACCTCCGGCATATGGTTTTCCACGGCCTCGATCATCACCTCATGCTGCAGCATCGGCTCGGAGACCTGCATCCGCCGCGCCCGTCCAATTGCCGGATGCGGGATGTCGCCATCGCCGGCAATCTCGTTGCTGGTGTCTACAATCACCACGCGCTTATGCTCGCTGCGCAGACGCGCCGCCTCGCGCAGCAGCGTCGTCTTGCCCACGCCGGGCCGCCCCAGCAGCAGGATGCTTTTGTCCTGCGTGACGATGTCCTTGATGATCTCGATGGCCCCATAGACGGCTCGCCCCACGCGACAGGTGAGGCCGATGACCTCGCCCTTGCGGTTGCGGATGGCTGAGATGCGGTGCAGGGTGCGCTCGATGCCGGCGCGGTTGTCCTTGCCGAACTCGCCCACATGCTCCACCACCATATCCAGATCGGCGTTGGTGATCTCGTGTTTGCTCAACACCATTTCGCCGTCGCTGAAGCGCGCTTCGGGCAAGCGTCCCAGGTCCATCACAATCTCAAGCAGGTTGCTTTTGCGCTCCGATTGTTCCAGCGCCTGCGTGATGCGTTCCGGCAGCACGCCCAGTAATAGATCTAAATCGTCTGTAATCTGAAGTGTACTCATACTGACTATGTTACGTTCGTCTGTCACAAAGGGTTCCCTATATGCGTTCACTGCTGGGTCTGCGCGTGCCCGGCGCCGGATGGGCAGACGCAAACGATGTCGGTATAATTTCGCCGGTTGGTTCCAGCACTGCTGTGGTGGCGGGCGCACTTTCGCGTACACGCTTGGCAACAGGCTTGACCATTTTGACACGGTCACTAAAGGGCGCAAAGCCATAGTTGGCCAGCAGCGCGCCCAGTCCTCCCTGATAATCGGCGGTGGCGAGATAAACTGGCGTGCGCCACTCGTTGTCGCGGATGATGCTCAACCCAGCGCATAATAACTGTTCTACCATTTCAGTAGTGGGCAGCAAAGGGTCTGCCCACCACTGCAGCCAAGAGCCATTGCTGCCGGACGCCACCTGCACCGCCCCCAATACAGTTAAGCCGCTGGTCAGCACAAAGGTTTTGCCCCGTTCCGCCAGCCAGTTGCGCAAAAGGGGCGCCCGTTCGCCTTGCAGCCCCTGCCATCCCTCGGCCTGCTGCACCGGTTCCGGTACACTGTGGGCATAAAGCTGCGTCAGCGCCCACTCATCCGCCGCGGTCTGGCTGCGCAGCGAAGTCGTGAGCAGATGGCTGTAGCTCTCCACCGTAGGGGTGAACAGCCGCCAGATCGTCTGCCGGCTGTAGACCTGAAAGCCGACGTTGGTGAAGGTGCTGACCGGCAGCGGCTGGTCAAGTACATCCGCATAGATGCGCAGGATGCCCCGCGCCATGACATCGTGCAGATAGAAAGAGAGGAGCTTGTGCCAGGTGGCGGGATGGCCGGCGGGCGCATCCAGTCCGGGCGCCAGACAGAGTACATCCGCCTCCGGGCAGGCCGGCCGCTTCTGCACCTGCAAAAAGCCGCTGTTCACCAAATTGTGGCCATCTTGGCGTAATACGTAGGTGTTGATTTTCGTATCGCCCCAGGGAATGGCGAACCCCAAGGCCGCACGCATGACGGAGTGCGGATGCAGCAGCGTCTGGATGGTGTGGAACTTGGTGGCCTGCCGGTTCAGGCGTTGGATCAAGTACAGGTCGCCAGGTCGAAAAGGGCGAATCACTGAATGTGCATCTCCGTGGAATTTTCTGTTTGCATTGTACTTGATATTTTGCCGCTTGACAAGTAACCTACATCACAGCTAACATTATGTTAATGGAATGTTAAACACCTTCTGCTATGCTCGTTCCGGCTTGCAGAAGGGCGTGCGGGCAGGCCGGCAGACGGTCTGCCTGCAAAAGCCGTATTCGCAGTGAATTGGCGGTTTACGAAAGTGAAGAAACATGGTAGGATCTTTAATCCGAAAGGGTAGTTAGCTCGCACCACCAAACCTGCCTCAAAATAACAGTCCAGATCTGAAAGGAGTAGTACCGTATGCGATCCAAATTGTTAGGCTTGCTGGTCGTCTTAGCTTTGCTGCTGGGTACGGTTGGCACGGCGTTTGCGCAGGACGATATGACCACGCCCTTCTGTGGCGACTTGGCTGAAGCAGACTGCACTTTGCTGCAGGATTCGCAGAAGGCCATGATGGACGTTTCGTCCTACAACGCTTCTGCCACCTACGACGCCACGCTCGCCGGCATCCCCGGCCTGCCTGCCGATGGAGTCAATGTCAATGTTGCCGTCGATGGCGCCTTCGCCATGGACGATGCAGCGATGGCCGCCGCGCAGATGTATGTCGGCAAGGACCAGCAGGCAGTCATGGATTTGCTGGCCAAAGATGCACAGCCGCTGGCCGACCTGATCAAGGGTTGGTCGGTGGATGCCACGCTGAATGTGGATATGACGCCGGAACTGGCGGATGCCTTCAGCGCCCAGGCCGGCCTCACCATTCCCGCCACCGCCTCCGTCGGTTTGATTCTGGTGGACGGCGTGCTGTATGCCGACCTGAGCGACTTCGCTGACTTCGGCGCCCCGCAGGGCTGGATCGGCGTGCCGGTCGGCGAACTGCTGCAGGCCCAGGTGGATGCCGGCGTCTTCGCAGATGCCGCCATGCAGATGGACCCGGCCAATATGGACCCGACCACGGCCGCATCGCTGGGTATGGCCAATATGATCACGGGCGACGCCAAGCAGTTTGAGCAGTTTATGAGCGTGATGCGCGGCGAAGATGTGGACGTCGATGGCGCAACTGCCGCTGTCTTCGACACGAAGATCGACATGGCCGCTCTCGTCGCCAGCCCCGAATTCGCCGCCCTGGTCAAGACACTGGCCGACAGCGGCGCCCTGGAGGGCACCGGTTTGACGGCTGCCGACATCGAGCAGAATCTGCCCATGCTGGGCATGATGGCGCCGATGATCTTTGCTGACCTCAACGTCGGCAACTCGGTCACCGTCGGCACCGAAGATATGTATGTCTACAACACCTCCACTGAATTCAGTTGGGACTTGTCCGGGCTGATTCAGATGGCGGCCATGAGCGGTGCGTTGCCGGCCGGCATGGATGCGAGCGCGCCGGTCTCCGTCAGCGTGATGACCAGTGTTGACCATTCGGACTTCAACGGCGAGCAGATGGTCGAAGCGCCTGCCGACGCCATGATGATCCCGGCTGACTCCTTCATGGTGCAGCCGGCCCAGTAACTGCTGGTACGTTCACACCGCAGCTTTTCATCGCAACTTGGACGACGCCGGCATACTTTGTTGCCGGCGTCGCCTGCTTTTTTTTGCCTTTCTAACCATGTTTACCAGTTCTACCAACCGTAGTTGGTCAATCTTTCCAGGAGTAACCCTTATGCCTCACAGACTGATCTGTGCCATCTTGGCGGCGCTGATGCCGCTGCTGCTGGCGGCTCCCGCCTTCGCCCAAGACCCCGCACCGATGCCCGGCGTCATCTGCGGCGACCTGTCCGCCGACGATTGTGCTCTGCTCGAAGAGTCCGCAATGGCGGCGCGCGACCTCACCTCGTATGCAATGAACATGAGCATGGACTTCAGCATGGGTGGTATTCCCGACCTGCCCGTCGATCCCATTGCCTTTTCCATTCTCTTCGACGGCCGCTTTGTGCTGGACGAAACGAGCCAGGCCGTCATCCAACGCATGGAGGAACTGCAGCGTGTCGATGGGCAGATAGACATGAGCGCGCTGGCCGAAGAGATGCCGGCGCTGGTTGTCGATCTCTACCGTGGCATGAATTTTGACATGACCATGACCTACAACTTGCCGGCTGAACTGGCCGATCTCATCTCGCAAGATTCCGAAGTCGCCATGCCGCAGGAGATGATCTTTGACGTGCGGCTGATTGACGGCATGATGTATATCAACCTCGCCGATCTGCGTACGCTGATCCCGGAAGGGGACGACAGCCTGACCGCCGACTGGATGGGCATGGACTATATCGGGCTGCTGGAAATGCAGCTTGCACAGGCCGGCATGGGGCAGGACAGTTCCTTCACATCGGGCGCGATGGGCGGCTTGCTGGCGGCGCAAATCATGCAGGACATGCAGCAGTTCGTCAGCGTTGAGCGGCTGGACGATGTGGACCTGAGCGACCAGCAGGGAGCCGTTTTCGCCTATACGGCGGATGTCGCCGGCTTTCTCGCCAGCGACACCTTTTTGGAGTTGATGCGCTCGGTGACGGCGGCGATGGGCGACGAAGCGCCTTCCGCCACGGAAGTGGAGCAGGCTGCGCAAGCGATCTCGTTCACAGCCCCCATGATCTTCCGCGATCTCAACGTAGAAACCAGCTCCACTATCGGCCTGGACGACAAGCTGACCCACGCCACGACCTTTGACTTCTCATGGGACTTGGCCGCGCTGGTGCAGCTTGCGGCCATGGGCGACCCGGAGCTTGCCGCCAGCCTGGGCGACGCCGGACCGCTGATCGCGTTCAACATAATCCTCGACATGAGCGACTTTAACGATGAGATGATCTTTGAAGTGCCGGAAGATGTGCAGATGATCCCGCTGGAACAGATGATGCCGCCGGACACCAGCACTGTCTTCTGAAAGCCGGCTTGTAACCATTTGTTTGTCAAACCGAGCGCCCTGCGGCCACGCCGCAGGGCGCTCCCCCTGTCTCTACGCCTCTAGCTGCTGATATGCCTCCACCGGCAGGCAAGCGCAGACCAGATGGCGGTCGCCGTAGACATTGTCGATGCGCGACACGGACGGCCAGAACTTGCGCTCCTTGACCCACGGCGCGGGGAAGGCGGCCAGTTCGCGGCTGTACGACCGGTTCCATTCGCCCGCCACCACTGCCGCCGTGTGCGGCGCGTGCTTGAGCGGGTTGTCCTCCCGATCCAGCCGCCCCTCCGCCACCGCCTGAATCTCCTCACGGATGGCGATCATCGCCTGGCAGAAGCGCTCCAGCTCTTCCAGCGACTCGCTTTCGGTCGGCTCGATCATCAACGTGCCCGGCACCGGGAAGGACATCGTCGGTGCATGAAAGCCGTAGTCCATCAGCCGCTTGGCGATGTCTTCCACTTCAATGCCGGCCAATTCCTTGAGCGGGCGGGTGTCGAGGATGCATTCATGCGCCACACGCCCATGTGCGCCCTTGTAGAGCACGGGGTAGTGCGGTTCCAGCCGCTTGGCGATGTAATTGGCGTTGAGAATGGCCATCTTGGTCGCCAGCGTCAGCCCTTCGCCGCCCATCATGGCGATGTAGGCGTAGGAGATGGGCAGAATGCCGGCGCTGCCCCACGGCGCCGCCGAGACGCTGCCCACGCTCTGTGCGCCGCCCACATCCTGCACCACGCTGCTGTCGGGCAAGAACGGCGCAAGATGGGAGGCCACGCAGATTGGCCCAACCCCCGGCCCGCCGCCGCCATGCGGAATGCAAAAGGTCTTGTGCAGATTGAGATGGCAGACGTCGGCCCCGATGCGTCCAGGACTGGTCAGCCCGACCTGCGCATTCATGTTGGCCCCATCCATATAGACCTGGCCGCCATGCGCATGGATAAGGGTGCAGATGGCGGCGATCTCCTCTTCAAACACCCCGTGCGTGGAAGGGTACGTCACCATCAGCGCCGCCAAATTGGCGCTGTGCTGCTCCACCTTGCGGCGCAGGTCGTCCATATCCACATTGCCATGCTCGTCACAGGCCGTCACCACCACCTCCATGCCGGCCATTACGGCGCTGGCGGGGTTGGTGCCGTGCGCCGAAGCGGGGATCAAGCAGATGTTGCGGTGGCTTTCGCTGCGTGCGGCATGATAGGCGCGAATGGTGAGCAGCCCGCTGTATTCGCCCTGCGACCCGGCGTTGGGCTGCAGCGAGGCGGCGGCGAAGCCGGTGATAGCCGCCAGCCACTGCTCAAGTTTGGCAAACAGCCGGCGGTAGCCGGCGGTCTGGTCGGCAGGCGCAAAGGGATGGATGCGGCTAAACTCCGGCCAGGTGATCGGGATCATTTCGGTGGTGGCGTTGAGCTTCATCGTGCACGAGCCAAGCGAAATCATCGAATGGGTCAACGAAAGATCGCGCGCCTCCAGTCGCTTGATGTAGCGCAGCATCTCGTGTTCGGTGTGATAGGCATGGAAGACAGGATGCGTCAGATATTCACTGCGTCGCGCCAGCTCCGGCGCGTAGCTGCTGTAGGCTTCGCGGGCGAGAGCGGCGAAATCGGGGATGCTCTCGTCGCCAAACGCCGCCAGCAGGGCGCGCAGGTCGTCGACCGTGGCCGGCTCATCCAGCGCCACGCCCACAGCGCCGTCGGCGTACTGGCGCAAATTGATTTGCCGGTTGAGCGCCGCCTGCACAATCTGCTGCTGGTCGCGCGGGCCGCCGCTGATCTTGAGCGTGTCAAAGATCGGCCCGCTGTTGACGTTGTAGCCCAACTGCTGCAGCCGCAGCCGCAGCATGGAGGCCAGCAGATGGGTGCGCTCGGCAATGCGGCGCAACCCCTCCGGCCCGTGATAGACCGCATACATAGAGGCCATCACGGCCAGCAGCACCTGCGCGGTGCAGATGTTGGAGGTCGCCTTTTCGCGGCGGATATGCTGCTCGCGCGTTTGCAGCGCCAGCCGCAGGGCCGGGTTGCCTTCGGCATCCTGCGACACGCCCACCAGGCGGCCAGGCATGATGCGTTTGAGTTCGTCGCGAGTGGCCATAAAGGCCGCATGCGGCCCTCCGTAGCCGAAGGGCACGCCAAAACGCTGGCTGCTGCCCACGGCAATGTCGGCGCCGAATTCCCCCGGCGGGCGCAGCAGCGTCAGCGCCAGCAGATCGGTCGCCACCACCACCAGCGCACCGGCGGCGTGGGCGCGGGCGATAATCTCGTCCAGCACCTGCACATTACCTTCGCTGTCGGGATACTGCAGCAGCAGCCCAAAGGTATCCACCGCAAAGTCCGCCTGGCCGGCGTCGCCCACCTCCACTGTATAGCCGAGCGGTTCGGCGCGTGTGCGCAGCACGGCAATAGTTTGCGGATGGCACTTGTCGGAGACAAAAAAACGGCTGCCGCTGCGGCCGCGTGCCTGGCCGCGCTTGCACATGGTCATGGCTTCCGCCGCGGCCGTGCCTTCGTCCAGCAGCGAGGCATTGGCAATATCCATGCCCGTCAAATCCGTCACCATGGTCTGGTAGTTGAGCAGCGCCTCCAGGCGGCCCTGTGCAATCTCGGCTTGGTAGGGCGTGTACTGTGTGTACCAGCCGGGGTTTTCCAGGATGTTGCGCTGGATGACGGCCGGTGTGAGCGTGTCATAGTAGCCCATGCCGATCAGCGAGCGCAGGATGCGGTTGTCGGCAGCCAGCGAGCGCAGGTCAGCCAGCGCCTGCGATTCGCTCGCCGGCGGGTCGAGCGCCAGCGGTTCGGCCAGGCGGATATTGGCGGGCACCGTCTCCGCCATCAGCGCATCGAGGTCGGCGACGCCCAGCACTTCCAGCATCCGCTCTAAATCCAGCCCGGAGAGGCCGAGATGGCGGCGGGCAAAGGTGTCCAGCGGCGCCAGCAGGGCGGCAGGATCAACCGGATCAACCGGATCGACCGGACTTGCGGATGCGGAAGCGTCAGACTCGGCGGGGTGGGAACCAGGGGGGCGAAACGCGGCAGTAGGTGTGGGTGTGGTCATTTTCGCTGCTCCATTGAAACGGCAAATGAAAAAGTGCACGGCGCCCACAAATAAAAACAGGCAATCCAAAAGGACGCCCGTTGGCTCTGTCTTGGACCTGAGAGATTGAACAGGCAGATCGCGCCGCCCATCTTGCCCCATCGGTGGCCAGGCGGGCCGGCATAGCGTGCCGCACCTGGCGCTTTCCAGAGCTGCTGCCGGATTGCGATCCTTTTGCCTGAGAGTGTCACGCCGGGCGTGTGGCTCGCCGCCCAGCGCTTGCACCTTCGGCGATCAAGCGGCAGGTCAATGCCGCCGATTCTCTCTCGCAACGCAGTGTCAGCCTGATTCATTTGTCGGCGCTATTATACTATGCGTTTGCGTTGCCCATCAAGTACATTTTGACCCGTCTCGCGCGTGACTTCCCGGCCCCCTCTCCACCAGCGCCCTGTCCACTAGCGCTTCGGCAGCTTGGAAGGCAGGGCCGGCGGGCTACAGCCTGGCCGGCGCGCGGCGCGTGTAGACGGCAAAATGTTTTCCCGTGGGGTGAAAGCCCAGCGAACGGTACAGCGCCTGCGCGCGCTGATTGGTGGCCTGGGTGTTCAGCACGGCGCTGCGGCAGCCCAGCGCAAACGCTGCCTGCAGCCCATCCACCAGCAGTTGGCGGCCAATGCCGTGGCCTGCCCAGGCGGGATGCACCGCCAGCCGCGCAATCTGGGCGATTTCGCCGTTGATGGTCAGCGCCAGGTAACCGGCGAGCGCGCCCTCCTTGACCGCCACCGTCAGCCGGCCAAAGATCAGCAGTTGACGCAGGTCGCCGGCGCCCATATGCCACAGCACATCAAAACAGGCGGCGTCCAGCTCCGCCAACTGCCCAATCTCCGCCACCTGCGCCGCGCGCACGCAGGCGCCGCTGTCCGGCGGCTGCTCGTCCATGCGCTGTAGCTGGGGCAGTTGGTAATAGATGACTTCCTCCGCCGGTGCGCAGTGCGCGGCCAGCAGCGAGCGGTCAAACCACGGTTCGCCGCTGTAGGCGATCAGCAGGCGCGGCCGGCGCGCCGGTGCGCTGCTCCAGGCGTCCACCAGTTCTTGCAGGAGGGCGCTGGGCGAGACGCCGCGGCGAAAGGCCGCTGCGCGCAGAAAGACGCGGTCGGGCGCGGGCGAAGGCAGGCTGGCCGGGCGCGGCTCCGGAAAAAATGCCGCCATTCCCGCAATGGCGCCCGGCAGCGGGGTGGCAGCGGCAGGCGGCTCACCGGCAGACGCAGCGACAGGCCCAACAACAGGCCCAGCCACAGCCAGCAGTACATTGCCTGCTGCGACCAGCATGGCCAGATCTTCATCCGCCAGCCCTCCCTGGCGGTGGGGCGCGTCGTGGATGAATGTTTTTACCAGCGGCAAGTGCGCGGCTGTGGCTGTGATCACCGCCATACAA
>JBBRBX010000119.1:0-14490 GCA_038205395.1 Caldilineales bacterium
GGCCTGCATCGCCACTTTGTCTTTGCCCCCGAAATCTGCTTCCGCTTGCCGGAACTTGGCCTTGTCGCAGGTGCGATCTTGACCTATGTGGCTGCCGTTTTACCCCCTGTGCCAACCGCTTTCTGGGACAGAGCACCCAAGCCCACCCCCGGTCGCCTCCGTCGAGTCTTGGCACAAGCTGATTTTCCAAACTTACTCACTTGTGACCCGGAACTTCGTAAAAAGAACTCCGTCACCACCCATTTGCCCAAAGGCATTCATGACCATCGCCGCACCAAACGGGCCCTTGACCCCTGATTTACCGGAAACTAAAGGAAAAATAAGAGGTGAAAATATGTTGTTTTGCCCCAGCCTTTTTCCTTGCCGGCGGATCCCCGTCGATCTATAGCCCTCGCGTTCAACAAAAGTCGGAAGTTTTAACGAAATCCAAATCAGTTCTACAGATTGCTGGATGTAGACCCAGAAATATCTTTTAATTCTTGTAAGAATTTCTCGGTATTCACTTGATAGATCTCGCTGACTTCGGTGAGGGTCTCAAAAGGAGCAATTGCACAGCCGACACAGGCCATCCGATGGCGCAAGAACACCTGGGCGGTCTGAGGCCAACGCTGGAGTATCTCCGCTACAGTGAGATCGTAGGTTAGTGGATGAGCCACAGACGCCTCCGTAGGTCTAAATATACGATAAGAAAGCGATACATTCTTTGCGCAAGCGCAAAGACGGACTTAGCCCGCCAGCTATAATAAAAAGAAAGCCGGGACAAAGAGCAGGGCGCTCAACTGGAATCATTATCTTCTCCCGATTCGGGCGGCAAATCCTCAGCGATTGCGACCAGTCTGTGAGGAATGCGAATGAGTATCCGTTGCCGTTCGCTTTTGACTATCCCGTCCGCATCCCAGCGGCTCAGGATGCGGCTGACCGTATAAAGTGTGGTGCCGGCCATTTCGGCCAGGTCTTGGCGAGTTAAGGGCAGATCAAGGAGGACACCATCTTCAACCTTGCGTCCGGCATGACGGATCAGACGCAGCAGCGTATGGGCGATGCGTCGCTCTACCTGCTCCGTGATCATCTCGCGCAGCCGGTCTTGTAATATCTGGATATGATCAGACATGAGTAGCAGCATGTTGTGAGCGAGGCGAGGAACCGAGTCCAGCAAATCCTGCATGGTTTCACTGCTCCAGACCAGCACGACGCAAGCCACCTGCGCTTCAGCCGATGCCGGATAATCGCCCGATCTGACCGCCGCAATGCCTCCAAATATCTGGTGGGGGCCGACAAGGCGCATAAGAACTTGCTGTCCATCTGGTGTCACCTGGGTGATGCGTATCCTTCCTTCGACAAGGATATAAAACCTGGCAGCGTGTTCGCCTTGTAAAAAGAGCCGCTCCCCTGCAAGGATTTGATGGCAGCGTAATCCCTGCAGAATGATCTCAAGTTGCTCTTTGGGCAGCCCGGCAAAGAGTGGGATTTTTTGTAACGTTTGAATGGAGAGGAAGGAAGCAGCACTGGACATCATTGCAACCTAAAGTTTTTGTACTGAACTGTGGAGGTGATTGTGTGGTTGTTTGGGGTTGAAGGCCAAACGCCCATCGCTTGCCAGAGCAAATATAGCAGCAAACCCCTATGCAGGCTATTTTCTAGAGGCAGAGCCGCTGCAACGCCAACACGGTAATGGCCGAAGATATACTGTTTTTTATTACCTGCCTTGTAAAGGAGAACCCAAGTTGACTCATGTAATATTTGATCTCTGTATTCGCGATGGGGCTTGCGCAGAAGTCTGTCCCGTCGAATGCATTATTCCTGGCCAACCTGAAGATGAGTGGCCCTGGTACTATATTGACCCAGACACATGCATTGACTGCGGAGCCTGTGTGCCTGAGTGTCCAGTAGATGCCATTCTTCCCGAAGAGGATCTTCCCGAGGAGCAGGTCTACACTACTGAGCTAAATGCGTTGTTCTTCAGCGAAGGCCCAGGCTATAGTGCGCAGGAGAAGGGATAAGACACTGCACGGAAGTTCGCTCTTCCTGTGGCGGCGTGCTGTTTGAAGCCGTTGTCTACGTTTACCCATGCCTGCGGCAGGCATGGGTAAACGTAGACAACGGCGGAGAAGTTTGTGACATGTACGGATAGTACGAGATACAACCTGGCGCAGTTCTATAAACCTTTACACTTGTCCTATCCTCCCAGTGACGATTGCCCCTTGGGAAGTTCCTCAGTTTGACCTAGAGTAAAGCACAGAACACGACTGCGTAGCATACCTTTGGCGGCGTGGAAGGAGTTTTGTGGAACACCTCGCAATCCACACCGATCGACTGACCCGAAAATTCCAGAGCCTCTGCGCCGTAGACAGCTTAACGCTGAACGTGGAGCGTGGCACGATCTACGGTCTGCTGGGCCCTTCGGGGTCGGGCAAATCGACTATCGTGCGGCTGCTGCTGGGGCTGCTGGAACCAACGGCAGGCTCGGCGCTGGTGCTCGGTCTGGACCCGACACGCGCTGGAGCATCCGTGCGCGCACAATGCGGTGTGGTTTTGCAATCGCCGTCGCTATATGGCCGTCTCAGTGTGGAACAAAATCTGGATTTGTTTGGCCGTATCTGGGGTCTCAGCGCCCAAGGGCGTGCAGCACGTGCAAAAGAGCTGCTGACCCATTTTGGGTTGTGGGAGCGCCGCAAAGAAACGGCCAGCCGGCTGAGCCGCGGGATGCAGCAGCGGCTGGCCATGGCACGCGCAATGCTGCCGCGGCCGGCGCTGCTCTTCCTCGATCAACCTACCTCCGGGCTTGATCCCAGCTTGGCGGCCCCACTGCGCAATGATCTGGCATTGTTGGCAGCCGAAGAAGATGTGACGATTTTTCTCACCACCGAGACACTGACGGATGCCGAGCACATCTGCAAACGCATCGGCCTGCTGCGGTCAGGGCAGTTGATTGCAGAAGGGGCGCCGAGCGAGTTGAGCCGGCGTGGGGTGGGTCTGCGGCTGGAAATCGTTGGCTCCGGTTTTACGCAAGCGATGATTGCGCTGGTAAGCCGGCGCCGCGAAGTAGGCAGCGTGCGCACGGAGACAGGCAGGTTGTGGATCGAACTGCAAGCGGACAGCTATGCTGCGCCCGTGGTGAATTTGCTGGTTGAGTCCGGTGCCCAGGTCGAAGAGGTGCTGCGCCACCAACCGGATTTAGAAAGCGTCTATCGAGCAATTCTCGAGGCAACTCCATGAACAGGCGATTTTGGCGGGACGTCTGGACAGTTCTGCGTAAGGAATGGCTGGAATGGTTGGCGACACCAGGTTGTCTCATACAGCCATTGGCCGTCATTTTGATCTTCGGCGTTCTGGCGCCAGTAGCCGCCGGACGCTTGTGGATTGATCAACCCATCATCCAGTGGCTTTGGAGCTGGCTGCCATTGGCGCTGAGCGCCGGGATGGTAGCGGACACCTTCGCCGGCGAACGCGAGCGCGACACGCTGGAAGCGCTGCTGGCGTCGCGGCTGCCGGATCGCGCCATCGTGCTGGGCAAAGTGGCCGCCGTCGCCGCCTACGGCTGGATTGTTACACTCGCCTGTTGGGTGACGGGCTGGGCTGCAGTACTGGTTGCTTTGGATGCCACTTTGCCAAATCCGTCATTTGTGCTGGCTTGGCTGCTGCTGCTCAGCTTCTTGGCTTCTTGCTTTATTGCCTGCCTTGGTGTGTTTATTTCTCTGCGGGCGCAAAGCGTGCGCCAGGCGCAGCAGTTAATGAGTGTCGCCATGCTTGTCTCACTTTTGCTGCTTGGGCTGCTGGCGACGGAACTGGTGACGACAGGCACCGGAGAGCAGACCGGGCAGGTGCTGACCGTGGTTGCTCTGATTCTAATAGTGCTTGATTTTATTCTGCTCGCCGGCCTGTTAATCCGGCCGCAGCGCAGCGAGTGGTTGATCTATTAACGCTGGTCAACGCAGGCTGATCAGTACCGGATCATTCGTCCGTTATGCTCACGGAGCAGCAGTTGTCAGCAGAATTTGAATCTATGCAGGAACTTGATCGACGCGGGGCGATTCGCCAACGCACATTCACACCGCTACTTCAAAAAGAGGAGTTACTGGAATGCCAAGCCAACCATATTGTCCCTTCTGCGCCATTCTGAAGGGCGAAGAGCCGGGCACAATCATCGTGCGCGATGATGAAAAGGGCTTTGCCATTATCAAAAGCATCCATCCCGAAAGTGTCATTCACTGGCTTGCCCTGCCGATTGAACATGTCGACAGCACGGAAGCATTTGAGCATGACAACGAACAGCGTTTTGTCGATCTGTTTGAATGGGCAGTGGTGCAGACCAAGCAGAATGTCGAGAAAGAGCCGTATCTGGAAAAAGGATTCACGCTCAAAACCCACTTCGGTTCCTTTGAAACCATCCCCCACGCCAAGATTCACATTTTGGCCAGCGAGTAAAAACCTCGACAAGTTAAGCCAGTCAGCCCAGGCCGAAAAGCGAGTTTTTCCAGTACACTCGATTTCTGGTTTGGGCTGACTGCCTGTTTACCCTCTCCTGATTCGTGAGGCATAATGTTTTTATGCCAAACAATTTCATTGCTTCCCTGGAGGCGCCGGCCATGTCACTGCATTTGGCCGGCGGTAAAGGCGTTAACCTGAATCAGATGCTGCGAGCGGGGCTGCCTGTCCCGCCCGGCTTCATCATCTTGACCACAGCCTATCAACGCTTTGTAGCCGACAATGCACTGGCATCACTAATCCATGAGCAGTGGCATTTATGCGATGCGGCTCAGCCTGCCAGCTTTGAGGCAGCGGCTCATGTGCTGCACATAGCGTTTGCGGATGGCAAAATAGCCGACGACCTGGCCGTCGCCATTCAGGCGCAGTACACCGGTCTGGGCAAGGATGTGGCGGTGGCCGTGCGATCTTCAGCGACTGCCGAAGATCTGCCCGAAGCATCTTTTGCCGGGCAGCAGGACACTTATGTCAATGTGCGCGGCGAGTCTGCCGTTCTGGAGGCGGTGCAGCGCTGCTGGGCCAGCTTGTGGACCGCACGCGCCATGGCCTACCGGCTGCGCCAGGCAGTTTCACCCCAAGAGGTAAGTCTGGCAGTCGTCATACAACAGATGGTTCCCGCCTCGGCGGCAGGTATCTTATTTACGGCCAATCCTGTCACCGGAGACCCTGGCGAGATGGTCATCAACGCGACCTGGGGATTGGGCGAGGCGCTGGTGTCAGGCCAGGTAACGCCGGATATGCTGGTTCTCGACAAAGCCACCGCAGCCATTAAGCAGACAATTCTGGGCGACAAGTTGGTCATGACCACGGCGACAGATAGGGGTACGGCCGAAACGCCGGTCGCAACAGATCAGCAGAGACGTCAGGTCCTTGATACGACGCAGATCAATGAACTGGTGCGGTTAGGCAATCTGCTAGAAGCGCAGTTCGGCAAGCCACAAGATGTGGAATGGGCCATTGCCGATGGAACAATCTCGCTGCTGCAAGCGCGCCCGATTACCACCAGCGGCGCGCCAATTCCAGGACTGGCTGCCCCTGGCGACGATCACTGGCCACCACCCGATATGGCAGCGCAGCCTTTTGATCTGTGGACAACCTATGATGTAGGCGAGCGCTGGCCGGAACCAGTGACGCCGTTCAGCTGGTCCACAGGCTACGCCATGATCCAGCAAAACATGGAGGAGACACTGGAGGGGCTGAGGGCGCCTTATGCCGGCAAAATTCAGTGGTCGAAACGCGCCTATGGACATGTATATCTGAATGAAGGCGCGCTGACTTACGCCTATAACGATGGGCTGGGGCTGCCAATGGGCATGATTGCCCCTACCATGACCGGTGTAGTCGCCGTAACCCCGGAAAACGATCGCTATCAGTGGTCAAAATTAGTACGCCACCTGCGCTTTTTCCGGCGCAGCCTGTTTCAGGCAGAAAAAGACGTCAAGCGCTATATGGCAGACTTCGCCCAAATTGATGGCTGGGTCGCTGCGTTTATGGCGCGCTCACTGGCAGGTCCAGCCGATTCAATGTTGTGGCGCGAGGCGAACGAGGTGTGGCTGGCGCGTGCAATGCACTACATGCGCGCCCACGGCAGCGCGACTTCCCTTTCCCTGACGACGTACAGCCAGTTGGAACAATTTACGCAACGCTGGACAGGGGAAAAGAACCTGACGCCGAAGCTGGTGAGCGGGCTGTCCGGTGTGATTGCAGCAGAGATCGCACCCGCCTTATGGCAGTTGGCCCGGCAGATCGAAGCAGCTGGTATGGCCGACGTGGTAGCCAATCAACCGCCGGAGGCGGCGTTGGCAGCGCTGCGCAGCACGCTGGCGGCGCAACCAGTTCTGGCGCACTTTGATGCTTTTTTGGCCAGACATGGCCACCGCTGCATGTCTGAGGCGGAATGGCTGCACCCGCGCTGGGTGGAGTCTCCCCAGTTGGTGGTAGAGTCGATTGCCGGCTATCTGCGGGCGGGGGATAGTTTTGACCCAGCCACGTCGGCAGCAAAAGCCGAACGAGAGCGCATAGAAGCAACATCCGAGATTGCTCAGCGGCTGAATCTTGTACAGCGAGCTTACTTTTACCGGCTGTTAAAACGCGCTCAGCGCTTAATGCTGGCGCGCGACAACGGACAGCACTACCTGGTCAAATTGATGCTGCCGGTGCGCCGCCTATATGCCACACTCGCCGAACGCTGGGCCAGGCGTGGCTGGCTGGCACAAAAAGAGGATTTTTACTTTCTTGTGCTGGAGGAAGTAGCGTTCGTGCTAAAGCACAATGGTGATCACAACGGCGCTGCTGGTGCGCAGCTCGACCTGGTGCAGAGAGTGGCCAGCCGGCGCCAGGCGTATGATTTCTGGTTTGGCAAGGCAGCGCCTGACGTGCTGGATGCTGACGGCGAAATCGTCGAATTTCAAGCAGCGCGCGAACAAAGTACAGAAGGGCTTGTGCTAATCGGTCTGGCCGCCAGCCGCGGCCAAGTGACCGGTGTGGCACGCGTCGTCTTGACGCCACAAGAAGCAGCAGCGATTCAACCAGGTGAAATTCTCGTCACACGCGCCACCGATCCAGGCTGGACTCCTGTCTTCTCCGTGATTGGGGGGGCTGTTATTGAAATCGGCAGCACACTGTCACACGCGGCCATTGTCGCCCGTGAGTATGGGCTGCCGGCCGTTGTCAACATCCCGCAAGCGACCCATTTGATTCGGGATGGTCAAAAGATTCGCGTGGATGGCAACCGGGGCAGGGTAACCCTGCTGGAATAGGATTATGACAACAGATGCGAAGGCGCCAACTTCTTTGCGGCGCTTCACCTATCTTTCCATTGCTGCCGCGCTCACCACCATCGCATTGAAGACGGGCGCCTATACACTGACCGGCTCAGTCGGGCTTCTGTCCGATGCGCTGGAGTCGCTTGTCAATTTAGTGGCGGCGCTCATGGCGCTGTGGATGCTGCTTATTTCTGAGCGGCCGCCCGATGAAGATCATGCCTTTGGCCATTCCAAGGCAGAATATTTCTCCAGCGGCGTGGAAGGAGCACTGATCCTCATCGCCGCAGTCAGCATCGGTTGGTCTGCTGTTGACCGCCTTTTTCACCCGCAGCCGCTGGAGAACGTGGGCATAGGCCTGGCAATCTCGATCATTGCTTCCGCGATTAACCTGGCCGCATCACAAGTTTTACTGCGCGCTTCACGCCGCTATCATTCTATTTTGCTGGAAGCGGATGCCAAACACTTGATGACGGACGTATGGACATCTGTGGGCGTGGTGGGCGGCGTAGCGCTGGTGACGATGACAGGCTGGCTGCCGCTCGATTCACTGGTGGCCCTTGCCGTAGCAGTCAATATTGTTTGGTCCGGTGTTCAGCTCGTCAGCCGTTCGGCGCTGGGTTTGCTTGACACAGCGATCCCAGCGGCAGAACGAGACAAAATCACCCGCGTTCTAGACAGCTATCAAGAGCAGGAAGTTGAATTTCACTCGTTGCGCACCCGCCAAGCCGGACCCCGGCGCTTTGTCTCTATGCATGTGCTCGTCCCCGGCGAGTGGAGCGTGCAGCATGGCCATGACGTGCTGGAGCAAATCGAGCGCGACATTCGCGCCATGTTCGATTCGCCCACGACAGTTTTTACCCATTTAGAGCCAATTGAAGATCCGGTCTCCATGCAGGATATCGGCATTGACCGCCAGGAGTAGGGCAAACCCTTTTCTGCCGGCCTAAACGGCAAACACCACCCAACTGATTTGCATTTGCCTGCCCTATACACTATGCTTTACTTACTGACCGGTCGGTAAGTGCGCTGGGAGTTAAGATACAGGAGGAATTGTATGTCACGCAATCGCATTTTGAGTGTACTTTTTGTGGGCGTGTTAATGGCGGCGCTCGACATCGCTATCATTGGGCCGGCGCTGCCGACCATCCAACAGGCATTTGCCGTCGACGAGCGCAGCATTGCTTGGGTGTTCACCATCTATGTGTTGATGAATCTCGTCAGCACGCCATTGATGGCAAAGCTGTCTGATCTGTATGGGCGGCGCGCAATCTATGTGGCTGATGTCGCCCTGTTCGGCCTTGGCTCCGCTATAGTTATGCTGTCGCCTTCATTTATGGTGCTGTTGATTGGCCGCGCAATCCAAGGTTTTGGCGCAGGCGGTATCTTTCCCGTCGCGTCGGCCGTCATCGGCGACACCTTCCCGCCGGAGAAGCGTGGCAGTGCACTGGGGTTGATTGGGGCCGTTTTCGGCCTGGCCTTTATCGTTGGCCCAATCTTGGGAGGCGTGCTGCTTCTGTTTAGCTGGCACTGGATCTTTGCCATCAATCTGCCGATTGCACTGCTGCTGATCGTAGCCGCCTGGTTCACCCTGCCTACAACGCGGCCGGCGCAACGCAGCACATTTGACTGGGTGGGTATGAGTGTGTTGGCGATCTTGCTCGTTGCGCTTGCCTATGGCCTCAACCAGATCGACACCCAGAATTTTACGGCCAGCCTATTGTCTACGCAGGTCTGGCCGTTCCTGCTGCTCGCCGTGATTCTCGTTCCTGTTTTTTGGATGGTTGAACACCGCGCGCAGGACCCAATTGTCCGCCCTGCGCTGCTCGCTCCTCGCCAATTGCAGTTAGCCAGTGCGATCTCGTTTGGGGCCGGACTTGGTGAAGTAAGCGTACTCTTTATGCCTGCCCTGGCAACGGCGGCCTTTGGCGTCAGCGCCTCGGCAGCCAGTTTTATGTTACTGCCACTCGTCCTCGCTTTGTTCGTCGGATCGCCTCTGGCCGGCCGCATGTTGGACCGGCTGGGGTCGCGTCTCGTGATTATCGGCGGCACAAGTTTGTTGGCGCTGGGCACAATCCTGATGGGATTATGGGGAAGTTCACTTGTAGGCTACTATGGCGGCAGCATCTTGGTAGGCTTGGGATTGGCCTCACTGCTGGGGGCGCCGATTCGTTATATTATGCTCAACGAAGCGGCGGCGCAGGAACGAGCGGCGGCGCAGAGTGTGGCAACTGTCTTTACAAGCGTCGGCCAACTGGTGGGAGCGGCTGTGGTGGGCGCAGTTGCGGCCAGCATCGGTGGTTTAGCCGGCTACAGCGCCTCATTTCTGGCCATTGGCGGCGTTGCCATTGTGCTAAGCATTCTGGCGTTGGCGCTGAAGAACAGGGCGCAGGAACAGGCGACCGTAGCTGCGCTGGCTGCTGCGCCGGCAGGGTCGCCAGCGGTGCTGGTTGGGCAGGGTCGTTAAACTATGTCACAGCAGATGCCTTCAGGACGAACAACGTTGGCATTCTGAGGTAACAGTATCAGCAAATTCTATTGAAAAAAGCGGCAACCGCTAAACAACAGGAGAAGCATATGTATCTATTTACGTTGGCAGTGCACAATGTTCTACGCTGGATTGTTATTCTGCTGGCAATATACGCATTGGTGCGCATATATCGGGGGCTTTTCGGCAAACAGGAGTTTGACGAAGCTGACCGCAAGTCGCTCTCGTACTTCGCCATCGGCATGGACATCCAACTGCTACTGGGTTTAGTGCTCTACTTTTTCCTAAGCCCCATTACGACAAATGCGCTGAGGAACTTCGGCGCCGCCATGAGCGACAGCAGCGTACGCTATTTCGCCGTGGAGCATATCCTCATGATGGTGATCGCTGTGGTGCTTGCGCATGTAGCGACAATCATGGTGCGCCGCGCGGCAACTTCAACGGCCAAGTTCAGACAAGGAGCAATCTGGCTGACGCTCTCCGTATTGGTAGTGTTGGCCGCAATCCCCTGGACGCAGCGGCCGCTGCTGCCGCAACTGGGCGCAGCGCTCAACTTCTTCAGTTAGTCACAGGCAGACGGAGCGCAGGCGACGACGCCTGCGCTCCGAGGAGTTTGTATGATTGAAACAGCCGACAGTCGCACTGCCATATTGGACGCAGCCAAGCAGCTATTTATGCAGGATGGCTTCCGCGGCATCTCAATGCGTCAGATTGCTGAGGCGGTGGGCGTCACTAAGGCCGCACTTTACTATCATTTTCAGGACAAAGAAGGGCTGTTTGTCGCCATCATCGAGGAATACCTAACGGCGATGTCTGTCCTGATCGATCAAGTCACCGACACCGATCAAAGTGTGCGCGAGCAGGTAAGCGACCTGGTGCAGCGCATTCTGACGCAGCCCCCTGAACAGCGGTCGATTATTCGGCTTGCCAGCCAAGAGATGGGCAATATCAGCCAGCCTAACCGTGCCCGCTTTTTAGAAATGTACCACAATCGCTTTATCAACCGCATTGCGACGCTGCTGCAGACGGGGATGGAGCAAGGCGAACTGCGTCCAATCGACCCCCGCCTGGCAACATGGACGCTGTTAGGCATGATGTACCCCTATTTTCATCCTGCGCCTCCCACCCAAATGCTGCCCGCAGCAGCATTGATCGACGAGCTGCTGCGCATCTATTTCGATGGAATCGCGCAGTAAGCCGCCTCATTCACATTGCACTCTGAAGCCTGATGTCAAGCCACAGCAACGGGCACATACCGTTCCACCTGGATGGCGTCAGCCTTTGCACGTGCCTGAGCGAGATCATAGTTAAGTTGCAGCCGCAGCCAGAATTCCGGTGTACTGCCAAACGCTTTAGAGAGGCGAATTGCCATATCGGGTGAAATGGCAGCCTTGCTATTGACAATCTTAGAGATAGTGGGACGAGTGACGCCAAGCACTTTGGCGGCTCCAGTCACCGACAGGCCAAGTTCTTCAAGACTGCCCCTAACAATTGCTCCGGGATGCACCGGATTTTTCATCGTCATAGCCATATTGGTGATCCTAGTGATAGTCCTCCAGATTTACATCTTCGGCTAAGCCGCTTTGAAAGCGAAAAGTAACGCGCCAGTTACCGACCACCTTTATGCTCCAGTATCCTTGCCCCTTACCGATAAGAGAATGAAGCCGATAGCCGGGTATATCGATCTCTTCCAGCGAATTGGCAGCGTCCAGCACCGAAAGAATTTCACTCACACGTTTGCGCATGTTAGCGCCAATACTGCGTGCGTCGCCATCTTCGTAAAGGCGCTTTAGACCTTTATGCCGGATGCTGCCGATCATAAGGCAAGTATAGCGTGTAACGTTACGTTTTACAATCAGCAGTCGCTCCCAAGCCGCGCCTGACTGTTCCCTGGTCAGTTGACCAGTTCTGCAACTGCACACTTGTCTATACGCATTCTCCCCACGTGCATGACGCCGATGCATAAAATCTGCTCTATAGTGAGTACGTCCAACGCTGGACTGGCCGCCCTATCTTTGCGCGACTCTCACGCGAGCGGCTTTCATTTGTGCATTCAAGGAGGATTGCACCCATGCTAGTCAAGAATCGCATGACCACGCCGGCAGTGACAATTACGCCGGAGACAAGCTTTCAAGACGCGCTGAAGATGATGCGCGACAACAGGTTTCGCCGCATTCCAGTGGTTGACCACGAAGGCAGGCTGGTCGGCATCATATCGGAACGCGATCTGCTGCACGCTTCCCCTTCGCCGGCAACGTCGCTGAGCGTCTGGGAGGTGAACTACCTGCTGTGGAAGTTAAAAGTCGCCGACATCATGACCCACCACGTCATCACAATCGCGCAGGAGGCTCCGATTGAGGATGCGGCCAATTTGATGGTGACGCGCAAGATCGGCGGGTTGCCCGTTGTCAACAGCGCCCATCAAATCGTGGGCGTGATTACGGAGACCGACATTTTCAAGGCTTTTACCGAAATGCTGGGCAGCGGCGAAAAGGGATTGCGTCTCACGCTCAAAGTGCCCAGCGGCAGCGGCACCCTGGCCCGACTGTCGCAGGCCATTTATGACGCAGGCGGCATTATTGTCAGTGTCGGTTCGTTGGACAGAGAGAGTGATGGAGAACGCGAGTTGATTGTTAAAGTACGCGGCGTCAACAAAGACAAAATTGTCGATACGCTCGAAGCGCTCGGCGACCATGTCATTGACGCCCGCGAAGTTTAGGAAGTGTTGAAGTTTTTATGCAAGCAGAGAAGGAGACTATTATGCCCCGATCAATCGTAACGATCGACGGCAACGAGGCCGCTGCCTACATCGCCTATAAGACGAATGAAGTTGCGGCCATCTACCCCATCACACCGTCATCTCCGATGGGTGAGCTTGCCGACGCATGGAATGCGGCCGGCGAACGCAATATATGGGGCACCGTGCCAACGGTGGTCGAAATGCAGTCCGAGGGCGGCGCCGCCGGCGCAGCACATGGCGCTTTACAAACAGGCGCCCTGACGACGACCTTTACGGCCAGTCAGGGTCTGCTGCTCATGATCCCCAACATGTACAAGATCGCCGGTGAACTGACGAGCACAGTCTTTCAGATCGCCGCCCGTTCGCTGGCAGCGCAGGGCCTTTCCATCTTTGGCGACCACAGCGACGTGATGGCAGCACGCAGCACCGGATGGGGTATGCTGTTTGCGAATTCCGTCCAGGAAGTCATGGACATGGCCTTGATCGCCCAGGCCAGCACACTAGAGTCACGTATTCCCTTCCTGCACGTCTTCGATGGTTTCCGTACTTCCCATGAGGTGTCAAAGATCGAGCAGATCGCAGATGAAGACATCCGCGCAATGATCGATGATCGTTGGGTGCACGCCCATCGCGCGCGCGCGCTGACGCCGGATGCGCCCATCATGCGCGGCACGGCCCAAAACCCCGATGTCTATTTCCAAGCACGCGAGAGTGCCAACCCCTACTATCTCGCCACGCCGGAAATCGTGCAGAAGGCAATGGACAAATTCGCCGGCCTTGTCGGACGGCAATACCACCTGTTTGACTACGTGGGTGCACCGGACGCAGAGCGGGTGATCGTGATCATGGGGTCGGGCGCCGAAGCAGCCGAAGAGATGATGAACTGGCTGCTGGCGCGCGGCGAAAAAGTCGGCATGATCAAGGTGCGCTTATTCCGCCCCTTCTCACTCGAGCATTTTGTCGCGGCGCTGCCGGCCACAATAAAAAAGATCGCTGTGCTGGACCGCACCAAAGAACCCGGTGCGGCGGGCGAACCGTTGTACCAAGATGTGCTCACAGCCATTAGCGAAGCTTTGTCCAATGATATGGCGCCTTTCGACCGCATGCCGCGCGTTGTCGGCGGCCGCTATGGTCTCAGCTCCAAAGAGTTCACACCGGCCATGGTCAAGGCCGTTTATGACGAACTGGCCAAGCCCACGCCCAAGAATCATTTCACCATTGGTATTTTTGATGACGTCACCAACACCAGCCTCGACTTCGATCTCAACTTCAGCATCGAGCCGCAGGAAGTGGTGCGCGCCGTCTTCTGGGGGCTGGGTTCGGATGGCACAGTAGGTGCCAATAAGAACTCGATCAAGATCATCGGCGAGGAAACGGAAAATCACGCCCAGGGTTACTTTGTCTACGACTCGAAGAAGTCGGGCGCACGCACGGTTTCGCATCTGCGCTTTGGCCCCAAGCCAATCCACAGCACCTATCTGATCCAGCGTGCGAACTTTATTGGTGTTCACCAGTTCGGCTTCCTGGAGCGTTTTGATGTGCTGGCTATCGCCGAGCAGGGGGCAGTGCTGCTGCTCAATGCACCTTACCCTCTAGAAGAGGTGTGGGAGCATTTGCCGCGTGTCGTGCAGGAAGGGATCATCAACAAGCAGCTCAAGGTCTACTGCATTGACGCCTACGATGTGGCTGCCAAGAACGGCATGGCCGGACGCATCAACACTGTCATGCAAACCTGCTTTTTTGCCATCTCCGGTGTGCTGGCGCGTGATGAGGCAATTCTGCGCATCAAAGAGTCAATCAAAAAGACTTATGGCAAGCGCGGCGAAGCGGTCGTGCGCAAGAATTATGCTGCGGTAGATGATACGATCGCCCATCTATATGAACTGACGGTTCCGGCAGCGGCAACCAGCACGCTGGAGTTCCCGCCAGCCGTCCCCGCCGAAGCGCCGCAATTTGTGCAGGACATTACGGCCGTCATGATCAAGGGTGAGGGCGACCTGCTGCCCGTAAGCGCC
>JBBRBX010000120.1:0-14488 GCA_038205395.1 Caldilineales bacterium
CAACGCCCGCATCGCCGCCTTCAGCCCCACCTTTCTGCTGGCCGAATGGGAGCATGTTGTCGACGCCTGGCAATTGACAGCCTGGGAAGGCTATCGCGATGTGTCGCGCCTGGGCCGCCGCACCCGCCTGCCTGACAAGCAGCGGGCGCAGCTTTGGGCCATTTTTGCGCTCGTGTGGGAGGGCCTGCAGACGCGCGGCCTGATCACCCGCGCCGGCCTGTTTACGTGCCTGGCTGAACATTACGCCGCTGCGGGCCGCCCGCCCTATGACTATATCGTTGTAGACGAGGCGCAGGATTTAAGCATTGCCCAACTGCGCCTGCTCGCTGCGCTCGGCCACGACCGTCCCGACAGCCTCTTCTTCGCCGGCGACCTGGGCCAGCGCATCTTTCAGCAGCCTTTTTCCTGGAAGGCGCTGGGGGTGGATGTACGCGGCCGCTCGCGCACCCTGCGCATCAACTACCGCACCTCGCATCAGATCCGCAGCCAGGCCGACCTGCTGCTGGACAGGGAAATCGGCGACGTGGACGGCAACAAGGAAGACCGCCGCAATGCCATCTCGATCTTCAACGGCCCGCAGCCTGCCTTTCAGACATTGGCCACGGCGGCGGAAGAGCAGGAGACCGTCTCTCGCTGGTTGTCCGCGCGTCTGGCCGAAGGTGTACAGCCGCACGAAATCGGCCTGTTTGTGCGCTCCACCGCGCAGCTTGCGCGCGCCCGCGCTGCGGTCGAGGCCGGCCACCTGCCCTACCGCGTGCTCGACGACAGCATAGAATCTGTTGAAGGGCAGCTTTCCGTCAGCACCATGCACCTGGCCAAAGGGCTGGAATTTCGCGCCGTGGCGGTGATGGCCTGCGACGACGAAGTGATTCCCCTGCAAGAGCGCATCGAAACTGCGGCGGACAAGAGCGAGTTGGAGGAAGTCTACACCACCGAGCGCCACCTGCTCTATGTCGCCTGCACCCGTGCCCGCGACCACCTGCTGGTGACAAGCGTGCGCCCCGCCTCGGAATTTTTGGATGATTTGCGTGGGTGAGGTTCCATGAATGACAAGAGAAAGCAAAAAGATGCGCAGGTCGCTCAGAAACGTGAGACTCTCTGGAGACGACTCTTTAGTGTATCGACAACTGGGTTAGTGATAGCTGTGCTGGGAGGTCGGCAATATATGCTCTCGAGCCTCACAGGTGTTGTTAAAGGTTATCAAGATATATCAGCCGAGTGTGGTGCGATACCACGCAACTTAGGAGGCTGTGTGATTATCGCCAAACCCAGTCCGGGTGGTCAGGATACAATCAAATTATTAATTCAGCCTTTGTGAGGCGATCTCGCCCCATATTAATATTTTTTCTGGAGCTCTCGTTTGACCCATGTCTACACAGCGATATTCCGTCACACCGCACCCTATCGAAACGCTGCTCGTCTGGGTCAAGACGGGCGAAATTGCCATCCCTGAAATCCAGCGGCCTTTTGTATGGGAAGCAACAAAGGTGCGCAACCTGCTTGATTCGCTATACCAAGGCTATCCAATTGGCTATTTGATTACCTGGCGCAACCCAACCATGAAGCTCAAGGACGGCACACATGCTGCCGGCAAGCGCATTCTGATTGACGGTCAGCAGCGTGTTACAGCCCTGATGGCGTCGTTACTCGGTCGTGAGGTGCTGACAAAAGACTATGACACAGTACAAATACGCATTGCCTTCCACCCACAGGATGAGCGTTTTGAAGTCACCAACCCAGCAATCCACAAGGACGTAGCCTGGATCGACGATGTAGCCGAAGTCTTCGCGCCGGATACAAGTTTGAGCGAGTTGACTGATGATTATACTGAAAAAAATCCGGGCGCTGACCGCAAACGTGTTTCGCGTGTGCTGGAGAAGCTGCGCAAAATCACCAACAACCACGTCGGCGTGATCGAGCTTGCCGAGGATCTTGACATCGAGACAGTCACCGAAATCTTTATCCGTGTGAACTCAGCCGGTGTGGAGCTTTCGCAGGCCGACTTTGCCATGTCCAAAATCGCCGTTAATGAGAAGTACGGTGGCAATATGTTGCGGAAAGCCATTGATTATTTTTGCCATCTGGCAGTGGCACCCGAATTTCTTACGCGCTTGGAGAAGGTGGACAAGACCTTTGCCCATTCCGAATTCCTGCCGCAGATGCGCTGGCTTAAAGACACCAACGATGACATCTACGATCCAACGTACACGGATATGCTGCGCGTAGCATTCACGTCAGAGTTTGGCCGTGGCCGGCTGCAGGACTTGGTTGCATTGCTTTCGGGGCGCAACTTTGAAACCAAGCAATATGAAGAGGAGATTGCCGAAGCGTCCTTTGTGCGGCTCAAGAAAGGTGTGCAGGCCTTTATCAACCAGACCCACTTTGAGCGTCTAACAATGATTTTACGCTCGGCGGGTTTCGTGACCAGCGACCTGATCGGTGGCCGCAACGCCATCAATTTTGCCTATATTCTCTACCTGCGCGGGCGCTCAGAGGACGTGCCTGCTGCTCAACTGGAACGGCTGGTTCGTCGTTGGTATGTAATGTCAATTCTGCGCAGCCGCTACACTGGGAGTCCCGAAACAGCGTTTGATTTTGATATCCGCCAAATCGAGGCGCAAGGGCTTGTCGCTTATGCCGAATCCGTAATCGAAACCGAACTGCCGGACAGCTTTTGGACAGGTATGCTGCCGCAGCTCATGGACACCTCGTCGGGACAAAGCCCCTATTTCCTTGCCTATAAAGCCGCCCAGGCAAAACTTGGCGATAAAGGCTTTTTATCACGCGACATCACTGTTCGCGACCTGCTGCTCAACCGCAGCGATGTACACCATGTTTTTCCGCGCAACTACCTCAAGAAAATGGGTCTGCAGCGCGGCCGCTACAACCAGATCGCTAACTTTGTACTGACGCAGAGTGAGATCAACATCGCTATTGGGGACAAGCCTCCAGCCCAATACTTCTGTGAGTTGACTGAGCAATGCAATGGCGGCCCGCAAAGGTATGGCGGCATTACTGATACACGCAGCCTGCGCGCCAACCTGCGAACTAACTGCTTGCCCGAATCATTGCTGGACAGCCCAATTCTAGCTTACGACGATTTCTTAGTAGAGCGGCGTAAGCTTATGGCATTGAAGATCAAACATTGGGTTGACACGCTATAGCCGCTTGCTGATTCACTGCAAGTTTTTTGAACTGGCTGGGGCCATCTCCAGGAGGTAGGGGCATTATGAAGTTTTCTCATTGGCTCTCGGTGCAACAGCCTCCATGATCTCCTCACGTGTCTGCAACGTCTTCAAGTCGTAGAGAGCTTGCAGGCTCAGCCACGAAGCTGCATCGCCGCCAAAGTAACGGGCAAGACGCTGGGCCGTATCAGCCGTGATCGACCGACGCTCCTTAGTGATTTCATGGATGCGTGTGGCAGGAATATCAAGCGCCTTGGCCAGCGCATTCACACTCATCCCCAACGGCGCAAGAAAATCTTCGCGTAAAATCTCTCCGGGATGGACAGGGCGCATCTGGTTTACTGGTCGAGTCATAGTGTCACCTTAGTGATAATCAACAATCTCAACATCTGCCGGCCCGTTTTCGGTCCATACAAAACAGATCCGATACTGGTCGTTTATGCGAATACTATACTGGCCCCGGCGATCACCTTTTAATGCTTCAAACTTGTTGCGGGGCGGGAATTATATTACGCTCAGCGTAATAGGCCAATCCTGATTTTTTGGAACGATCGATAACCGCATTCTCGCTACCCGGCGGCTGACACATTTTCCTGACACACAAAAAGGCGTTTGCTCCACGTTCTATCCTGCGCTACACTGCTACACCTTCTCACCGGCAGAAGGGGGGGCCTATTTCTGCTGAGCAGCGTCTTTTGAAGAAGCGCAGGCCTCGCCGTTACTTTGCCCAATTCATTTGTATGTCGTAATTGATGAAAATCCTTGGCTTTGCCAGCCAGAAAGAGAGAGAAACACGTATGCAGAAACTCGCCATTGTGTTTGCCAGTATGCTGCTGCTCGGCGCGCTGCTGACCGGATGTGCGGCCGCAGTGACGCCGGCAGCGCCGGGCGCCGCACCTGCGCAGCAGCCGGCCGCAGACGGTGCGCAGACATTGATCTGGTCGGTGGAAGGCGTCAACGAACTGCCAGGGCTGGATCCGGCCAATCCGCAGAACGCGCAGTCGATCCAGGCGATCAGCCTGATCTTTGGCGGGCTGGTCAAACTGGACGGGCTGCTCAATGTGAGCCCGGACGGCGCCGAATCCTGGACGATCTCGGAAGACGGCAAGAGCTACACCTTTATCATCCGTGAGGGGCTGCAGTTTGCCGACGGCACACCAGTAACGGCGCAGACCTTTGCCGATTCGATCAACCGTGCGCTGCAGCCGGAAACCGCCTCCTATGGCGCATCGTTCCAGCTTGGCCATATCGTCGGCGCCAATGACGTGGCTTCCGGCGACGCCACCACAGCGAGCGGGATTGTGGTCGTAGATGAGCGAACGCTCCAAATTACACTCGACGACAACGTGCCTTACTTCCTGGCGCAGTTGACCTATCCGGTTTCGTTTGCGGCGCCCATGCATGCCATCGCCGCTGACCCGACCGGCTGGACGGAAACCGCTTTTGGCACAGGGCCATTTCGGGTCAAAGAGTGGCAGCACAACCAGAAGCTGATCCTGGAGCCAAACCCGAAGTACTGGGCAGGTGCGCCCAGCCTCAGTGAAATTGAATTACCCTTCTTCCAGGATTCGGAGACTGCCTACCAACTCTACCGCACGGGCGGCCTCGACATCATGGGCAGCCAGCAGAACCCGATCCCGTCGGCGCGCGTGCCGGAGGTGCAGGACAGCCCGGATTTCCACAGCGCCGCGTCGTTTGCGGTGCGCTTTGTCGGTTTTAACAACAAAAAAGCGCCCTTCGACAATGCGGACGTGCGCCGTGCGTTTGCATTGGCCGTGGACAAGGAAACATTGGCGAATGCCGTGCTGAACGGCGCGGTTGCCGCCACCGACCGTATTCTGCCGCCGGGCTTCACGGGGTCACAACTGCCAGTCACAGGGCTTACGTACGACCCAGCCGCCGCCAGGCAGGCGCTGGCGGATGCCGGTTACGACAGCAGCCAACCGCTGCCGCAAGTCACCTTTACCTATGGCGTCGAAGGCGACAACGAACGCGTGGCCACCTTCCTGCAGCAGCAGTGGAAGGAAAACCTGGGTGTGGACGTGGTGCTCGAACCGCTGGAGTTGGCGACCTTCAGCAAAAGCCTCGACACCACCTATCTCACGCCGGACGAAGGTGTGCAGTTCTACTTGAGCATTTGGGGAGCCGACTATCCCGATCCCCAGAACTTCGTCTCGCAGCAGTTGCGCAGCGATTCGCCCAACAACAACGGCCACTGGGAAAATGCGCAGTTCGACGAACTGGCCAAACAGGCCGACACCTATTTGGGCAGCGCCGACGAACGCCTGCAGTTGTATAATCAGGCCGAGCAGATCGCAGTCGATGAAGTCGGCTGGCTGCCGCTCTATGTGCCGCAGTTCAGCGTGCTGATCCGGCCCGAAGTCTCCGGCTATTCTCTAACCGGCCAAGGGCTGATCTTCCCCGACTGGACGCAGGTCACAGGCCGCGCCCAGTAACAACAACAGTACCATCATCGGCGGTGGATGAGGCGGACGCCTGCTTTATCCACCGCCTGCTGCAAGCAAGGCAAGCATGGGCGGAGTGATCGGGCGCAGGCTGCTGGGCCTCGTCTTTGTGATTTTCAGCATTACCTTTTTGACCTTTATTGTCGGTTATCTGGCGCCGGGCGACCCCATTCTGGTGCTCATGGGGCCGCGCCGTGACCCCCAACTGTATGCCAGTCTGCAACATCAGTACGGGCTGGACCTGCCCTGGTATCATCAGTACTTCAACTACCTGGGGGGGTTGCTGCACGGCGACCTGGGCATGTCCTACCGCTTTCAAGGCCGCAGCGTCAATGACATTCTGGCCAATGGTATAGGCGTATCGATTGCGTTGGGGGCTATGGCGTTGGCCGCCAGCCTGCTGATCGGGGTGCCGACCGGCATTATCGCCGCGCTGCGCCAGAACTCGTGGCTGGACCGCTCCAGCATGATCTTTATGCTGGCCCTCTTCTCGATCCCCACCTTTGTCATGATCCCAATCCTGCGCGCGGCCAACTATTTTGTTCTATTTCGCAATGGACTGCCGGCTCTGCCGCCCGCCGGTTGGGGTACGCCGGCGCATTGGGTAATGCCCGTGGCTGTGCTGGCAGCGGTGACAATGGGCTATCTGGCGCGGCTGACGCGCTCGAGCATGTTGGATACGCTGCACCAGGATTATATCC
This sequence comes from Caldilineales bacterium, assembly GCA_038205395.1. Taxonomy (GTDB): domain Bacteria; phylum Chloroflexota; class Anaerolineae; order Caldilineales; family Caldilineaceae; genus Fredericiella. The sequence goes on from JBBRBX010000120.1 coordinate 6,352, forward strand.
GCACGGCGCGCGCAAAAGGGCTGCGCCGGCGGCAAGTCGTCGGTGTACATGCGCTGCGCAATGCGCTGCTGCCGATCGTCACGGTGATTGGGCCGTCGCTGGCTTTCCTGGTTACCGGCAGTTTTGTTGTAGAGAGCCTCTTTGCCATCCCCGGAATTGGCTACCTGGGTGTGCAGGCGATTGCCCAGCGCGACTATCCAGTCATTCAGGGCACAACAGTTCTGCTGGCGGTGACAGTGGTGCTCATGAATTTGATCGCCGACATTCTCTATTCCGTACTCGACCCGCGCATTCAGGCGGAAGGCTGATGGGGGCGTTCGATACGACAGCAACCGCAGCCGCACAGGTCGCGCCGCCGGCCCAGCGCGGGCTGTGGCGACGCTTTGCACACAACCGCCTGGCGCTGGCCAGTCTCTTTATCGGCGCCGGAGTCATTGCAGCCGCGCTGGCCGGCCCGCTGCTCTATGCTGTTGATCCCAACTATCAGAATTATACCGCTATCAACGCCTGGCCATCGGCAGCCTATCCGTTGGGCACTGACAGCTTGGGGCGCGATACCCTGGCGCGCATTCTGGCCGGTCTGCGTGTCTCGCTGATCGTTGTCGCCTATGTGGAACTGCTCAATGTTGGTGTGGGCGCCACGTTGGGTCTGATTGCCGGCTACCGCGGCGGCATGGTGGACAATGCAATTTCACGCGTGGCAGATATGCTGTTTGCCTTTCCGGGGCTGCTGTTTGCGATTCTGGTGGCGGCGGTTTTCGGACCGGCGGTCACCGAACGGTTCGGCGGCATTGGCCGGCTGCTGCTGGTGGCCGGATCATTGGCGCTGGTAAGTTGGCCGTTGATGGCTCGCTATGTGCGTGCGCAGACGCTGGCGCTCAAACAGCAGGACTACGTTCTCGCTGCGCGCAGCATCGGTGTGGGCGGACAGCGCATCATGTGGGGCCATATCCTGCCCGGCGTGGCCGGCTTGATTGTTGTCAGCGCCACGCTGGATGTAGCGGCGGTCGTCGTCAATGAAGCGGTGCTCAGCCTGCTGGGGCTGGGCATTCAGCCCCCCGACGCCAGCATCGGCCAGATGATTCGCCAAGCGATAGATTACTTGGAAAGCAACTGGCTGCAGGTCTTCTTGCCCAGCGCCGCGCTGACACTGCTCGTGCTGGTTTTCTCTTTTATCGGCGACGGACTGCGTGATGCAGTCGATCCGTTGAGTGAAGTATAACCGCTTGTCATTGGCAAGTGTGGGCGCTCTGACAGTCTTTGATCACCATTTGCCGTTAGTCTGAGGGAAACGCAGCGTCGGTGTGCGCTGGACAAAAAAGCAGGCGGCGCAGCGCACCCAATCTATTTCGAAAGCGAGCACAACAATGGCAAAGGCAGTCTGGAACGGCAAAGTCGTGGCGGAAAGCGACGACACGGTAATGGTGGAAGGCAATCACTATTTTCCCGCAGATTCCGTAAAGCAAGAATATTTGCAGGCGAGCAGCACCCACACCACCTGCCCTTGGAAGGGCCAGGCCAGCTACTACAATGTGGTCGTAGACGGCAACGTCAATCAGGATGCAGCCTGGTATTATCCACAGCCCAAAGATGCCGCAAAGCAGATCCGCGACCACGTCGCCTTCTGGCGCGGCGTCAGCGTGCAGGCATAGTCGCACAGCCTGACGGAAACAGACTGGCAATGGGCGCCGGGTCAGCCGCTAAATAACAGGCGGCTGACCTCCAAAGCCTCCAGCAAGCCTAGACCGTACCGATCCGGGTTCGCACCGGCCTGGGCGCTCCATTCGTCAAAATGGTTCTTCGTACAGAAGAAATTCATCACCGTTCAGGTGTTGGTCGCCCACTCATCGTACTTGCTCAAATCCATATACAGCGCATAGACGCCCGCCGGCTGCGAGACAGCCTCATGCTCGCCGCGCACACTGATTTGAATAGACCGGCCGCACACGTGGCAGGTGGACGCAATCTGCACGGGCTGCCCAAAGGCAAAACAGCAGCCCAGGGCGTCGATGGCGCACATGGCGTACAGTGTGCGTCCATCGCCCAACCTGACCTGCTGGTTGGTGGCTGTGGACGACACCGGATAGGCGTACTGCACCCGTCCCGCCGCGTCCAGCCCCGCCAACTGCCTGGCCACGATGGCTGCGCCCACTGCGTCCGCACGCTCGGGCAGCCACCCAATCGCCTCCCCAGCCACAGCCCATGCCACCGGTTCCTGCGCGGCCACCAGACAGTCCAGCAGCGCGCGGCGCAGCAGATTTTCCTCATCCGTCGAGCGTGAGCGGATCGAGGGCGTAATCGGCAGGGATATAGCCATTTTAACTGACCCAATCTTCAAGATCATGATCGTCGTGCAGACCCTGTTCGACGCACTCCTCACACACCATGACGTCTTTACCCTGCTCTTGCGAACAGTCGTAGCAGACCATCGTGGCGACGACCTGCTTGCCTCGCGCCTGGCAGGCGTCGCAGTAGCGTATCTTCGGCTTGTTGGCCCCTACAACGCGCGGATAATCAGCGGCATCCGCCACGGCTTTTTCTGCCACGGCTTCTTCCGCAATGGCCGGCTCTGTGATGCGTTCAAGCAGCAGTTTGTATTCAAACCAATCGCCGAAATCATACACCCATTTCAGTGTATCCCCTTCTTGCAAGTCCAGTTCAGCTAACCGCAGTTCACTGCCTTCACCGCCGCTACCGGGTTCCACCGTGGCGATTTCCACTTCACGATACCGTTTGCCGGCGCCACGCCGCACTAATCTCCAAAAGCCGCCTAAGTGTTCGATCTCGTGCATAAACTCATCAACCAAAAAGTCATTCAACTCCGCCAGCATCTGCCCACCCTGTACTTCCACTCGCCGCCACAGATTTTGACGATAGGTAGCCGTGACTTTGAGGGTGTAAATGCGGTTGGCGGCAGCCTCCGGCAGCGGCGGCAGTTCAATATCGTCCGCAGTGGTCTCGTCATCAAAAGCCTCAGTTTGAGGATCAAACGCAAAGAAACGCGCAAGATCATCAAAACGGTGCACATCAGCATAGGTAATAAAGATCTCGTTTACCCTCATGCGCCCATCTTGCGCCAGCGCCAGCGGCCAGGGGTCACCAGGATAGCCGTAAGGGTCAGCCAACTGGGCGTGAGCACTGCGCACTAATTCTCGCACCCACATTTCCTTGCGCTTCTCCCCTTCGAGCATCGCAAAAAGCAGATCCATCAGTTCCTGGTTACGGCGGGTGATCGCAGCTTGATCGCGTCGCGCCTGCGGCTCGTGCTCCATCCGCCAACGTGCAGGATCAAACTGCTCAACGGTCAACAAGAGAGAATCACCTGCTTTGACATGCTGCTGATAGAAAAAGTCCGGCATTTTGTACCCGCCGCCCTGCGCCGGCTGCCGGCCCAAAAGAGCATCAACGATAGCGGCAATAGAAGGTTTTTGACTGGAGATGGGCCGGCCGCCTGCGTCAACCAACTGCAAGCCTGGCTCAATGACCCCCAACGGCCTATACAGGCCGGGCAGAAAAACGTCGTCGCTTTGCTCCCACAGGATCGACTGGCTGCCGGCTTCAGCTTTACTGATAACATGCCGAAAGCGCATCCCACGCAGCGCCCACGCGGGCGGAACAACATTCTTGCGCGCCGCGTCGGTAAACAGCAGGCCGAGAGAATCCGCTTGCATCCGCACAATCCCGCGCAGCGCCGACCGTGCGCCTTTGGCCGCAGAAGGCTTGCGCTCCAGCACGCGGTCCACCAGCGTTTCCAGCGACACAGGCCCATTCAACTCCTGGGCAACCTGTTTAATGGCTTCTTCTTGTGTGAACTTTGCGGTCGGCGCCATGGTCTATTCTCCGAGATAAAAAAGTAATGTACAACACAAAAGACTCAAGCTTGGCATACTGAAAAAAACAGCGAATATTTTCCCGCAATTCCGTTTAGACCTTGTTAAGGGAGCAATTCACTAATCTTCTGATGCGGCGATCGGTAGCCGCTTTGAATCATTTGGCCCAGCAGAACGTCTGCCGCATTGATGGTGAGTAAATTCATCCGCACTGCTTGCAGCAGCAATCCTAAGGTTCCAGAAGTCGCTACACCAAGCGAAAGAGCCGTTTTTCGCGCTTTTGCATCATCTGTTAGAAGACCCATTCTCGCGAGTGTGCAATTGCAATACAAGACGCTTCACCTTAGTGTAAGCCAGCAGGCAAGCGATGAAACACACGAAATTCTTCGTCGGTTTGCAGAGATGTGAGACGCAACCAACCAGTAGGCGTAAATGGATAGATAAACTGTTCAATGCCCCGATAGAAGAGATAGCCTGCAGTTAAACCATCCTGAATTTCAGCAAACACATCGGTTGATATATAGATTTCACCCAATAACTCGTGCAATAAATCCAGTTGCCCCGTTGATGCCAAATTGGAAATTACGGTTGTATTGGCAATTGTCAATGTTAAAAATTCCTTTTTTCTAACAGACGATCCAAAGCAGCGATTTCCTGAGCAACTTCTTCATCATTTGCTGGCCCCAAGCGCAGTTGCACGCCGCGCTGCACAAGTAATTCCTTCATTTGATCAAAACTGACAGCGGCTAGATGTGCCGCCTTCGCCAACGATATGTCCTCAGTTTGATACTGATAGATGGCTAACTCTATGCGCAACTGCGGTTTTGCCTGCAGCAGCGAGCGCAGCGCATCCTCAATTACGGCCTCTCGGCTGGGATAAAGATGAGCTTCAACAAAAGTTTGTGGTTCAACAATCATAGCTTCCTCCTTGCGCCCATCTGTCACCTGCAGAACCACCACAGCATATGGCAATCCATAGACTTTCCGCTATTATACCATGATTCCAACCAACAAAATTGACCAAAGGAGATCAAACTTATGTCTACTACTGCTGACCCAACTGCGCTGCTTGGCCGTTGGGATATCAATATCCAATTCCCCGATGAAGTGCTGCCGGCGTGGCTGGAGATCCGCCACTCCGGGCGCCGCACGCTGGTTGGCCAGTTTGTCGGCACGCACGGCAGCGCCCGCCCGATTGCGCGCGTGGACGTGACGGACGGTTCGTTTGCCTTTTCCATCCCGCCGCAGTGGGAGAAGGGAACGGATGATCTGAAGGTGGAAGGGCAACTGCAAGGTGACGGTTTAGTTGGCCGCATTTTTTTGCCGACTGGCGAAAGTTACAATTGGACAGCACAACGCGCCCCTGCCTTGCGTCCTGCCGGCAGCCCCTCTTGGGGTGAACCAGTCACCTTGTTTAACGGCAGCGACCTGACCGGCTGGCGGGTCATCCAGGGAGAGGAGAGCTGGCGTGTCGTCGACGGTATCCTCACCAATCCACGCCGCGGCGGCAATCTCGTCACCGCGCAAAGCTTTGGCGACTTTAAGCTGCACGCCGAGTTCCGCTACCCGCCCGATGGCAACAGCGGCATCTATCTGCGCGGCCGCTATGAAGTCCAGATTGTAGACAGCCCCAGCCAGGAGCCGGCCCTCGATCTGATTGGGGCCGTGTATGGCTTTCTCGAACCCAGCGCGATTGTCACCAATGGTACTGACGCCTGGAACAGCTACGATATTACCCTGCACGGGCGCATGGTGACGATTGTACTCAACGGCCAGACCGTTGTCGCCAACCAGGCCATTCCCGGCATCACCGGCGGCGCATTGGACTGCGATGAAGGCGCGCCCGGCCCCATCCTGCTGCAAGGCGATCATGGCCCAATTGAGTACCGCAATCTTGTATTGACGCCGGCTGTGTAACGAGTTCTGCCTGCTTTGGCCCTGCAGCTGCCCAGCCATTACGCAGCTGCAGGGTCAACCGGCGGCTGCGCTTCGCTCTGCGCCAGCACCCGCCGCAGCACCTTGCCGGCTTGGGTGCGCGGCAGTTCCTTGACAAACTCCACCTGCGCCGGCACTTTGTAGGGGGCCAGGCGTTCCTTGCAAAAAGCACGTATTTCGGCGCTGGTGGCCGATTCCCCCTCTTTGAGCACGATTACGGCTCTGACCGTCTCGCCGCGTTTGGCGTCGGCAACGCCTACGACCGCCGCCTCCATGATGTGAGGGTGCATAAACAGCACCTCTTCCACCTCGCGCGGCACGATGTTAAAGCCGCTGGCAATAATCAGGTCTTTCTTACGGTCCACGATCGTGAAATAGCCATCGGCGTCCATCGTGGCAATGTCGCCCGTGTGCAGCCAGCCGCCGCCGTCGATCGCCGTGCGCGTCTCGTCCGGATTGTTGTAGTACCCTTTCATAACCTGCGGCCCGCGCACAACCAGTTCACCCGCCTCACCGACCCCCAAAAAGCGGTACTCCCCTTGTGCGTCCGGCTCCAGGCTCACCACGGCCAGTTCCGTGCTGGGAAAGGGCAAACCAACCGAGCCGGCGCGTGTTTCACCAAAGACCGGATTGCCTGCCGTCAACGGCGACGATTCGGACATCCCATAGCCTTCGACCAGCCTGCCGCCCGTCACGGCGGCAAACTGCTGCGCCACCTCCACCGGCAGCGCCGACCCGCCGCTCAGACAGACCCGCACGCTGCGCAGGTTGTAGTCGCTCAGTTTGGGATGATGCAGGATTCCAATGTACATGGCCGGCACACCGGGGTAGACGGTAATCTTTTCATGGGCAATCAGCTTGAGAATGTGCAGCGTGTCGCGCGGATCAGGCGTCATCACCAGCTCACCGGCATGGCGCACACTGGTCAGCAGCCCCACAGTCATGCCGTACACGTGAAAAGCGGGCAGCGCAAGCAGCACTTTTTCTTTTCCCGGCTGCAGCGACGGCACCCAGGCGGCAATCTGCTCCACATTGGCAACCACGTTGCGATGGGTCAGCTCCGCCGCCTTGGGCAGCCCGGATGTGCCGCCGGTGAACTGGAAAATCGCCGTGTCGTTGGCGGGGTCAATGTCTAACGCCGGAACAGCGGACGGGGCCTGCGCAATCATCTCCTGCATCCACAGTACATCCGTCTGCTGCGGCGCAATCTTTTGCATCATGCCGGCGGCACGCGCCTGCTTTGCCACCAAACTGCGCCAGGGCCGGCCGATTGCCTCCGCCAAATCGGTAAGAATGATATTCCGAATGGCAGTTTTGGGCTGGATGTCGCGCACACGAGCGTAGAGGCCGCTCAGGGTGACGATTGTTTCCGCACCAGTGTTGCCCAGCAGTGGAGCCAGCTCATGCGCCGGATAGGTAGGATTGGTGTTGACCACGATGGCGCCGGCTTTGAGCACACCAAAATAGGCCACCACCTGCTGCAGCATGTTCGGCAGCATAATCGCCACACGGCTGCCTTTACGCACCCCAATTGCTGCCAAAGCGGCGGCAAAACGATCACTCAGGCGAGCCAGTTCCGTGTAGCGCAGTGTCGCCTGGATGCGCAGCCCAAGCGGCAAGTAGCGCAGCACCATCCGTGCGGCTGTGTGATGGGGGAAATGGGCGGCGGCATCAGCCAGCAGTTGCTGGATGGGTATATTCGGCACCTCGACGCGTGCGGCAACATCTTTCTCGTAGTGCGCCAGCCAGCGAAAGTCAACAGTCATAGCGTTTGATCCTGGATGGGAAACAGTAAGTCATAGACGCCCTCTCATTCTACATCTATCGTCAAAGCACAGATAATTTGCAGACGTTTCCCACCTTTATACCATTCTCCAGTCAGCTCTGCACTCCAATCTTCTGCACAATGTATCCAGTGCATTGACTGCCTGGTCTATACATAACCACAGCCCGACCTATACCCTGCCGTTAGCTCTCGGTGTATAGATACCCTCCGCAACCCTAACTATACTGGCTGCCAGTACAGCAAGCTTTGTTGTTCTTTTCAAGGAGATGGATGATGCGTTACACAATTGCAGCCGCTATTTTGTTGATGGGTCTGGCCGCCGGCTGTTCCGGCGGGACTTCCAGCGACACGGGCCAGGCCGGCGCTGGAGCCAGTGAGACACCCACGGTTGAGGTGATGACCGAAGCAGCAACGCCGGAAGCCACGGCCGAGACAGAAATCATGACGGATACCGAAGCGATGACGGACACCGAACTGATGACCGACACCGAAATGATGACCGACACCGGCATGATGACCGACACCGGCATGATGACCGACACCGGCATGATGACCGACACCGGCATGATGACCGACACCGGCATGA
>JBBRBX010000121.1:0-14250 GCA_038205395.1 Caldilineales bacterium
GCAAACCCGAAATAAGTCGTTTCGTCCACAGCAGAAGATCGTCTTCCTGGCGAGAGAAAGGGGCGCTGCGGCGGATGTCAGCCGCAGCGCCTGCGTTTACAGCATAGGGATTATAGCGGAGAAATTGTAATTTGAATCTTGCAATTTTGCAAGGTTGGGGCAAGCATGGACAGGTGTTTTCCGCTCAACTCTCCTGCGGCACGGCAATGTCGTACCAGAACTTGGCGCCGCGCTCGTTGTTGAGGGGCAGGTGGATGTGTTTGACCTCCAGATATTCCTTGAGGCCCCACTCGCCCAACTCACGCCCGATGCCGCTCTGTTTATAGCCGCCAAACGGCGCTTCAGCGTTGATCAGGTGATAGTCGTTGATCCAGATCGTGCCGGCGCGGATGCGCTTGGCTACGCTCAGCGCCCGCTCAGCGTCGCGGCTCCACACCCCCGCCGCCAGACCGTAGATGGTGTCGTTGGCGATGCGAATGGCCTCTTCTTCGCTGTTGTACTTGATCACGCACAGCACCGGCCCAAAGATTTCTTCCTGCGCGATGCGCATGCTGTTGTCCACATCGGTGAAGATCGTCGGCGTGATGTAGTGGCCGCCCGCCAGTTCGGGGTCCTCAACGCGTTTGCCCAGCAGCGCCGGGGTCGCCCCTTCTTCCAGACCCAGCTTGATATACTCCTCCACCGAGCGCAGTTGCCCGGCGCTGATCAGCGGGCCGAGATCGGTGGCCCCATCGCTGGCCAAACCGACTTTGAGCCGGCTGGCGCGGTCGATCAGCCGCGGCACGAACTCGTCGTAGATGCTGGCGGGCACCAGCAGGCGCGTGCCGCTTTCGCAGGCCTGGCCGTTGTGCATAAAGACGGCCCACAGGCTGCCGTCAATGGCGATGTCCATATCGGCGTCATCGAGAATGATGTTGGGGCTTTTGCCGCCCAGTTCCAGCGTCACCTTTTTGATCGTGCTCGACGCCTGGATCATGATCTCGCGGCCCACCTCCGTGCTGCCGGTGAAGGCGATCTTGTCCACCTTGGGGTTGGTGCACAGTTCCGGCCCCACCACCTGGCCGGGGCCGGTGATCAGGTTGAGCACGCCTGGCGGCAGCAGCCCGCTGTCGTGGATAATCTCCACCAGTTTTAACGCGCTAAGCGGCGTAAAGCTGGCCGGCTTGAGAATAACGGCGTTGCCGGCGGCCAGGGCCGGCGCAATCTTCCAGATCGCCATCAGGAAGGGGAAATTCCAGGGGATGATCTGGCCGCACACCCCGATTGCCTCACGCCGCACAATATTGTAGGAGAGGGCAGGAAAGGTAATCTGCGGCACCGGCTCCAGCGGATCGAAATCAGCCAGCTTGGCAAAATGGCGGAAGTGGATCAGCCCGACCGGGATGTCGAGCAGATAGGCCTTGCGCCAGGTGCAGCCGCTGTCGCGCATTTCCGCCTCGGCGATCTCGTCCTGGCGTGCCTCGATGGCGTCCACCAGGTTGTGCAGCAGCCGTGAGCGTTCGCCCGGCTCCATGTTGGGCCAATAGCCGTCGTCAAAGGCCGCGCGGGCGGCGTCGATGGCGAGCCGTGTGTCCTCGATGTCGGCTTGGGCGATCATCGCCAACTGCTCGCCGGTGGACGGGTCGGTGGTGGGGCGATACTGCTCCGCCAGCGGCGCGCGCCACTGGCCGTTGATGTATAGGTCGTAACGCGGCAGGCTGCCGGCGCCGTTGCCATTGCTGTGGGACATAGGCCTCCTCAGTACAGAACAGACAGAATCAACACAAAATCACCAGTTGTGTCACTGGTTTGGATCACCAGTTTGTGTCACCAGTTATCCCCTAGCGTAGCGCCGCCGCGTTCCGGTCAGATTGTGGGCGGATTGATGGCGGGGTATAAAGATTATTCTTCCGGCGCCTCGAGCCACGTCTCGTGCACATGCACCCAGCACAGGCCGCCTGGTGCGCCTGCATCGGATTGCAGCAGCGCCGTGCTGAAGCGCACCGTGGTCACACCATTGTGCATCTGCCATTCGCGATAGGTGGCCAGCGCCCAATCGTCGCCCGCGGCGCGCAGCACATGGTCGTCCGTCCACAGATGGAAGCCGGGGCGTGTGCCGTGGGCGGCGCGGATCCAGGCGGCGGTGGCGCTGCGGTCTGCCGCGCGCCCGTCCGGCCCAATCAGGGTGAAGGCGGGCGCGGTGGCCAGCAGAAAGCGCGCAAACACGGCTTCCGCAGCGGGCAGGCTGCCGTCCAGCCAGCCCTGGAAGAAGTCATGCAGTTCAACAATCTCGCGCCGGCAGGCGGCTGCCATAATCATGTCGCACCTCTTAGACAATGCTTATATTGCTTTAATTTTGGCCTAATGTGACAGAGGCATACTACAGGTGCGCTGTTGTTCCAATGCCGATGGCTCTCCAGCTAATCGGCTACCGAAAGCCTGGCGGCTCCCAGCTTCTTGGCTTTCAACAAAAACAAAGTCCCGTGCGGCTCTCAGCCGGCGGGACTTTTGATTTTAGAGCTGGTTTGCTTCCGAGCTGTGTGCAGGCACAACTGCTGTTGCCTGCGGCTTGTCGGCTCCCGCCAGCAGGTCGGACCAGAGCAGAAAACTGACCACACCGATGCCCACGCCCAGCCACAGGGTGCAAAAGCGAATGAGCAGAGCCGCTGCCGTGGCTGTGGCCGTTGGCAGGGCGAACAGGCGGATTACCCAAAAGACCGCGCTGCCTTCAAATCCGCCCAGCCCGCCCGGCATGGCAAAGAGCGCGCCGATTACCGTGCTGATGTTAAAAATAAACACAGCCATAATCAGCGTCTGCCATGTCGCCGGCGCACCAAAACCGATCAGCACGACGCCAAAGGCCAGGCCGGATGTCCCCCAGCAGATGATGCCCAAAAACAGCGCCCACAGCAGGTGGGTCGGGCGGAAAATGGTGTAGCTGCTGTCGTAGATGGCCAGCAGGCTGTCGGAAAATTTGCGCACCCCCGGAATGCGGTGAGCGAAGGAGAGCACCTTGAGCGCCAAGGGGCGGATTTGGATGACGACGATGCCGGCGACAAAGGCTGCCAGCAGCACCACGGCCACCAACTGTGCACGCGGTTCGGGGTAGGCCAGCAAGCCGGCGCCGGCCAGCAGCAGCATGGCGATGCCGTCGATCACGCGCTCGGAGACAATTACCGGCGCCGTGGTGCTCATCGCTGCGCCGGTCACATTTTTGACCATATAGCTCTTGAGGAGTTCGCCCACCTTGCCCGGCGTCATCACCATCAGGCTGCCCACGCCAAAGATGCGGGCGCTGTCCCTGCGGGCAATGCGCACGCCCACCAGCTCCAGCCACCAATGCCAGCGGAAGACGCGCACCACATAATTGATCAGCGCCAGCCCGACAATCAGCGGCAGCCACTGCCAGGGGAACGAGCGCAGGGCGGCGGCCAGCTCCTGCCAGTCACTCAACAGCGCGATCGCCACATACAGCAGCAGCGCACCCACCAACGACCAGATTAATTTTTTGCGCAGATCAGCACTCATCGCGCGCCATTATACAGGCAGGCGGCGCGGAAGTGAGAAAAGCCCATTGTGCACATTTGCCTCTTCTTGTGTATTATCCTCCCAAGGATCCGCATCCCATCTGCAAACCACATCCAACCAGTGCGGAGGAGTGAGCATGAAGCGAGTACGTTTGCTGGCAGCGGCCAGCCTATTGTTGGTCTTAGTGGCAGTGGCCGCCTGCGGCGGAGAAGCAGCTACACCTACGGCTGTGCCTGTGGGGGCTGAGCCGTCTACGCCGGCAGCCGACCTGCTGGTGGCGACGGAAGCGCCGGCTGCGGAACAAGTGGGTGAAACACCGACCGAAGCCGGCGCAGCCACGGATGCTGCAGCCACGACGGAAGCGACGGCAGAAGCCGCCGTTGAGGCGCCGGCAGCCACCGAGGAGCCTGTCCAGGTTATCTCCGCCGATGCGCTGGCTGCGACCGTCGAAGCGGCGGCTGCACCTGCGGATTCATCCGCCGCCGTTACAGCCACGCTGCCGGCGACAGACACGGGCGGGGCAGCGTCTGGTGCATCCGTGACTGCAACAACATCAGTCACGGACAGCGCGACTGTAACTGAGCCTGTGACTGAGACTGCGCCTGTGGCTGAGACTGCATCTGTGACTGAGACCGCCGCCGTCACTGAGGCTGCCGCTGTCATCGAGACTGCATCTGTCACGGAGACTGCATCTGTCACGGAGACTGCATCTGTCACCGAGACTGCATCTGTCACCGAGACTGCATCTGTCACCGAGACTGCCCCTGTCACCGAGACTGCCCCTGTCACCGAGACTGCCCCTGTCACCGAGACTGCATCCGTCACTGAGACTGCCCCTGTCACTGAGACTGCCGCTGTGACTGCATCTGTGACCGAGACTGCATCTGTGACGGAGACTGCCCCTGTGGCCGAGACTGCCCCTGTGACCGAGACAGCATCTGTGACCGAGACTGCCCCTGTCACGGAGACTGCCCCTGTCACCGAGACCTCCCCTGTCACCGAAACTGCCCCTGTCACTGAGACTGCATCTATGACCGAAACTGCTCCTGTGACCGAAACTGTCGCCGTCACAGCAACCGCCGCCGCTGCGGGCGGGCAGGCGGGCATGATGCCTCCTGTTTCACCCTTGTCCGGTGTGTGGATGTGGGTGGACACGACAATGAGTGACGGCACGCTGCTCAGGCCGGAAGCAGGCGCCTCCTACGGGATGCGCTTCCTGCCGCGCGGACGCGTCGATATTTTTGCTGACTGCAACCGGGCTATCGCCCGTTATCAATGGCGGGAGGAGAAGCTGGCCTTCCACTTGGGCGGCTCTACGGGCCTTCCCTGCGGGGCTGATTCGCAAGCCCTCAGTTTTCTGGATGCGCTTGGCCTCGTCAGCGACTCCCTGCTCAAGGACAACGACCTTTACTTGATGATGGAATTGGACAGCGGCACGATTCACCTGACCAGGCAGTAATATAAGCCGGCGCAGCCATGAGCGATGCTTTGTTCTCCCAACTGAATGGCCCGTCCAGACGTCTTTGGCACATAGGGCGGGGGCAGCTGCTTGTCCCCGCCCTCCTGTTGGCTTTTTTGCTGGGAGCAGGGACGTTTCGCAGCGCGGCGGCCCAGACGGTGCAAACTGAGCCGCCGCTGGCTGTCGCCAAGTTCGACAACGCCATTATCCGATCCGGCCCCAGCACCATCTATCCTGTTGTCGGCCTGCTGCCTTTTGGCAAAAGCTGTCCCCTCAGCGGGCGTGACAATGCGAGCGGCTGGTGGCTGGTGCGCTGTTCCGATGTGCTGACGGGATGGATTTCGTTTGAAGTTGTCACCATTGTGGGCGACAGCAGTGTGACGCCTCTGTTTACGGTTGACACACCCAGCGTCATCAGCCTGCCGGAGATAGTGGCCCCGCCCGCGCCGGCTGTCAGCGGCTGGCGCGCCGGTTATTTTGCCAATGCCAACTTGCTGGGCGCCCCTGTTCTCGTCCAAGATATGCCGGAAATTAATTTCAACTGGGGCTTGGGCAGCCCTGGCCCGGCGCTGCCTCCCGAACTTTTCTCAGCCCGCTATGAGCGCACACTGGCGCTGGCTCCCGGCGACTATCGGCTGACGCTGCGCATGGATGGCGGCGCACGCGTCTTTGTCGATGACCAGCCGGTGATCGACGACTGGCGCGCCGGCCCCTTGCGCGAACTTTCGCTGGTGCAGACACTGGGCAGCGCGCCCCGGCTGCGTGTCGAATACTTTGAAGATGGCGGGCCTGCTTCCGTCTTCTTTTCAGTCACACCGCTTACTGCCGGCGCAAATGAGCCTGCAGCAGCGCTGCCTGCCTGGCGGCTGCCGGCAGCCGCGCCGGTTGTGCCGCAAGATCAATGGCGTGTTCAGTACTACAACAACACGGATTTGGCCGGCAGCACCGCAGCCGTACAAATTGAAGCGCGGGGGCTGTATCCAATTGACCATAATTGGGGCGCCGCAGCGCCCCAGGTTGGCATCGGCAGCGATTTCTGGTCCGCACGCTACACAGGACGTTTCTATTTTCCCGGCGGGGATTACACTTTTTTTGCCCAATCAGATGATGGCGTGCGCGTCTATCTCGACAATATTCTGGTCATCAATGGCTGGTTTGATGGCTCTAATGACCGCAGCAGCCGTTTTGATGAGTTGAGCGCAGGCTATCATATTGTCCAGGTGGATTACTATGAGCGCAGCGAGGAGGCCAGGCTGCGGGTGTGGTGGTCCAGCGCCGGCAGCCCGCCGCCCGCGACCGGCTCCATTCCGCCGCCGCCAACGTAAAAGTGGGGATGCGCTTTAGCGGTAGAAGAGCAGGGCAGCGACGAGCAGTAGAAAAAGGACAGCCGCCAGCAGCACCTTGACGGTGTCGATGTTGGCATCGAGAAATGGTCTACGCCGGAAGGGGTTGTCACTCATGATGAAAATAGAGAGAGCGCACTTCACGCGCATATCGGCGCGCCGACTGCATAAAGCGCACCACCGCATATTCGCCGCGTGACAAATTGGCCGCCGAATAGGGGCCGGTCGTTTCGGTTTCGCCAGGCTGAGCCGGCGTGGCCGGGAAGCTCCCGGCAGCACCCTTTTTCCCCTCTTGGGGCGCCATTGTCCCCAACTCGGCTGTGTCCGTTCGCTGTTGTTGTTCCAGCAGTGGTTCCGTCTCCTCGATCAGGCCGCTGAGCGATTTGAAAAGATCGTTCAGTTCTCCGGATAGCTGTTCCAGTTCGGGTTCCAGCCCTGCTGCCGCTATGGCCGTTGTAACAGGCGCTGCAGATGAATTGGCCAGCCCGCCATTGCTGCGGTTTGCGGTGCTCATTTTGGGCGCCGCCGGCAGAATGGCGCTAAGTTTGGGCGCGTCTTCACTGGGCGCTTCCACTGGGGGTGCTTCCACTGGCGCGGCATTTTGCTTCTCAGCTTGTGGTGGGGTTTGTGTTTGCGGCGGCGGGTTGCTTTGCGCTGCCGGCGCGACCACGGTTACAGCAACTGCGCCAGGCACAAAATTTGCTGCGGCCTCTCCTCCGGAATAGTTGTTTACCGGCGATGCCACTGCACGGGGCGCAGCTTGCGCCGGTGGCGGCTGAGGCGCTTGTTCGCCTTTGCCTGGCACTACGGCTGCTGCAGCACCGGCTGCCGGCTTGTCATCCTGCTTCTGCTGCTCGCCGGCAAAGCCATTGCGGTGGCTGCCGGCCACAGCCGAGGCTGGAACGGAGGCTGGGTTGGCAGTCACATTACTGTCTATATCTGCGGTCGTGTTGGTGGCATCTGCCGCCGGCTGCTGATTGTGCTGTTCTGGAATCGCCACGACAGGGGTTGTCTCGACAACGGTTTCTTCGTTTTCCAGATAGACGCCCGGACTTTGGTAGCCGGCGGCAACGCCCGCGGCTCTATTGGGGGCGGGCGGTGGAGATTGGCGCAGCGAACGTACAGTCGCCTCCAGTTCTTGAATGCGCCGATTCTCAATACGCAGCCGTTGCCGGCGAAAATAGAGCCATTCCCACAGCGTGGAAAGGATGAAGCCGATCAGGAATCCGGCTAGAACATACCACCAGACAGATTCGGTCATGGCAATGCCTCCGCAGCCTCGCCCGCACGTTTCGATGCCGCGCCTCAATACAATTTGCCGATTCGGTTGTTTCTATCATACATGGCTGAAAAGCATGTGTCAACCGCGCGCGAGATTTCCGAGATTCCCATCTGAGAATTTTGTTATCCATTCCTCGCTCGCCGCTGCCGTGCGGCTTCAAACAGGATAATGGAGCCGGCCATGGCGGCGTTGAGCGATTCCACCTGGCTTTGCATGGGGATGGCAACCGGCGTGGCCGTAAGGCGCGCCTCGCGGCCGGCGCCGCCGGCTTCACCGCCTACCACCAGAACGGAGGGCTGAAGCCAATCGACTCGGTCGTAGCTGAGGGTTGCGCTGGCTTCGGCCAGATAGAAAGACATAGAGTCGCCCAGCGTCTGGCGCACCTGCTCCCAACTGGAACAGAGCCGCAGCGGCGTGCGGAAGTGCGCACCCATCCCGGCGCGCAGCACTTTGTCGTTAAACGGATCGACGGTCTGGGGGCCAAAAATGACCAAATCGACACCGGCTGCCGCTGCGCTGCGCAGCAGCGTGCCGGCGTTGCCGGGGTCGCGCACCGAATCCAGCACCAGGGCCAGGCTGAGCGGTGCGGGCAGCGGTCGGTGCAGCGGCAGGGGCAGCACGGCCGCCAGCCCCTGCGGCGTCACCGTTCCCACCAGGCTTGCAAAGACCGGCGGCGTGCAAGGCAGGCTTTCACAGCCTGCCTCCTCCAGCACAGCCAACAGTTGTTGGGCCGCTGCGTTGGACGCCACAATCTCCGGGTCAAAAAACAGCACTGCCGGCCGCACACCACTTTGCCAGGCGTCAGCAATTAAGCGCACACCCTCCACCAGCATGGCGCCGGCGGCATAGCGCTCTTTGCGCTCCGCCAGCTTGCGCGCCGCTTTGACCTGTGGGTTGTGGATGCTGCTGATCATGCTTGGCTAGACATAAAATAAGCTTGGTGCAAGGATAGACTCAGTATAAAACAAAGCGGCAGGAAGCGCTTGGCTCCTGCCGCTTATCTGTCGGAAAAGGTCAAAACCGGTGCGTACGCGCGGGTGCGCTAGTCTGTCAGCTCAAATTGCCCTTGGCCACATCGGCAATCTTGCTGAACGTACCCGCATCCGAGGCGGCGATATAGGCCAGCACCTTGCGGTCGACCTGGACGTTCGCCAGCTTCAGCCCGTGGATCAACTGGCTGTAGTTGAGGCCATTCATGCGCGCCGCAGCATTGATGCGCTGAATCCACAAGCCGCGGAAATCGCGCTTGCGGTTGCGGCGGTCGCGATAGGCATAGAAAAGGGACTTCAGCATCGCCTCATTGGCGCGGCGGAACAGCCGGTGCTTAGAACCCATCTGGCCCTTGGTAAATTTTAAGACCTTTTTGTGACGCCGGTGGGCGTAGACCTTTGGTCGTGAACGTGGCATCTTTTGTCTCCTTCCGTGAGGGCGGATCTGGTGTCAACCAGCTCGCTTTGTCAGCCGATCACGTGTGGTGAATGAAAAAATAGTTTCGACTCCGTACAGTTTACAAGCGGCGGAACTACTGGATAGCCTTGCCGCCAATCTGCTTGACCTGCTTGACGATGTATTTGACTTCCGTCGGCACGGCATGGCGGAAGTCGCTCTTCTTGCTGCTCTTCTTGCGGCGGCGCAAATGCGTCCGGCCGGCGAGCATACGCATCACCTTGCCGTTTTTGGTCACGCGGAACCGTTTGGCTGTTCCCTTGTGTGTCTTCATCTTTGGCATGATACTAGCCTCCTCATTGCTTCGCCCTCACTGCCGGGCGGTGGCGTCCTTTGCTGATGCACCCTTTTCTGACAGTTGTGCCGTGCGCGCAGTCTTGTGGCTGACGTCCGGCGCGCAAGCCAGTATCCTAGCGCAGATACGCAATTGCGTCAACTTTTGACGGCTGTAGACTGGTGACTGTCTAGACAAACTCATCGCCCGCCCGTTCGTTGATGGAACGGCTCCCTACGCCGCCGGGGGCCAGGGCAGGGCTTTTGCGCGCAGCATCCTGATAGTGCTGGCGCAGGGAACGTCCTGTGCCAGCACGGCCGGCGATTTGCTGCTGTGTGATCAGCGGATAGGCGGCGAAGATCGCTGTGTCCTCGGCGCTGTCGGCCAGATAAATGCGGTCACGCCGCAGCGTGCGGGCAAAGTCGTCAAAACCCAAGGCGTCCACAACTTCGTCAGGCCGTCCGGTGGCGCCGGCGCGCTGCTGCACCCGCAAGAAGATGCGATGCTCCTCGCCGGCTGCATCGTAGCCGGTGTAGCGGAGATCAAAGATTAGAGGGCGCAGGTTGTAACTGTAGATTGCCCCTTTGCGTTCCCGTTGGCGCCAGATGGTTTCCTCGGCCAAGAATTCGTCAATACGCTGCACCAACAGCGCCGGATCGATCTCGCCGGGGGCGGCATAGATCACAATACTGTAGTCTGCCCCGATCAGCAGCCCCTGCAAGGAAGCCGGCTTTTCGGCCAGTTCTTCCACTTCTACAAGGGTGACGCCGGGCGCTAGCTTGGCTTGCAGCCGCTGCCGCAGCGCCGGCAGCGGTACTGCGGGGCTGAGCGTGAAGTCTAGTAGTTCCCGTGCACCGGTGATGCCCACCCCCAGCGGCGAGGCGAACTGCATATGCGGCTGCGGGTTGAAGCCCTGCTTGTAGAGCAAGGGGAGATCGGCGCGGCGCAGTGTGCGTTCCCAGAGGCGAAACTCGTCATGATGCGAGATAAACTTAATTGCCTCGCCTTTGCCATAAACGATGCGAATATATTGGCGTTGGGCCGGGGCTTGTTCTTCGTTCATGGTTGTCCCCCTACACCAGCTCTATGGGGGCCAGCCGTTTGCTGACCGTGCCGCTGCGCCGCTGCGGCACGCGGTGATCCAACTGGCCTGTACGGTCGGGCGACATCTCGTCGTTGAAATACAGCGGAACCGGGGTGACATCTACCGGCTGGCGCTGTTTGTCGCGCCCCAATGGCGGGCACTCCCACGCCTCATCCGGGGCGGCACGCCGCTGTTCCTTGAAGTAGCCCAGGATGCCACATGAGAAACAGTGCTCGCGGCAGTCGTCCACGACCCCACCCTGATAGGTGTGGATGTATTCCTGTGCCAGGAACTGCTTTTTGACGCCGGCAGAGATATGCTCCCACGGCAGCGTCTCTTCCAGCGGGCGGGCGCGGCGCGCGTACCAATCCATGTCCAGCCCCACATCGGCAAACGCCTGCTCCCAGGCCGAGAAGTTGAAGTACTCGCCCCATCCTTCCAGCTTGGCGCCCAATTGCCACGCCCGCTCGATGACGGCCCCGATGCGGCGGTCCCCGCGCGTCAGAAACGCTTCGACCAGCGTCTCCTTGGGGTCATTCCACGAAAAGTGGATGCCGGGGCCGCGCAACTGCCGCTGCAGCAGTTCGATCTGGGCCAGAATGACGCTTTCTTCCGCCATCGGCACCCATTGAAAGGGGGTGTGCGGCTTGGGCACCAGGGTGCTGACGCCGATCCGCACATTGGCTTTTTTGCCCAGCACGCGCCGCCCGACGGCCAGCACCTCTTTGGCCAGGTCGGCAATGGCCTGTACATCTTCCAGTGTCTGGGTGGGGTGGCCAATCATAAAGTACATTTTGATCGTGGTCCAGCCGCGCTTGTACACCTCTTCGGCGGTGGCCAGCAGATCGCTGCCGGCAATCGGCTTGTTGATCACATCGCGCAGGCGGTCGGTGGCCGCCTCGGGGGCAAAGGTGAAGCCGGAGCGGCGGCGGCCCTTTTCCAGCAGGTCCATCAGATCGACACTAAAGCTCTCGATGCGCAGGCTGGGCAGCCCCACGCTCAGCCGCTTGGCCCCATGTTTCTCCATCGTGCGCCGCACCAGCTCGGCGACATAGGTGTAGTCACTGCTGCTGAGGCTGAGAAAGCTTACTTCTTCAAAGCCGCACTGCTCGATCATCTCATCCACGGCTTGCAGCACTTCGTCCACCGGCCGCTCGCGCACGGGGCGGAAGATCATGCCCGCCTGGCAGAAACGGCAGCCGCGCGTACAGCCGCGCATGATCTCAATTGCGGCCCGGTTGTGGACGACGTTGATAAAAGGCACGATAAAGCGCGTGACCGGCGGCGGCAGGACGGTCATCACGCGCTTGAGCACCTCCGGCGGTGCTGCCGGGTGATCGGGTGTTACGGCAGCGATCTCCCCACTTGCCGCATAGGTGACGGTGTAGAGTGTAGGTACATAGACTCCCGGCACGCGCGCCAACTGTTCCCACAGCGTGCGACGTGTACGGCCCGCGGTCTGCCGCCACTGTTGAAAGACGTCGATCAGCGCAAAGATGACCTCCTCACCCTCCCCGATCACCATCGCATCAAAAAAGGTGCTCATCGGCTCCGGGTTGTAACAGCCGGAGCCGCCGGCGATCACCAGTGGGTGCTCGCTGCTACGGTCAGCCGCATGTAAGGGCAGGCCGGTCAGGTCGAGCATCGTCAGCACGTTGGTGTAGAGCTGCTCGTAGGGCAGGCTGAACCCAATGATGTCAAATTCGGCAAGCGGATGGCGCGTCTCCAGCCCGTACAGCGGGATCTGGTCGCGGCGCAAATAGTATTCAAAATCCGGCCACGGACAGAAAACTCGCTCTGCCAGCAGATCGGGCCGGCGGTTGATCAGGTCATAGAGCACCTGCAGCCCCAGGTTGCTGCCGCCCAGCTCGTAGATATCGGGAAAGGCCAGCGCCACTTTGGTGCGGATGGCCGGGTCGTCCCATGCTTTGCTGATCGAGTTGAGTTCGCCGCCGGTATAGCGTGCCGGCTGCTCGACTTTGTGCAGCACCCGGTCAAGGGCGCGCGTGATCTGTTTGGGTGTATATGCCATACGGAGACTCCTATTCCTTCGCATCGTCCAGGCCGGCTCATGGTAGAGCGGCTGCCTGGGTGGGGTTTGAACCCACAACTGGGCGCGCTTGCGTGCGGCTAGATTATACGGTCATTGTCCGGATGGCGGAAACAGTCCACCACGTGGTCATTCACCAGGCCGCACGCCTGCATGTAGGCGTAACAGATGGTGGGGCCGACAAAGGTGAAGCCGCGCCGGCGCAAGTCTTTGCTCATAGCCTGCGCCTGCGCTGTCTGTGCGGGCACTTCAGATAGTGAAGTCCAGTGGTTGACAAGCGGAGCGCCGTCGACAAACTGCCAGATATAGCTGTCAAAGCCGGCATACGCTTCCTGCAGGTGCAGAAATGCCTGGGCATTGCGCACGCAGGCTTGCACCTTGAGCCGGTTGCGCACAATACCGGCATCGGCCAACAGCGCCGCCACCTTTTCTTCGCCATAGGCGGCGACGCGCAGGGGGACAAAGTTATCAAACGCCGCGCGATAATTGTCGCGCTTGCGCAGAATCGTCAGCCAGCTCAGCCCAGCCTGCGCTCCTTCCAGGCAGAGCATCTCAAAGTGCCGGCGGTCGTCATGCACCGGTACGCCCCATTCCTCATCATGGTAGGCCAGGTAGAGCGGGTCGCTGCCTGCCCAGCCGCAGCGCTGCAAGCTCATTGCGTTGTTCCTCTTTTTGTCTCATAATCCTTGATGCTTTCTGCCGTTGCTTACCAGCTTTCCTGTCATCATACTGCAATTGTGCTTTTCGCTGCACCTCTTTTGCGCAACTGATGTTTTTTGCGCAACTGATGTTGTGTGGCTGACAGGTTGGTGCACGGTTGTTTTTACTCGTTTTTGCGCTCGTCGTTCAATAGGAAAGGAAATTCTGCATGTCAAAACGATGGTGGGGACTAATGTTGGCCTTCGTGCTGGTTCTAGTGCAGGTGAGCGGGGCGGCGGCGCAAGGAGGGCCACCCCCCAAACGCATCAGCTTTGCGCCCGGCGGGATCACGGCGACGCGTTCAGGCGTCTTGACGATGGGCGGGATGGATCGCTATGTAATGAAAATCAATCAGGACCAGACGCTCAATGTATCAGCCGCTTCCGGCAACAACAATGTGATCTTGATCATCTTCGGCAAAGATGGCACAGTGCTGCTCTCCGACCACGTGGATGCCAGCAGTTGGAGCGGCATAATCCCTGCGACACAGGATTACTTCATTGATGTGCGCGCGATTGACGGCACTTCCGCCAACTACACGTTGACCGTGACCGTGCCACCGGAACCGCCCTCTCCGCCCCACCCGCAGATTCAGCGGGTGCGTTTTGCGCCCGGCACCATTTCGGCGACCGTCAGCGGCCAAGTTGTGCCCGGCGGCAACAATGAGTATGTGCTGAAGGCCAGCGCCAACCAGGAGATGCTGGTCAGTACGTCGGCTGAGGAGCAGGCTGTGGTGGTCTCGGTGGTCGGCGCTGACGGCACGGTGCTGCAGTCGTCGATGGGTGGGCTGAGTAACTTCAGCGGCGAACTGCCTTCAACGCAGGATTACTTTATCAAGGTGTCGATCGGTGGGCAAGGATTTGCCGACTACCAGATGACGATCACGGTCGAGCCGTTGGTCGATTAAACCGGCGGGCGCTGCGCCTTTTTGCCCTGCTTATTTGACAAGCCGCCGCTTCGCGCATACACTTCAGCACGTGCTGGGCAGTCGAAATGGCAAGACATGGCGCATTCGTCTAGCGGCCCAGGACAGTGCCCTCTCAAGGCACAGACACGGGTTCGAGTCCCGTATGCGCTACTATATGTCGAACAGACGGCGGCTCATT
>JBBRBX010000122.1:0-14227 GCA_038205395.1 Caldilineales bacterium
GTCATCTACGCCACCTTTTTTGCCTATGATGAGGTCGCGCATCATTCCGGCGTAGAAGACCCCGACGCTTTCGCTGTCTTGCACGAGTTGGATAAAGCCTTTGCCCGCATCGAACGGGCGACACAGGAAGCCAAACGCCCCTACCAGATCGCCGTGCTCTCCGACCACGGTCAGAGCAAGGGTGCAACGTTTAAGCAGCGCTATGGCGTGACGCTCAAGGATGTAGTGACGTCTCTGCTGCCGGCGGGGATACGCACCCATCAGGAACTTGACACCCATGAGGGCTGGGGGCACGTCGGTGCACTGGTCACCGAGGTGGCGCAGACGGACGGCAAGGTGCTCAGCAAGGCCGTGCGCCGGCTGACGCAGCGCCGCACGCGCGGCGGCGAAGTGCTGGTCGGGCCGGAGTATCGCTGGGAGCAAGACAAGCGCGAAGGCAAAATGGTCGCAGCGGAAGAGGCTGAGTTGATCGTGTTGGCCTCCGGCAACTTGGGACTGATCTATTTCACCGACTGGCCGGAGCGAATGACGCTGGAGCAGATCAACGAGGCTTTCCCACGTCTGATTGCCGGGCTTGTCACCCATCCCGGCATCGGCTTCATTATGGTGCGTTCACAGGCGCTTGGCCCGTTGGCGATTGGGGCAGACGGCATCTATCACCTAGGCGATGGATCTGTGGAGGGAGACAATCCGTTGGCAGTGTACAGCCCCCGTCTGCCCACACATCTCTGCCGCACCGACAGCTTTGCACATGTGCCTGACATTCTGGTGAACAGTTTCTATGATCCCGTTAAGGACGAAGGCTGCGCGTTTGAGGAGTTGATTGGCTTTCATGGTGGCGCAGGCGGCAACCAGTCACATCCATTTCTGTTTGTTCCCCACAGTTGGAAGCTGGATGCGGCGCAGCCGATCGTGGGGGCAGAGGCGGTTCATCGCCTGCTCAAGCAGCAGTTGGAACGGTTGCGTACAGCGGATGTGTAAAGAGAACATCCGCCAGGCTGCTGTATGCAGCCTGGCGGCGGTGTCTGCTTCGGTGGCTACTTTCCGTTCTGCATGAAGCCGGCCATAGCCTGGAAAAGCTCCAAATCTTGGCGATAGTCGGCAATCGAGGTTTTCGGGGTACGATGCTTGTGGATGTTGGTGTACAGCGCCAGCCATTCGTTGACAAAGGCGTCGCCCCAACTGGGGTGCACCATCTGCTCGTTGACGCCATGCTTGCCGTTTGGCTCGCCCACATAAAGACGGATCGGCAGGTTGAGGACGTAGGGCGTGTCATACTGGACGCGCACATACTTTTTCTCCCCAAACACTTCCAGATTGGCGTCAAAGCGGGCGAGGGTGTCCACGCCGGTGTCAAACTGGCAGACATAATCGCCGTAGTCAAAGGTGGCGGTCAGAAAAAGCCCGCCGCGCTGCGTAGCATACAGCACCCGCTTCGGCATCCCCAGCAGTTCGCGCATGGCGGAAAGATCATGCGAGCTTAGCCCCAACATCATCAGGTAAGCCTTGCGCATTTCAGGCGAAACATCACCGATTGCCTCTTTGACCGCATCGGCTTCCAGCTTCTTGCCTGCGGCCAGCACTTCCTTGGAGATGTCCTTGCCCTTGAGCACACGCGAGGTGACGTCGATGATTTGGGCGTTATGGCCGATGACATCATGCACGCGCGCCAGGCGAATGTCGCCCTTGTCCCGCATTTTGCTGACAATGGTGCAAGCCTGTTCAAAGGCCGTGGCATAGCGGCGCATGTAGGCCACCTGCACGATCACGCCGGCCTGCTCCTGCGCCGCCGCCACCGCATCTGCCTCGGCCAGGTTGACGGCAGCCGGCTTCTCCACCAACACATGTTTCTTGGCGGCGATGGCGGCCAGCGTCACCTGCGCATGATAGGCGTGGGGATTGGCGACCAGCACGATGTCCACGTCGGGATCGACCACAAGGTCTCGATAGTCCGTATAGCGCTTTTGCACGTTCCACTGTGCGCCCACGCCATCCAGCACACTTTGGCTGACGTCACACAGGGCGGTGACGCGAAACTTGTCCGACAGGCGAGTCAGACTGGGCAGGTGAATAATCTGCACGACCTCGCCACAACCGACGATACCCACACGAAGTTGATCCATACAATTCCTCAGATCTGATTCGGATTAGCCCTTCACTGCGCCGCCAACGGCCGTGTAGAGCATGTATTTTTGGACAAACAAGAACATGATAAAGGTTGGAATCATTGCCAGCGTGGCCGCCGCCATGAGATTGCCGATATCGGTGCCGTACTGCTGCATAAACATCTGGATGCCCACGGGAATGGTCATCGTCGCTTCACTGCGCAGGAAGATGTTGGCGATCAAGTACTCATTATAGTTAAACAGGAAAGCAAAAATCGTAACGGCGGCAAAGGCGGCGGCGCAGAGCGGCAGCACGACATAGCGGAACGCCTGCAAGCGCGAGCAGCCATCGATCTGCGCCGCCTCTTCCAAGTCGATGGGGATCGAGTCAAAGAAGGAGCGAAACATCCAAGTGGCAAAAGGCAACTGTGCCACCGTATAAATGATGATCACAGAGAAGTAGGTGTTGATCAGCCCCAGATTCTTAAACAAGATAAAGAGCGGGATCAACGCCAGGATGATCGGAAACATCTGGATCATCAGCAGCAGCCGCGAGTAGCCGGCGGTCAGCTTGATACGAAAGCGCGAGAGCGCGTAGCCCGCCAGCGAAGCGGCTGCGATACAGATGGCTGTGCCGGAAATGGCGACGATCAAGCTGTTGCGGAAGAAGGTCCAAAACTGCGTGCGGCTGCTCACATATTGATAGTTGATGAGCGAAGGATTTTTGGGCCAAAAGCTGCGCTCCGACATGATCTCCGCCGTGGTGCGCAGCGAGTTGAGCGCCATCGTGATGATCGGCAGGTTGACGAGGATGACAATCGCCAAAGTCAGAAAAAACAGCCCCCAGCGGGACAGCCGCCGCCGTGTTTGCTTACTCATTATTCTCTCCCTGGCTCTCTTGCTCAGAAGACTGGCGGCGCAGCAGGAGCAAGGCCAGAATCATCAGCAGGATCAATGTCACAAAGGCGATGGCTGTGCCGCTGCCGACATCGTTGCGCCGGAACGTATAGCGATAGGCAAGCACAATCAGGTTTTCCGTGGCGTTGGAAGGGCCGCCGCCGGTGAGCAGATAAGGGGTCTCAAAGTCGTTCACACTCCAAATCGTCATCAGAATCCACAGAACGATGGACAGGTCGCGCAGATGGGGAAAAGTGATAAAGCGAAACGACTGCCAGCGCCCGGCGCCGTCGATCTGGCTGGCCTCGTAGAGCGTATGGTCAATCGTTTGCAGCGCCGCCAGCAGTGAGAGCATCATAAAAGGAAAGCTGCGCCAGATTTTGACCACAATGACGGCAAACATGGCCTGCCGCTCTGTGCTGAGCAGATAGACCGGCTCCAGCCCTAGCCCACTGAGCGCCAGGTTGAGCAGCCCGGTCTGGTCGTTGATCATCCAGCGCCAACTGATAATCGAGACAATGGAGGGGATAATCCACGGCACCAGCAGCGCCACACGGAAGAAGCCGCGCAGAGGCATATCCTTGTTGAGCAGGAGCGCCAGCGCCATACCGATCAGATAGCTGCCAAAGACGCCGCCCAGCGCAAAAACTACGCTGAAGAGCAGCGAGTGGTGGAATTCGCTGTTGCTGATCAAAGCCACATAGTTGCTCAGCCCGACAAAATTGCCTTCCTGCAGCATGGTCCCGTCCCGCAGGCTGTAAAGAAAGCCCGTTGCAAACGGATATAGGTTGATCAGCAGGATCAACAGCAGCGACGGCATGACCAGCCAATACGGCAGCCATTCAATCCGCCGCCTCCGCTTTGGCGACGCTACCGTCCGTCTTCGCTCTACCGTCGTTACACCCATAACAGTTCCTAACGCTTTTAGAGAAGAGTCGTAAAAACAATCTGTGCAGCCTTATACTGCCACAGACAGTCAGGACGCCCCCACAGAAGAATAACGCCACTGTGGGGGCGTCCCTACAGGAATCACTACTGCTTCATAATCGCCTTGAGCGCGCTGTCCACCTTGGTCAGTGACTCATTCACATCCTTGCCCTGCAGCAAGTCGGTCAGCAAGGTGAACATAAACCCTTCGCCTTCGATTGTCTGCAGTTCAGGGAAGATCGACGGATAGCGATAGCCCGATGGCTTGCCAATCGGGATCCATTGTTCCAGCACCTGCTGAACATGCGGACGTTCCGTGAAGTAGGGATCGGCAAAGAACGATGTACGTGTGGGCAGGCTGTCGCAGTGGCCTTCCGTAAACAGTGCCAGTTCGTTGTCGAACAGCCACTTCATCAAATCTTTGGCGCCATCCTTCTGCTGCGACTGGCTGTAGATCATGCGGTTGTTGATCCAGGAGATGGTGCCTTTATCTCCGTGCGGGCCAGTCCACGGCACGCCAACCGCTCCTTGTCCATCTGGTACACGCAAAGCAGTGCTGGGGCCGGCAATGTAGTAGGCGGCGCCGCCTTCGCTAAAAACCTTGAGCGCATCGTCGCCGGTAAAGCCCGCGCTGCCCGGATGCACCGCGCCGCTCTTGACCAGGTCGGAGAAATACTGCATGGCCTCGACATTGCGTTCGTAGTAGGTGTCCACCTGGCGATCCGGTGTGAACCAGCCGCCTTCATTGTTGAACATTAGCATGAACAAAATATGCGTGCCGCCGGTTTCATTACCCTGCACCACAAAGCCTACCTGGTCGCCGGTCGTGAGCGTCTTGATTTGCTCGGCAAATTCATCCCAACTGGCAGCCGGGGCACTGATGCCGGCTTTCTCCAGCAGATCTTTGCGATAGAGCACGGTGCGAATATCCGTGTTCCAGGGGATCGCCACATAATGGTCATCCCAGCGCAACGTTTCCACCGAACCTGGAATGCTGTCGTCAATCTTGCCGGCGGCCTTCAAATCCTCGATTACATCATCGATAGGCTCGATGGCGCCCTGGCTGTAGAAGTAGACTGCCTGATAACCCGCGCCTGTGCTGATATCCGGGGCAGTGCCCGAGCCGATGGCGGTCAGGAACGTCTGGTACCAATTGGCCCAGGGGGTGGACTGATAGGTGACTTTGTACTTGCCCTGCGAGCTGTTGTACTGGTCTACCAGCTTTTTGCCCGTGTCCACGTATTCAGGCGGCCCCCACACCATGTCCCAATATTCGACATCGGGCACAGCCTCACTGACGGGGGCGGATGCACCGCCGGGCGCCGTGGCCACGGGAGCGCATGCAGCGAGAATCGGCGTCACTACCCCGATGGCTGCGGTTGCTTTGAGAAACTGGCGGCGCGAAAGATTCCATGGGGTGGGTGTACGGGTTGTTTCTTCTTGCTGAGACATATCCTTTTCCTCCCAAGCTGATGGTTCCAAACCAGACAAAAAGCTGCACCCCCATTGGTCTGGTAAATGGGGACAGGCGCGTACGCAAGATCGGCTGCCAGGGCCGTTTGGGAAGCAAGTTGGGTCAGCCGCTCCTCCTTGATAAAACAGTGTCCGTCGGAGGCGGAGCAGTCGATTTTCGCACCTTGAGTTCCCCGTAGACAAGCACCTGTTGGCGCTCCGTCGGCAGCAGCCCGTCGATCCGGTCAAACAGAAGCCGGCAGAGATTTTCGCCGACATGGGCGATGGGGGTGGCGTAGGTAGTCAATAGGGGGGAAGAAAAACGCGCCAGCGCAATATCATCAAAACCGGCTACCGAAACCTGCTGCGGGACGCGCAACCCGTTCTCGTGCAGACAAGCCATTGCGCCGATCGCCATCAGATCATTGGAGGCAAAAATAGCGGTCGGCGGCTTGTCCAGGCGCAGCAACTGCTCAACCGCCTGCCAACCGCTCTCCAGACTCCAGTCGCCCGTCAGCAGCAGCGCCGGGTCAACCGCCACGCCGGCATCTTGCAATGCTTGCTGAAAACCGCTGCGGCGGGCGCCGCTTCTGCCGCTTCCCACCCAGATGCACGCCAGCCGGCGATGGCCCAAATCCAGCAAATGGTGGGTGGTAAGATAGCTTCCGCGTTCATCTTCGATCATGACGCAGTCGATCAGCAGTTGGCGGTCCTCATAATCGCGTTCAAAGGTAACAACCGGAATATTGTGCGCCAACAGCGGCTCAAGGTGCGGGTCAACCTTGTCGGTCGTCATATGGATCACGCCGTCCACCCGCTTCGAAATGAGCATTTTCAGATAGGCGGCTTCTTTGAGTGGATTGCTTTCCGATTGGCAAAGCATAATATTGTAGCCGGACGCAAAGGCGATGGCTTCAACGCTGTACGCCAGTTCCGAATAAAAAGGATGCAGATTGTCGGGCACGATCAGGGCGATAGTTTTCGTCTCTTGACGCACCATTGCCCGCGCCACCGAACTGGGCTGATAGCGAAGCTGGTCAACGGCTGCCTGCACACGCGTCCTAGTCTCCTCGTTGACATGGCGCGTCCCATTGACGACATGCGAGACTGTCGTGGTGGATACATTGGCCAAACGAGCGACGTCATAAATCGTGGCCATGACCTATTGTGGACGACTGGTGCAACGGTTTGCGCAATCGACTGACAGCTAAAACCTACACGCAAGCGCTTGCGCAAGCGCTTGCGTGCTTTACACTACCACATGGGCGCCTACTGTATGTAAGCACACTTACATAAGTGTGGGGAATTATTACTCGGATTGATGCTTGGTCAGCAGCTCACGCACAGCAGTCACCAGCGTACGCACCGTAAACGGCTTGCTGAGATAGCCATCGGCGCCCGCCGCCAAAATGCGCTCGCAGTCACCGCTCATGGCCAGCGCCATGATGGCCAGAATCGGCGTGGCACTCTGGGCTGCGAGCTGCGGGCACACTTTGACAGCACCCGGTGCACGTGCTACACTGTCCGCTACAATTGAAACAATGCGTTGATGGAGACGAGTAGCCGGCGGTGCGTGGCACAGCGAGTCTGGGATGGTGGAAGCCGGACAAGGCGGGCGCAGGCGAAAATCCCTCCGGAGCAGCGACCTGAACGAATTTTTCCAGTAGGCGTCGCCGGGGTTGTGACCCGTTAGCGTCACAGCAAAATAAGCCAGTGATGCGTTTTCCGGCTTGCTTTGCACAGAGGTGCTCGTCCTGATTGCAGCCGGACGAGAACCGGGGTGGTAGCGCGGACTTTCAAGCCCGTCCCCGATTGGGGGCGGGCTTTTTGTTGCCCATATTTTGGGAGGAACTACGCAGTGACAGAAGCGACGGCTAAACCACGATTTCAAGAAGTCAAGACGTCCGTCAGCTATCCGCAGATGGAGGAGCAGGTGCTCCAGCTCTGGCGGCAGCGCAATGTCTTTCAGCGCAGCATGAGCGAGCGCTGGGGCGGCCCGGAATACGTTTTCTATGAAGGCCCCCCGACGGCCAACGGGCGGCCCGGCATCCATCATGTGCTGGCGCGCGCGTTCAAGGATATCTTTCCGCGCTACAAAACCATGCAGGGCTACTACGTGCAGCGCCGCGGCGGCTGGGATACGCACGGTCTGCCCGTGGAAATTGAGGTTGAAAAGCGGCTCGGCCTCAGCGGCAAAAAGCAGATCGAAGAGTACGGCATTGCCAGATTCAACGAGCTGTGCCGCGACTCGACGATGGAATACATCGCCGAGTGGGAGCAGATGACCGAACGCATGGCCTTCTGGGTAGATCTCAAAACCGCCTATGTGACCTTCCATAACGAATATATCGAGTCCCTCTGGTGGATCATGAAGCAGTTCTGGGACAAGAATCTGCTCTTCCAGGGCTACAAGATCGTGCCCTACTGCCCACGCTGCGGCACTCCGCTCAGCAGCCATGAGCTTTCGCTGGGTTATAAGGAAGGCACTATCGACCCCAGCGTCTTCGTCAAGTTCCGTGTGACGCAGGGCAACGGGCGCGCGCCGCTGCAGCCGGGCGAAAACGAGTATCTGCTGGCCTGGACCACCACGCCCTGGACGCTGCCGGGCAACGTGGCGCTGGCGGTCGGCGCCAAAATCGACTATGTGCGCGTGCAGGATGTCAGCGGTGATGTGCTGACGCTGGCGGCAGAATTGGCCGAGCGTGTGCTGCGTCCCGGCTATACGGTGCTCGACCATATGCAGGGCAGCGAACTGACCGGCATTCATTATGAGCCGCTCTACCGCTTCTACCCCGTTGAGCAGGACTACTGCTATGTCGTGACCGGCGACTTTGTCAGCACCGAAGATGGTTCGGGCATTGTCCATATCGCACCGGCGTTTGGCGCCGACGATATGGAAGTGGGCAAGCAGCACAACCTGCCCGTCATCTTAACCATCCAGGGCGACGGCGCCTTCCGCCCCGAAGTGACGCCGTGGGCGGGTGTCTTTGTCAAGGATGCCGATCCCGCCATCGAAGACGAACTGGCAAGCCGCGACCTGCTCTACAAGTCGGGCAAGTACGAGCATACCTACCCGTTCTGCTGGCGCTGCGACTCGCCGCTGCTCTACTATGCCAAGGAAACCTGGTATATCCGCACGTCAACCTATCGAGACCGGCTGGTGGCCAACAACGAGCAGATCAACTGGTATCCGGAGCATATCAAAGAGGGGCGCTTCGGCAACTGGTTGGAAAATAATGTAGACTGGGCGCTGGGCCGCGACCGCTACTGGGGCACCCCGCTGCCGATCTGGCGCAGCGATGCCCCCGACAGCAGCTATGCCGAGTGCATCGGCAGTGTCGCCGAGTTGGAGGAGAAAACCGGGCGCAAGTTGGAAACGCTCGATCTGCACCGCCCTTATGTGGACGATCTGACCTGGCCCGCGCCCGACGGCGGGACGATGCGTCGCGTCAATGAGGTGGCTGACTGCTGGTACGACAGCGGCTCAATGCCCGTTGCGCAATGGCACTATCCCTTTGAGAACCAGGAAGTGTGGGAGCGCCAGCAGCAGGCTGACTACATCTGCGAAGCCATCGACCAGACACGCGGCTGGTTCTACACCCTGCATGCGGTATCTACGCTGCTCTTCGACCGTCCGGCCTATAAAAATGTCATCTGCCTGGGCCATATCCTGGCCGAAGACGGCAGCAAGATGAGCAAGAGCCGCGGCAACGTGGTCAGCCCGTGGGAAGTGATGCAAACGCACGGCGCCGATGCAACACGCTGGTATATGTACACCGCCAGCCCGCCCGGCAACAGCCGCCGCTTCTCGGTCAGCCTGGTCGGCGAGACCGTGCGCAAGTTCCTCAACACCTTGTGGAACACCTATTCGTTCTTTGTCACCTATGCCAACCTGAGCGGCTGGCAAGCGGATGAAGAACAGCCGCTCACCAACAACTTGCTCGACCGCTGGGTGCTGTCCGAACTGAATCTGCTCGTGCGCGATGTTACCCGGGCGATGGAGAACTACGATGTGATCGGGGCCACGCGTCCGGTGGGCGACTTTGTTGACAACGTCAGCAACTGGTACGTGCGTCTCAGCCGGCGGCGCTTCTGGGACGGCGACCCAGCCGCCTTGCAGACCTTGTATGAAGTGCTGGTGACGGTGGCCAAGCTGCTCGCACCTTCGACCCCCTTTGTGGCCGAAGAAATCTATCAGAATCTGGCGGCCAATGGCAGGCGGGCAGGCGAAGCCGACAGCGTGCACCTGGCGCGCTGGCCGCAGGTCAACCAGCCGCTGCTGGACGAGCAGTTGAGCGCCGATATGACAATGGTGCAGCGGGTTACGAGTCTGGGCCATGCCGCCCGCCAGAGCGCCAACCTCAAGGTGCGCCAGCCGCTGGCCCAGGTCGTCGTGCGCACCCGCACCGCTGAAGAGGAGGCTGCCCTGCGCCGCCTGCAGCAGTTTGTGCTCGACGAATTGAATGTCAAGACGCTGGGCTTTACCCACGCCAGCGGCGATCTGGTGGATGTGGTCGTTTTCCCCTATCCCAAGCAGTTGGGACAGAAATACGGCAAAGGCTATCCCAAGATTCGCGCCGCTATTGCAGCGATGGACCAGTTGGAGCTGGCCGGCAAGCTGCAGGCAGGAGAGACCGTGGAAGTGGAGGCCGAAGGGGAGCGCTATGCGGTTGGGCCGGAGGATGTCGAGGTGCGGCTCACCCCGCGCGCCGGATTCAGCGTAGCTCAAACTGCCGGCTACCTGGTGGCGATCACGACCGAACTGGACCAGGCGCTGCTCCAGGAAGGCTACGCCCGCGAACTAGTGCGGCGCATCCAGCAACTGCGCAAGGATGCCGACCTGGCGATCAGCGACCGCATCGTCACCTATATCGCCGATTCGGATCTGATGCACGAAGTAGTGGCGCACTTTGGCGCCTATGTGCGCGACGAGACGCTGAGCGTGGACCTGGTGCAGGTGCATCGGGGCGATGGCAACAGCGTGCCGTCGCATCTGCCCAGCGCCACCTTTGAGTTGGGCGACCGCTCCGTGACGGTGGCGATCAGCAAGAAATAAGCGACGGCCAGTTGCGGCTGCGCATAAAAAAGCCGAGTTTCGCCGGCGCATGTCGCTGCGGCTCGGCTTTTTTATTGGGCGCGCATCGTTGTCTTGACATGAATGAACCCATATACTCATTGAAGATACGGCAGGATAGGAGAGAATAGGAGAGAAACAACATGAAAACATACGTGCAACGCTGGGGCGACAGTTTGGCGGTGCGCATTCCAGCCGTGTTCGCCACAGCGTTAGGCGTCACAGAAAATAGCGAGGTTGACCTAGATTTGGTAGATGGGATGCTGGCGGTGCGAACTTGCGATGCGTTAACGCTGGATGATCTAGTAGCGGCCATCAATCACGATGATCTGCCTGGCAAAGTAGATACAGGCGGATCTGTTGGCGCTGAAGTGTGGTAACGCAGTGGCAGTGGTAAACGCATTGATGTATACTTGCCACTCCTGACAGCGCAAAGGTGGACGGCTTGTGAGCACGGGCTCATTTTGGCCGATAAACGCGCTGCCAGGGGCACAGGCTGCAGATGGACGCAGAGAACTGCCTCGACTTTGACCTGCTCATTGGCGCTAACCCAGGCGGCGGTTATCGAGCTCGTGTCGTCTCATCGCCGGCCGGCGTGGCCGGCTGCGACTTCACGCTGCCTTTTTCCGATCTTGAAATCGAAAACCTGATCCTGCGCATGGGCCAGGTGCGCAGCGGCCTGCGCCGCCGTGAGTCGCCGCAAACCCAGGCGGCAGCGGAGTTTGGCCGGCGGTTGTTTACGGCTGTTTTTGGCGGCGAGATCGATGCCTGCTGGCGCAGCAGCCTCGCCAGCGCCGGCCAGCAAAACGCGCGTCTGCGCGTGCGGCTGCGGCTGTCCGATGCCCCCGAACTACTTGATCTCCCCTGGGAATATCTTTACGATTCCAGTTCGGATCGCTTTGTTGCGTTCTTTACCAAGACGCCGCTTATCCGCTATCTTGACCTGCCAGGCCGCATTGAACTGCTGCCGGTGACGCCGCCGCTGCGCATCTTGGTGTTGATTGCCAGCCCGCATGACCTGGAAGCTCTGGACGTAGAACGCGAGTGGAACAACCTGCACACAGCATTGGCCGATCTGGAAACACAAGGACTTGTACAGATTGTGCGCTGTCCTGCCCCGACACTGGCCGAACTGCAGCGCACCCTGCGGCGGCAAGAGTGCCACATATTTCACTTTGTCGGCCACGGCGGTTATGACGACCGGGAGCGCGACGGGCTGCTGTTGTTTGAAGATGAACAAGGACGCGGCCTGCCGGTCAGCGGTCGCCAGTTGGGTGCGCTGCTGCACGATGAAGGCCAATTACGCCTGGTCGTGCTGAATGCCTGCGAGGGGGGACGCACTTCGCGCGTCGATCCGTTTGCGGGCGTAGGCCAAAGCCTGCTGCAGCAGGGTGTGCCTGCCGTGATTGCGATGCAATTTGCCATCACCGATGTCGCCGCCGCGACCTTTGCACGCGAGTTTTATGCGGCGGTGGCCGACGGCTATCCGGTCGACAGTGCACTTGCCGAAGCGCGCAAAGCCATTTTCGCCCAATCCGAGAGCGTAGAGTGGGGCACACCCGTGCTGTATATGCGTACATCCGCAGGCAACGTCTTTGACCTCAGCCCGCAGCCGGCTGCGCCCCTCAACCCAATGGGAGCACTGCCTGCTCCGCCGCCGGTGGCTGCGGTTGCCACACCGCGCCCGGCGCCGGCTCGCTCCCACACCGGCATGTGGGTGGCGCTGGCAGCAGCGTTGACTGCCGCTGTGCTCCTGGCGCTCTTTGTCCTGCAGCCCCCCTTTGGCCGCGAAGCCAGGCAGACGCCTCTGCCGCCTGCCTTTGCCTATTCTTTTGACAGTGGCGACATCGACGGTTGGACCGGCAATCCAACCTACTGGCGTGCGGTGCAAGATGAAACCGGCAACTATGTCTACCAAGGCACGGCGCCACCTGGCGGCGATATGGCGACGGAACTGCCAAATAAGGCGACAATGGCCACCTGGCGTGACTACCGCGTGGACTTTCGGCTGCGTCTGCTGCGCCGGGGCAGCAACCAAGACTTCCCTGAAACCTGGGTGACCACGCGTGCTCCCTACGAAGATACGGCGCAAGGCTGCACCTTTTACAATTCATCTTTCAACTTTCGTGCGCAGGTGATTGGCGTGAGCAAGGGCGGCAATGAGCAGGTATGCCCTTTTACTATACTCGCCAATAATGGCTTCGCACTCAAGCCGAAGGTTTGGTACAACGTCAGCATTAGTATGCAGGGCGACCAGATACGGCTTACGATAGATGGCGAGCGTGTCATCGACACGCAAGACAGCGATGTGAAGCAGGGATATGTCTACTTGACAGTGAGCCACAATGCCGTGGTGCAGTATGATGATTTTCGGGTGTATAAGACCGTTGAATGAGCTGGCCGCGTGTTCGCGCGGCCGAAACTGCAAGGAGGATGAAATGGCAACCACATTTTGGGTGCTGTGGACGGCAGCACAACGAGCCGGTCTGCTGGCAGCGTTTCTGCTGCTGACGGCGTTTGCCTCTACGCAGTCTTTGCAGGCCCAGCCGGCCCATCCTGCAGCGGGCAGCGACGGCAGTTTCCCCGACGGCGACGCAGACGCCAGCCGCGGCGAATTGGATCGGCCCGCCGGCATCGCGATTGCGCCCAATGGCCGCACCTATGTGACGTTGTGGGGTGATCCCGGTGCGCAAACCGCGGCAGCGCGCCAGGGAGCCGTGTGGAGCTGGCCCAGCCCCCAGGTCATGATGAGCGGCGCCGCGCCTGACATTTTGCTCGGCCAGCCGCCTGGTATTGAGGTCAGCAACCCGGAAGCAGTGGTCGTCGACAAGCAGAACCGGCTCTATGTCGCCGATACCTACAACCACCGCGTGATGGTCTACAACAACGTGACTTTCAGCGGCCAGCAGCCGGATTTTGTCTTCGGCAGCAACGGAACCAGCAGCCTTCTAGACAACAAATTTCAGTTTACGCGTGGCATGGCGGTGGACAGCCGGAACCATCTCTTTGTCAGCGACGAGTTCAATAATCGCATTCTGGTTTACGACCTGCCGATCACCCTCAACAATCTGCTGCCGATGGCGCAATACACCGGCCTCAACGGGCCGCGCGCCGTGGCCGTAGACGCGAACGACGACATCTACATTGCCGACAGCGAAAACGGCGTCGTGCGCGTCTTTGATGGGCCAGTCACGGCAGGTGCACACGACCAGGCGGCACGCACCATCGGCGAACCGCATGACGCCAGCGGCTGTTCCTCATCCGGCGCCGATACGACGGCCGGCTTTTTCGCTTGCCCTATCGATCTCACTTTGGATGCAGCGGGCCGGCTGTTTTTGTCGGATACACCCAACCATCGCGTGCTGGGCTTTGCACAGGGCGGCAGCAGCGCAGCCGCCATCTATGGCCAGGCGGATTTCACCGGTCATCTCCCTAACCGCGGGGGTGCAGCCGGCATCAGCACGCTGCAATCACCCTTAGGGTTGGTGTTTGACGAACAAGGCAATCTGTATGTGGCTGACTTTGAAAATGACCGTGTGCAGCGCTTTAACGCGCCGGACGCGCCGCTGCCGGAGAGCACTGCGCTAAATGTAAATGCGAGTGCCCAGCGACATCCCATCAGCCCCTACATCTATGGCATGAACTTTGCCGATGAAGCGCTGGCCGAAGAACTCGATCTGCCCATTAACCGCTGGGGCGGCAACGCCACCTCGCGCTACAACTACCAGACCGACATCGCCAACCATGCCGCCGATTGGTATTTTGAAAATGA
>JBBRBX010000123.1:0-14038 GCA_038205395.1 Caldilineales bacterium
CTCGCTCCCGCAGCCTGCTTACAAATTCCTCGAACATGGTTCGCCTCCCATCACGTATTCTATAGCTACGATCGGCGACTCGTTCCTAATACCTTTCCGTAAGCTTGATTCCAATCTCAAATTGAGAATTGCTGATGCAGCGCCCGCTGACGCAAATGTGCCCGCACTTTGTGCTACAATAGCGCTACTTTTGCGCGCAGCGGATTGCGGCGGACACTTCCCGCACGCGCACCTGATTCACCGATTACCACACCCAAGAAAGGAAGCACCTACCGATGACGGCTCCTGTTTCACCAGCGTTTGCGCAGGAAGTGGAGGAGCGCCTGCTGCGCTATGTCCAGATCGAGACAACCAGTGATGAAACGTCCTCCAGCGTGCCCAGCACGCCCGGCCAACTGGATTTGCTGCGGCTCCTGGCCGATGAACTGCGCGCCATCGGCGCGGCCGGCGTGACGCTGACGGAGAACGGCTTTGTCTTTGCCACCATTCCCGCCACTGTCCAGCAGGCCACTCCGGTCGTAGCCCTGCTGGCGCATGTCGATACGGTGGCCGGCATCGGCGGGACCGGCGTCAAGCCGCGCGTTCACCGCCAATACAACGGCGAACCCATTGTCTTTCCCGAAGACGCCCTGCTGGTGCTGATGCCGGAAATCAGCCCGTATCTGGCGCAAAAAATTGGGGACGACATCATCACCGCCAGCGGCAGCACAATTCTGGGGGGCGACGACAAGGCCGGCGTCGCCATCATCATGACGATGGCCCGCCATCTCCTGGCGGACCAGACCATCCCCCACGGCGAAATCCGCATCTGCTTTACACCGGATGAAGAGATCGGCTCTGGCATCCGCCACGTCGACCTCAACCTGCTGCGCGCCGACTTCGCCTACACGCTTGACGGCGGCGACCTGGGAGAAATCGTCTACGAGACTTTTTCCGCCGACAAGGCGGTGGTGACCATCACCGGCGTTTCCGCCCATCCCGGCCATGCCAAGAACATCCTCGTCAACGCCCTCACCTATGCCGCCACCATTGCCGACACCCTGCCGCACAGCACGCGCACGCCCGAAACGACCGGCGACCGCGACGGCTTTATCCACCTTTACAAGCAGGAAGGGACGGCTGCCGAGGCGACCATGCACTTTATACTGCGCGATTTTGAGCGCGCAGGGCTGGAGGAGCACGGCGAGCTGCTGCGTTCGGTCTGCGCAGCAGTGCAGCTCAGCGAGCCACGGCTGCGCATTACCTGCACCATCACCCCCCAGTACCGCAACATGCGCTACTGGCTGGAGAACGACATGCGCCCGGTGGAGCTGGCGAAGCAGGCGATGCAGGAGCTGGACATCGCCGCCATCAGCCCGCCGATCCGCGGCGGCACGGACGGCTCGCAGCTTACCGAGATGGGCGTGCCCACCCCCAATCTCTTTACGGGTATGCAGGCCATCCACAGCCCGCTGGAATGGATCAGCGTCCAGGACATTGTACAGTCGGTGCAGGTGCTGCTGCGGCTGGTCTCCCTCTGGGCCAAAGGCTGACGCCGGCGCCGGCAAACGCAAAGCTTGCGCTGCGGCCAGTGCGCTTTTACACGAAGCGCACTGGCCGCAGCCCTGGGAAAGCGGCTAAAACTCCGCAGCGTACTGCAAAAGCCGCGGCTGCCACTGCAGCCGGCGCACCTGGATATTGCGGATCTGGATGTGGCTGGCGTAGGCTTCAAACCCCACCTTGGCGTAGCGCTGCCCATCGATCGGGTCGGGGTCGGTGATCTCCAAAACCAGCTTGTCGTCTACAAACAGAAAGCAGTGGCCGTCAATGCTGCCGCCTTGAATATGATAGATGCGGCCCGGCTCAAAGCGGAAGAGCGGCGTACCCGCCACCAGCTTATATTCCGGTGACTTTTCAAAGCCGACTTTGCCTTCCCACCAACCTTCCAGGCCAAACACATAGGCCACATCGCGACGGTTCTGCGCCTCATCCCAACTGCCGTTCCACATAAAATCAATATCATGCGTAGAGGGCAGCACCGTGCGCGCCTCAAAATCGACCAGCACATTGCCGGGAAAATCCGCATGCGAGACGATCATACCGGGGCTGCTTTGCGGGTTGCGCCCACAGATCCATTCGCCCTCCACCCACCATTCGCCGCTGTAAACCTTCCAATCACGCGCAAAATCCTCCGGCGTGACGGTGCCGGCGTACAACAGGGGCGAACGCTCCAGATCAATTTCTTTGTTGATGATGTACAGCATAATAGGTCAGCTCATTTCTTGTGCGGGTTGCAGACAACGGAAGCAAGGCTCTTGGAAATAGCTCGTCCACTGGACGAATTATAGGATGGCCGTTACAATTCCGGCCAATAGAGCGCGTATTGATGCGCCCATTTGCGCCAAGGAGCAAGACTTTCTATGACGGTTAGCGTCTTTGACCTGTTCAAAATCGGCATTGGCCCCTCCAGCTCGCATACCGTCGGGCCAATGAAGGCGGCGCGCCTGTTCGCCCTCAATCTGCACAGCAGCGGCCTGCTGCCGCGCACCGCCCAGGTGCGCGCCGAGCTCTATGGCTCCCTGGGCGCGACGGGCAAGGGTCACGGCAGCGACAAGGCCATTATCCTGGGGCTGGAAGGCGAGGAGCCGGACAGCGTGGAGATTGAACGCATCGAACCGCGGCTGGTCGTCATCCGCGCCACCCAGCAACTGCGCCTGCTCGACTGCCGGCCGATTGCTTTCCATGAGAAACAAGACCTGCTGTTCAAGCGCACGGCCCTGCCCTACCACCCCAACGGCATGCGCTTTGTGGCGCTGGATGAGGCGGGTGAAGAACTGGACGCGCGCGTCTACTACTCTGTCGGCGGTGGCTTTGTCGTGGACGGGCAGGCCAACAGCACCGAGACCGGTCCCGAGACCGGTCCCGAGACCGGCCCCGCGCAGCCGCAGCCCGTGCCCTACCCGTTCGACAATGGCGATGCACTGCTGCAGCAGTGCAAACAGCACCAGTTGACCATCAGCCGGCTCATGTGGGAAAACGAGTTGGCGCTGCGTCCGGAAGCGGAAGTGCGCGCAGGGCTGCTCAACATCTGGCATGTAATGCAGGCGTGCGTGCGCCACGGCCTGCTGGCGGATGGCATCTTGCCGGGCGGGATGAAGGTGCGCCGTCGCGCCGCCGAACTGTACCGCAAGCTGATCGAACACCCGGAGCGCAACCTGCAAGACCCGCTCAACGTGATGGATTGGGTCAACGCCTACGCCATTGCCGTCAATGAGGAAAACGCCGCCGGCGGGCGTGTCGTGACGGCGCCGACGAATGGCGCCGCCGGCATCATTCCCGCCGTGCTCCACTACTATACGCGCTTTATCCCCGGCGCCAACGACGAGGACGTCGTGCGCTTTCTGCTGGCCGCTGGCGCTATCGGCGCCTTGTATAAAAGGAATGCCTCTATTTCCGGCGCTGATGTCGGCTGCCAGGGCGAAGTGGGCGTGGCCTGCTCAATGGCCGCCGCCGGACTGGCGGAAGTGCGCGGCGGCACGCCCGACCAGGTGGAAAATGCCGCTGAGATTGGGATGGAACACAACCTGGGCCTCACCTGCGACCCTGTCGGCGGCCTGGTGCAGATCCCCTGCATCGAACGCAACGCCATGGGCGCCATCAAGGCCATCAACGCCGCACGCATAGCGTTGCGCGGCGACGGCACGCATTATGTCTCGCTGGACAAGGTGATCAAAACCATGCGCGAGACCGGCGCCGATATGAAAACGAAATATAAGGAAACCGCGCGCGGCGGGCTGGCCGTCAACGTGGTTGAGTGCTGATCGAAGGGAAACACATATGGCTGACTCTTACCAGGCTCTGATTGCAGAACAATGGCCGCGCATCGCCGCGCTCTACAACGAACACGCCGATAAACGCCCGGTCATGCTAATCGATGTCGAGGAGACGGCCATCCATGCCTTTCCTTACCAAGAGTTCACCGCGCTGCTTGATGCCGCCTCGCAGGCGGCGCTGGCGGAGCAGTATCAACGCGCCGTAGCCAATCGGCAGATGGTGCTTTTTGTGCGCGACACGCAGCATAAAATTTTCCAGTCCTACAGCCTGGCGCTCGACTAGGGAAGCAGTTTGCGCAAAAACTGCCGGATGTGTTCACGCGCCGCGGCCACGTGTGCCTGCTTGTCGACGGCTTTGGCGGGTATCTCGATTAATTCCGCCCCCGCAATGGCTGTCGCCAGCCGCTCCGCATATGCGTAGGGATGAACCACATCCGCCTGGTTGGCCAGGATCAGGACAGGCGCCCGAATGGTCTGCCAGGCGGCGGAGTCACGGTTGGGCGCATCGGCCGGCAGGTGCACCAGCCGCTGCCAATTGGCGGCACGTGGCTCGTCAAATTGCGCCAACAGCGTCTCGGCGGTGTAGGGTGCCGTCTGCGCCAGCCGTTGATAGGTGGTTGAGGCCAGAAAGCGCTCTCGCCCCTCCACAGCGCCAAAGTCACGAATCCAGCCGCCCACAGCCGCCATGCCCTCCAGGTTGGGCGGCGACGGCTGTGCCAACCAGGCGGGCCGCACCAGCAGCAGCCCGCGCACGCGATCCGCATAGCGCAGCGCCAGGTTGAGGGCGACGCCCGCCCCCATTGAAATGCCCCCCGCTACAAAGCGCTCGACGGCCAGATGGTCGAGCAGCGCAATCAGATCATCCGCAAATACATCGAACCGTAGCAGCGCCGCATCTCCCAGTGGAACAGTCTTGCCGTGGCCGCGGCAGTCCATCGCCAGCAGCCGCACACCAGGCTGGTAGGCGTATAATTCCAGCGGCTGGCGGCGGTCGCCCCCCAACCCATGCTGGAAGACAAACGCCATGCCTTCCCCTTTGTCCACGTACCAGAAGTCAATGTCCTGATGGTGAAAATTTGTCGCTTTACTGGCCATCTTATTCTCCCTCCGGTGCGCCCGGCGCTGGGTGGGTGCGCAGCACACTTCCTGGGACCGTGAACCTTGCGTCTGGAAGCGGTGTCACCGAAAAAACAGGCTGTACTTGCTACAATTCCATTTGTCACAAATTTCACAATCTCGGTGGCTGGAATGGTCTAGCAACCCCTGCTTTTGAAGGAGAGCATATCAGGATGAAGCGTATTTTGTCTATTGTTGCGCTGCTGGCGGTATTCGTGCTGGCAGCGTGCGGCGGCAGCGATCCGACGCCCACCCCCCAACCGGCGCCGGCTGCCGCCAGTGAAGGCCCTAGTGCGCAGGAAGTGCTCAGCGCCATCAACGTCGAAATGCACGATATTTACTATGGCAGCGAGAATAACAACGTAGAGAAGCCGCCGGTGTGGACGGTCAACGCCAACCAGCAGGTGGCCATGACCTTTGACAACCTAGGCGGGCTGGAGCACAGCTGGGCCGTGCTCAAGCAGGGCGCCGAAATGCCCCTCCCGTACACGGATGACGACGCCGGTCTGCTCTATTACACCTCCGGCCACGTGCTGGGGGGCGAGCAGACAAGCGACACCTTCACCGCCCCGGCCGAGGCAGGCGAATATATCGTCTTCTGCACCGTAGCCGGCCACTACCCGGTCATGCAGGGCCGGCTGGTCGTTCAGTAGCTTGATCTTTCTCTAAAAAGATAGCCTT
The DNA here is from genome assembly GCA_038205395.1 of Caldilineales bacterium. Lineage (GTDB taxonomy): Bacteria > Chloroflexota > Anaerolineae > Caldilineales > Caldilineaceae > Fredericiella. The sequence continues at coordinate 5,610 of JBBRBX010000123.1, forward strand.
ACACAAAATACGCTGCGTTTCTCGTCGAAACGCAGCGTATTTTGGGTCAACTGCATTTTATGATTTCGCCCACGGCGCATAATGCGGATTGATGCGCTGCACCGCTGCCCTGTGCGTCTGCGCCTCAGCCGTCAAGCCGAGACTCTCGGCAATAGCGGCGGCGTGGGCGTGCAGCAGCGCATCCTCCGTCCCCAGCCGCAGCGCCTCTTGGCTGTACTCCCAGGCGGCGCTGTCGTCACCCGTGCGGTGCAAAGCCCAGGCCAAGGCATCAGCGGCATAGATCGTGGGCCGTTCAGCGTAGGCTTGCTGGGCGGCAGCCAGTGCCGTTACGGCATCCTCGCCGTGGGTCACGTCAAACATAGCCAGTTCCAAATCTACATTCATACCCGCGGCTGCATTCAAGGTCTGGATCACGTGCACCAGGTCGTACTGCTCCTGCGCCAGGCGTTTGTCTCCTTGCGCAGCGTACAGATCGCCCAAAGCAGTCAGAAACTCCGGCGTAGGCAAACGGGCCGCCAGCGGCTTCAGGATCAGCAGCGCCTGCTTCTGATCCCCGCGCGCGGCGTAGATGCGCGCCAGGCCAAACTGCGCAAACGAGTAGTCTGCCCGCTGCTGCAGCACCGCTCGGTAGATGCGCTCTGCCTCGGCCAGATCACCGCTGTTCCAATACAGATGGCCCAGATGAGAAGCTGTCCACAGCCACGGCTCAGTGCCCGGCGCTGCAATCGCGACCGCCTTGCGCATGGCGGCAATTGCCCCGGCGGTGTCGCCATGCAGTTCGCGCAGATACGACACGCGGCTGTAGGATTCCAGATCGGGACGCAAATCCACCATCTGCTGTAGAACCGCCACTGCCTCCGGGTAGCGCCCCAGTTCGACCAGGGCGTCAACCTGGATGCCCAGGCTGGCGGCTTTATAGGCGTTGAGGGTGTGGATCTGTTCGCCGACGACTAGTGCGCCGCGGAAGTTGTGCAGCGCCAGCAGCAGCGTGCCTTTGCCCACCAACGCATCCAACTGCTCCGGCTCCCGCTGCAGCGCCTGCATAAACGCCTGCTCGGCGCGGGCATACAGGGTGGTGTCGCTGCTCTCACGCACTTTCTGCAGCAGCGCCAGCCCCAACTGCGCATAGGCGCCGGCATCTTCCGGCCGCTGGGCAAGCCGCGCCTGCCAGGCAGCGACAGGGTCCACATCGACTGCCCGCCCAGTCTGAGCAAGCGGGCGCGCGTCCGGCGGCGGCGCACCGGCATTGGAAACCAGACCCCAACCCAGCGTAAGGGCGAAGATCGCCGCCGCCACCCCCAACAGCAGAAACGCTCTGCGTCCCCAGCCTGACATGCGCCCTGCTCCTATTTTCATCAGCAACCCCTTGTTTATGAGTGAGACATGGAGCTTTGCAAAGCTCCATGTCTCACCCCACACTTAACCCAGACAGTGCGTTTTACGTAAAAACGCACTGTCTTTTTTGGGTACGGCAAATCAACTACTGGCCTATCTGCGCCTCATTGAAGATCCAAGGCAGCAGCACGTTGAACAACGGGTTCTGGTGCCAGCGCGCTTGTCCCGACTGCGCCTGGGCCAGATACGGGAAGGCATTGCGGAAGGGCTTATCGTTCTGGTCCACGCTGTCGGTCAGGATGCCGATCAGATCGGCGTTGAAGCTGAAGGAAGCGTCACGGCCATCCAGCACCGGATAGGCGGCGCCGGCAACCGCCAGCAGTTCAATCTCGAACACATCGTCGGCCAGGCGCCGGCCATTGGGGAAGCCACAGGCATCGCCGCCCAACACGCCGAGACGGCTGGGGGTCGGCGAGCAAAGGTCGCCCTTAATGTTCGTGTTGATGCGAATCATCTCAGCCGGCTGCACGTTAGTAGGCTGGTTGACATTGAAGCCGGCAGGCAGGGTCTGCGGGCCCGTTTTAGTGTTGATAGTAAACGGCGCCGCCAACTTCATGCCGGTCAAGAAGATGTCGAAGATGTCGCCGCGCCCTGTACGCGGTTGGCCGGCCGTAAACTCAGTGCTGCAGTCATTGTTGCTGTCGCCAGGCAGCGGCACTTTGTACAGTTGGCAGAGCAGCGTACCGAGTTCGGGATTCTCCACGCTCTTCTGCAGCAGCCCGTAGGCGCTCAGGTCTTGATTGGGCTTGAGCGTGTTAAAGACATCCTTCAACCCCATTGGGATGACGACTTCATTGACCAGCGGCATGCCCAGGCGCGAAACCTGCGCATAGTTGGGCGCATCCACCTGCGCCGCCGTGAGCACCGGCACGCTTGCGCGCCGTGTGGCGGACCAAACACCCAGCACCGGCTCGCTGCCCGCCTTCAAGCGGCTGACGGGAACTTCGATGACCAGGCTGTGCACGTTAAAACCGGAAAGCGAATCCACGGCAATATTGTACTGCTTATAGCCGATAGGCGGCTTCTGCTCGCGCAGCGTCAAGAGGTCAAACACCTGCAGGTCGACAAAGAAGGGATCGTCGCTCTGCCCGGCAAAGACTTTGATGCCGCCGGGAGCATCGTAGAATGACTGTGACTCAAGCGCCGTGTAATTGGCAGTTGACTTTTCGCCGATGTTGACGGGGGCAGTCGACTTGTTGGCAACCAGGACAGTAGACGCACCGTCAGCCGCCGTCTCAGTCACCGTGTAAAACTGCCGGCGGTTCCAGTCCGTGTCACTCAGGCTGTCGATTGGGCCGGTGTTGTAGAGAAAGGTGTCGGGGTTGCCCACCTGCACCTGGCTCGATAACGTGTAGGTGAAATCCGCCGTAGCATCGCCATTGTTGTCGACATAGATTTCATAGACGGCGCTGTCATCCCACTCATAGTAGTTGGGGCCGCCTTCAGGGCCTTCAAACGGAATCCAACTGGCCAGCAGGACAAGGTTATCCTGGTTGGCCGGCGACAGGAAGGCATAGGTGTCGGTGTTGTCGGCGTAGGGATCCTTGGAAATCATAGGCGCCTCACGATGGCTGGATGCCTCGGCGCTGCGGCCAAAGCCCAGCAGCACCGCACCCACCAACAGCGCCGCGGCCACCACCACACCTGCCCCAATTCCTATTCTGCGTTTCCAACTGCTTCTCTCTTGCTGTATCTCTTGCTGTATCATGCTCTCTCCTGTTCTTCGTGACAATTAAAATCAGTTCGTGCAGTGACGTAGTTGTTGCTCTCACCCAATTTCCGCTTTTTGATGGTGCTCCTCCTCTTAGTTTGGCAGCAGACCTGTCTGGCCTAAAGCCTGTACGGTGATTACCAGCCCGGCGGCGGTGATAAACAGCGCCGAGCCTATCGGTACGAAGCGGGCGATTTGCCCGCTTTCGGGAATACGCTCAAATAATTTGCCGGCATGGACGAGGGCGATGCCGAACAGCGTCAGCACACCCGCCAGGCCAATGCTGAACGCCACGATCAGCAGCAGGCCAAAGCCGATGCGGTTGAGGCTGATCGCCCCCAGCATCAGCACCAGCGCCGACGGGCAGGGCAGAATGCCGCCCGAAACCCCCAATGCCAGCAGGTTGCGCCACGTGACGGGCCGGCCATCCATGCCTGGCGGCATATGCGAGTGGCTGCCACGGCTATGGTCGTGACCATGATCGTGACTGTGGTCATGATCGTGACCGTGATCATGATCGTGGCTGTGATCATGATCGTGGTCATGCGTATGGCCGCCGTGCGTGTGGCCGCTGCGCAGGCGGCTGCGCACCATGGACAAACCGATCACAACCACAATCACACCCGACATGGCGCTGAGCCACGGATACAACTGTTCGGGCAGAATAAAGCGCGACAGCACCAGGGTGACAAAGCCCAAGGCAAAGACGCCAGCGGTATGCGTGATTGTGGTCGTCAACCCCAGAAACAGCGCATGTTTGGCCGTTCCCTGCGACCCGACCAGGTAGGCGCCCACCAAAGTCTTGCCGTGACCGGGCGACATGGCGTGCAGCGCGCCCCAGCCCAATGCCGCCAGCAGCGCCAACAAGATAGCCCCGACCCCCAGATCAGGAATAGCGATCAGGTCGGCAAACGGGTCCGTGGGGCGGCCGGCTCCACTGACAGCCGTCGCATCGGGGACAGTCACCGCATTGGGGACAGCCGCTGTCGCAGCACGCCCCGCAGCGGCTGCCTGCCATTGAAATGCAGCCGACGCCACCTGCGGCGGGCTGCTGAGCAGGTCGGCAGGATAGGCCGTCAGCGCGCTGCTCATATCCTGCGCAGGCACGGAAGAATCGCGGATGACGGCGCCATCAGCAGCACCGGCTACGATCTCTTGCCAGCCGATGCGATCAGGATAGGTATGGTCCGCATAGCTGATGCTGTGCTGCCCGCCGCTGGGAAGCTGCGCCAGCAGGCTGATCTCAAGGCGCAGGGTCGGCAACCCAGCCTGGCCGGCGGGAAAGGTCAATGTGCTGGAGTCCCACTGCAAAGGCACATCTTTGCCGTCAACCGTAAGCAGCAGCAGTTGGGCTAACTCGGCGCTTTTCGCCTTGCGGTAGGCATCCGACTCCTGCGCCGTCAACACGCCGTCGCCATCCCTATCAATCAGCGCACGTTCCGCATGTGCAGGAATTTCCGCCATGTCAACGATATACTTTACGCGCAAGCTGTCGGTGGACGCATCCAGCCTGCTGTAGCGATTGATGGTAAAATTGCCTAAAGGGTGTGCCAGTGCGGCGCTGAAGGCTGCCAGGTTCAGCAAAGAAGCTAGCAAGAATACGCTTGTAAGTTTTGAGACAACAAAACGCTTACGCGCTGACGGCATAATTCCTCCTTGGTTCGGGCAATTCTCTTGACGCCTTTACAATAGGGCAGACGGCTGTTCATTGAACAGTCCAAAAACTGCTCATTTTCTGGTCAGGCTGAAATAGTGTGCAGAAGACGTTAGCCAATCGTCAGGACAAACAAGTGTTTCTTCAGTTAGAATAAAGTAGAATACAAAAGGGCAGAGCTAACACAGTGTACAGTGCCGCGTATGGAGCTAGCATAGGGTAAGATATAGAAAAAAGAATTATAAGAAGATACAGAAGCCGATAAGCTGAATTCAAGGTCGCTTTCATTGTCGCCGTAAGGAAAAGGTGAAGTGAGTTTTATGCAGTGGCAATTTACGCCGTTTGCACTTGTCTATTTGGGCGCTGCGCTGGTGGGAGCAGTGGTTGCTCTCATGGCGCGCCGCCATCACAGCGTGCCCGGCGCTACACCGCTGGCCGGTCTGCTGCTGGGCGCGGTGATTTGGGCGTTGGCTGACGGGATTGAGAGTGCGCTGATAGCCATGCCGGACAAGATCGTGCTCTCCAAGATCAGCCACATCGGCATCCAGGCTGTGCCTGTCTTGCTTCTGCTCTTTGTCCTGAACTACACACAGCGGGAACATTGGCTGACAAAGCGGCGGATTGCACTGCTTTGGCTGATGCCGCTGTTTACAATCTTGATGGTTTTCACGAATGAATGGCACACGTTGATCTGGCGATCGATTGAAATCAGACAACTGCCGACCGGCCCCGAATCCTTTTTTGTGCACGGCCCTTTCTTCTGGCTGGCCGCCGTCTATGACTACAGCCTGATCGCCTTCAGCACTGTGCTGTTATTCCAGACGCTGCGCACCAACCGCGATCTCTATCGCCGCCAGACCGTCGTCCTGCTGGCCGCCACTGCCGTGCCGTGGGTGGCCAACATTCTGTATCTTTCAGACAGCAACCCGCTGCCGGGGTTGGATTTGACCTCGTTGGCTTTTATCGTCACCGGCGTACTGGTCGCCTATGCGATTTTTGTCCTGCGCCTCTTTGACCTTGTACCGGTGGCGCGCAACACGCTGATTGAACGCATGAGCGACGCGCTGCTGGTCACGGACTCACGCAACCAGGTGGTGGACGCCAACCCGGCTGCGCGCCAACTGCTGGCAGAGCAAGGTGAACTGGTGGGAAAGCCGCTTGCTGCGGCGCTGGGCAGGGATGCCGTCGCGCTGTTGGTGGCGGGCGCGCAGGAGCGACATGGCGTCATCACGCTGCACAATCATGTAGAGCATGGGCTGGATGCCTTGTGCACCCCGCTGCTGGACGACAAAGGACGGCTCAACGGGCGGTTAATCGTTTTGCGTGATATTTCGGAACGGCTGGAAATAGAACAAGAGCTGCGGCGCAGCGAAGAACACTATCGCAGCTTTCTAGCGATGGTCAGCCATGAACTGCGCACCCCGCTGACCGGCATTTTGGGAATGGCGGAAGCAATGCAGGCTAACGTGTACGGTCCTCTGAACGAGCGCCAGACGCGCTCCATGCATATCATTGAACAGAGCGGCCGTCATCTGGCTTCGGTCATCAGCGATATGTTGGATCTGTCGCGCATCCAGTCCAACACGCTTGACCTGCACTTCGCCACCTGCACAGCACGCGAACTATGTGCGGCAAGTATTGCCACCGTCAGGGAGGATGCCGAGCGCAAACAGCAGCAGATTGCATTCGAGATCGAGCCGGAAGAGATGCGTGTCTGTGTAGACGTGCGGCGCTTTGAGCAAGTATTGGTCAATCTGCTCAGCAATGCTGTGAAATTTACCCCAGCCACCGGCGAACTGGGGTTGACGGTGGGCGTCACGGCAGATGGCTCCAGCGCCAGTTTCGCCGTCTGGGATCATGGCATTGGGATTGAATCCGATGCGCTGCGGCAGTTGTTCCAACCCTTCACCCAGGTGGACGAACGGCTGTCACGCACCTACGGCGGAGCCGGCCTGGGATTAGCGCTGGTGCGGCGGCTGGTGGATCTGCATGGAGGAACAGTGCGTGTCGAAAGTAAACCGGGTCACGGCAGCCGGTTCACGATTCTAGTGCCCTACAATGCCGGCGGCTAAACCGCTTCCTCCTCCCACTCGCAGGAAAGGCACTGTACGGCCGCCATCAATTCGGCCGTCGTCGCCTCCGTGGCGTGGGGATGGCTGTCCATAAGCGGCGTGAAGACACTGTAGGCGCCGGCTTCACTCAGCACATCCGTCTGCGTAAATGCATCCGCATCTGTCACAGAGGATGTCAGCGTAGGCGCCGCCACCTGGAGTAGGTGCAGCAGCGCCTGCCGCAGTTCCGGTTCAAGCTGCATGGTTGCTTCTACCAACTCATCAAAGGTCAATTCGGACATGGTTCAACTCTTTCGTAATGATAAATAGGATGGAGTGCCGGCCGCAGCAACCGCCTGCGCATGTACTCTCGTTTTGAGTAAAGCACAATCAAGTCCTGACGCTGATGTCAACAAGTTGTCAACTTACGATTGCGTACTTTTTCACAAAAGCTGTGGTATGGTGTTTAGAGCAGAAAACGCACCATTTTTATAGGTACAGATAGTCAAGATAGACAACAATGAAGGTGCATACTGGCCTCGCATCCGTACAAAAAATGCGAGTTATGAAGATTCGACTTCTACCGGAGAGCATCAAACTGCGTGTGAAGTTTTGAGGAGAATGAACATGGATGGTAAACAAACCCCCCGTCGCTTGCATCCTGCCCACAAGTTGTTTGCGGCGCTTATTTTTGCGCTTGTGTTCAGCCCTTTACTGACCAGCGCTGCTTTTGCACAGACTTCCGTGCGTTATGTAAACAGGGCACTGGACGATGGGCTGGTTGCTCATTGGTCATTTAATGAAAATGGCGGCTTCTCTTTTCGCGACAGCGCCCGGCTGCCGGCAATCGGCAATGACGGTGTGCTAAGCGGCAGCGCCCGCATCGAAGGCTTTAACCCGCAAGCCGGCAACCCTCCCCCCCCTGTGAATGCGGGGCTGAACCCATCCAAAGCAGCCTTTGATGGCGGCGATGGGTTGGGCGCCATAGCGGATGCGGGCACGCTTAATCTGGCCAATGCCTTTACACTTGCAGGCTGGGTCAAACGCACTGCCGCCGGCGGCGGCGTCATTTATCTGGCAGGCGCCAACGCTGACGCCTGGTATGTGGGCCTCAGCGCCAGCGGCGCCGTCACGCTGGGCGCCGGCGCCACTACCTTCGCCACCAGCGCCACAGCCTTGACGCTCAACCAATGGCATCACATCGCTGCAGCCAAAGCAACGGACGGCAGCGTGCGTCTCTATCTGGATGGCGTCCTGACCGCCCAGGGGCAAACCGGCCCACTGGCCACACCCAGTGGTGACAAATACATTGGCGGCCGGCCAGGCGACGCCGGCTCACACTGGGCAGGCTATGTCGATGAACTCCGCCTCTACAACCGTGCGTTAAGCCCCCAGGCAGCCGGCAGGTTAGCTGCCGGCCACACATGCGTCACGGATGGGCTTGCATGGGCCACGGCCTATCCCGATCTGGGCTGTGCGCTCAACGAGGCGCCCAGCAACAGCGAAGTCTGGGTCGCACGCGGCCTCTATGTCCCCGGCATTCTCGGCGACAACACCTTCCAAATGCGCAATACGATTGATCTGTACGGCGGCTTTGCCGGCACGGAAAGCAGCAAGG
>JBBRBX010000124.1:0-14033 GCA_038205395.1 Caldilineales bacterium
GTTGTTGAGCATCACCACCCAGTCGGCGCGCGCCTGCGCCAGCCCCTGGTTGCAGGCGGCGGCGAAGCCGCGGTTGGCCGGGTTGCGGATGATCTGCAAGGGAATGGTGTAGGCGGCGGCGCCCTGTTCGACCAGCGCCGGTGAACCATCCTGCGAGCCGTTGTCCACAAAGATCAGTTCAAAGTCGCGCCGGCTCTGCTGCGCCAGGTGCGCCAGCAGCGGCGGCAGATGGCGCCGCCCATTCAGGTTGAGCACGACGATGCTGGCAAAAGGTGTGCCGCTAGGTATGCCGGTAGGTGTCTGGTTCATGGTTGGATGGGGATGCCGGCCTTGGCCAGCGAGGCGGCGAGCGCCGCCGAAAAATGAGCAAGGTCAAAGCGGCGGCTGGACGTGCGCGCCGTATCCGCCATCTGTCGGCGGCGGCCTGCATCCGCCAGCAGGAGGCGGCTGTATGCCTGCAGTTCGTCCAGCGTCCGCCACAGAAAGCCGTCCACGCCGTGCGTCACCAGTTCGGGCTGCCCGCCGCGCGCGATGACCACCGGCACACAGCCCGCCGCCATCGCTTCCACCGTGCTGATGCCGAAGTGCTCGGCCTTGATGGGCGCGCGTTCTTCGTCTTCGCCATAGCCCGCGGCGTGCCAGTAGAGGGCGGCCCCGCGATAGCGATCCACCAACTGGGCAAAGGGCAGGTCGGTCTCGATGTGCACCGGCAGGCCGGCGGCGGCGGCCCGCACCTGCGCTAAATAGCGTTCATGCGCCGCCCCCGGCGTGACGCCACCCACCAGCCGCAGCTCCCAGCCCTGCAGCCCGCCCGCCACCAGGCTGCGAAAGGCGCTGATCAGGGTGAGATGCTGCTTGTTGTGCTGCCCGGCAAAGAAACGGCCCACGGACAGGATGTAGGGGCGCTCCGGTGCAGAAGATGCAGGCGGCGCAGAAGACGCAGCAGGCGATGCAAAGCGATCCACATCCACCGGCGGATAGAGCAGTTCACTGCCCAGCCCCCAGTAGCGCGTGATCCATTTCTGCGTAAAGCGCGAGATGGCCCAGACCAGTTGGTAGCTTGCGGCGATGGCGGCAATGGCGTCCGGCTGCGGGTTGCGCAGGCGGCTGTCCCAGCCCGGCAGGCGGGGAGCGAACCAGCGGCGGTAGAGCATGTGGCGCCAACTGTGCAATTCCCAGCCGCTCAGTTCCAGGGCAAAGGGCGCGCCCTGCGCCACAGCCCCGGCGGCAATCGCCACCGTATGCGGCAGCCGCCCATGCGCGGGGATGGCCACGCGGCAGCTTTGCGGCTGCGGCCCCACGGAGAGCGCCAGTGCCGGCGCACCGTCCACCGCCACGATGACCGGCTGTACGGCGGGCAGGGTCGAGCGCAGCCGCAGTTCGAGTATGCTGCCGCCGGCATCCGCCGGCAGTTCGGCCACCGCCAGCGGGGCGAGCAGCCGTGTCCCGTCCGCCGTCTCGCCGTAGACTCCCTCACGCCAGACGGGGAGCAGGAACTGCTGCGCCAACTGCCCGCGCAGACGGCGGCGCAGACGCGCCGCGGCTCCCTGCGCCGCGGGGGTAGGGAAATAGACCACCAGCGCGGAATGGCGCGCCTGGGGCGGGATAAAGTCGAGGTTGGAGCCGTTGATAAAGAAATCATACTCGGCGCTGAGCGCGGTCAGGGCCGCCGCTGGGCGCTCCGGCACGACCCGCAGCCGCACATTGTGCAGATCCATCTGCAGCCGGGCCGCCACCTCCGCCGGCGACACCGGCGTGTGGCTGATGACATCCACCGCCTGGCTGCGGCTCAACCAGGCGGCAATCGCCAGGCTGTAGCGCTCGCCGCCGCCGAGAGTGGCCAGGTGGCGATTGTACAGGCCAATGCGCATCACTTGCTTGTCGCTTCCGCACCTGGCGTGTGCCCTGCCGCACGCCCGGCGTCGCTCTCCAGCGCCTGCAGCCGTCTTTGCAGCTCGGCTAGTTCCGCCGCCTGCGCCGCCTGCGCCTGGCGGCGCGCCAGGAGCTGCTGCTGCAGCGCGCCGCCAAAGACGCGGTTGATCTCGGTCTGGCGCGCCGCCAGTTGGTTGCTGTAAAAGACGACCAGGCTGTGGACGGCGGCGCGCAGCTTGCCCAGCAGCGGCCCGACCAGCGGTGTGGTGGTCGGCGTCACCTCCAACTGCAGCGCCAGGGCATCCTCACGCATACAGGCCTGCAGCGTGTCCAACTGCCGCACCAGCGCCGCACCGGACCGTTCTGCCGGCCCTGCCGCTTCATCCGCTTCTGCCGCCAGGCCGGCGCCCGCTTCTGCCGCCACGGCATCCACTGCCGGCGCGGGCGCACCGGGGGAGAGCCGCAGTTCCAGCGCCACGGCGCGCTGGCGCGTGGCCAGTTCCCCCACCAGGGTGAGCAGCATGTCGTTGATCTGGAACTGGCGGGCGGCCACGGCGCGATAGTCGAGCTGCGCCCCCCCATCGAGCAGTTCACGGCGCGCATCGTCTTGCAAGCGGCGCAGGCTCTGCACGCTCTGCGCCAGGTCGTCGCGCTGCACTGTATCCTGCAGCAGTTCCAGGTCGATATCGTCCAGCGCATCTTGTACGCTGAGGGATGACGCGGATTGGCTCATCATCCGGAATGGCTCTCTTTCTGCGCCATCTCCTGGCGCAGCACGGTGCGGTAGACATCGGCAAAGGCGTGCGCCATGTGCAAATAGGTGAAGGTGTTGAGCAGCCGCCGCCGCCCGGCCTGGCCCATGTCATGCAGAAGCTGCGGGCTGCGCACCAGGCGCAGGATGGCCTCGGCCAGCGCCGCCGGCGCTTCCGGGGCCACCAGAATCCCTGTCACCCCGTTGTCCACCACATCCGGGATACCGCCGGCCAGGCAACCGATGACCGCCTTGCCGTAATTCATGGCTTCCAGGTAGATCAGGCCAAACGATTCATAGAGGGAGGGCGCCACAAACAGGTCGCAGCTTTGATAGAGGCGGTTCAATTCTTCATCGCTCACCCCGCCCAGAAAGCGTACAGATGGGGCGGCGGCTGGATACCGGCGGGCAAACCAGGTGGGGTACGTCATGCCGTGGCGCGCCTGAAAGCCGTCGGCCAGGCTGTTGTCGGCGCCGGCGATGGTAAAGCGCGCCTGCGGCGCCTGCGCCAGCACCAGGGGGATGGCGGCAAAGAGATCGAGGATGCCCTTACGCTTTTCCAGGCGGCCCAGAAAGAGCACCTCCAACGAGGCGTCAGGCTCATGGCGGTGAGCGTCAAACAGCCGCACCGCATCCTCCGGCGCGGGCGCAATCCCGTAGGGCAGCACCGCATGGGGGATGGTGGGCGGCAGCAGATAGACCTCCTTGAGCGCTTTGACCGTGGCGCGCGAATTGGCGGCCAGAAACGCCGCCCGCTCCAGCAGCGCCTGCTCCAGATCGCCCAACAGGAGGCGGTCGGGATCATGGTTGTTCTGCAGTTCGGCAATCTGGCGGATGGCCGTCACCGGGCGCACGACGACCGGCAGCAGCCCGCTCTTTTCCGTCACCAGCCCTTCCACCTGCCAGAGGGGTGAATCGACCAACTGGATGCCGTGGCGGTGCTGCAGCAGCCGCACCTGCTCATAGACGGCATGGCTGTAGTTGAGCGTGGCGTGGGTGGCGGGGAGCCGGCGGTAGCGGCTGTAGCGGTTGAGCCGCAGCACAATCTCGTGCACCTGTACGCCGTCGCGGCGGCTGCTCTGCGGGCGCTGCCCCTGGGTGATGACATGCACGTCGTGGCCCAGTTCGGCCAGCCCGCGCGCCAGCAGCTGCGTGCTGCGCCCGACGCCGTCGAATTTGTCGGGCGGGTAGGCCTGGCTCAGCAGGCAGACGCGCAGCGGCGCGTCCGGCTCCGGCAGGGTGGCTGCGGCCCGGCCTGCGTCTGTGGTTGTGGTGGGTTGTGCATCAAGCAAGGGCTGCAATCGTCGCTCCGGTCGCCGCACCGGCGGCCCCCCCATGATACCCAGTAAGCGGGCGGATAGGCAAAAGCAGCGGGGCAAAAGAAATAACGGAGGTGTCATCTCCACTATCAAGCTTCAGACGGAGAGTCCCCAATGAATGCCGCCGTCCACCCCTGCCTTGCCAGCGGCTGCAACGGCTCAGCCAATCCAGCAAGTGACCCGTCAAGCAAGGCTTCAAGCAATGCCGGCGCTTTGGCGGCTGCTGCGGCCGGCGGCGGCACACTATCCGGCGCGGTAGTCAGCGCGGTGGTCAGCGCGTTCACAGCGGCGGCCATTTCCGCCGGCGGCCCCAGCAGCAGTTGGATGCCGTCGTTGTTGATCAGGCGGCGGACGCCTGCGCACAGTGCCGTCGGGTCGGCGGGGGGCGGCTCCATATGGATATAGGCGCCCTGCGCAAAGACGATGGTGCGCACTGCCCCCGCGCCCAGCACATGAACGGTATGGCCCCGCGCAAACAGCGCCTGCGTCACCGGCGCCAGGGGGGCCATCGCCTCTGCCGGCAAAGCAGCCGCGGGCGCCGCAAAGCCGCCCGCAATCAGCCCGATGCGCAGGGGAGCCGCCGCGAGAGCCGGCCCCGAAGCGCCGGCGCGTGCGCCGCTGATGGGGTCGACTGCCGGCGCGCCGGCCTCCGGCTGCCAGGTGGGCGCAAACGGCTGCTTGCGCTGGGGGGCGCGCGGCAGCAGCCGGCGCTTGCCCAGCCCTTGCAGTGCGCCCTGGCTGCCCGCCGTGATGGCGCAGATGCGTCGCGACCACATCTGCCGCCAACTGATGTGGCCGTCGCCATACAGTTGGCCGCTGCCCAGCCACGCGCCGTGGATCAAGTGCAGCACCTGCACCAAAATATCCAGCCAGGGCTGGCCCGCCGTGCGGCCATTCTGCACGGCAAAGTAGGTGGCGGCCTGGGTCACAATCCACCAGCGCCCTGTAAAGGTGCGGGCGACCCGGTTGCGGCTGGAGGCGGGGACATGATAGACGGGGGCTTCGGTCAAGCTGCGCACCTTGTGCCCGTCCAGCGCCAGCCGCATGGCCACGTCGGCATCGTCAAAGACCCACTGGTAGTAGGCGTCAAAGCCGCCGGCGGCCAGCAGGACGCGGCGGCGAAAGGCCATATTGGTCCCCATCGGCCGCTCGGTCCAAAAGCGGCCCTTGCGCGCCGCTGCGACGCCTCCAACCTGGTCCAGCAGCACATCCTGCTGCTCGGCCAGGTCGGAGATGACGCCCAGCCAGTGCTGGAGCGCCGGCTGCTGGGGATGGACGAGATAGACGCTCCCGCCCACGACGGCCACAGCGGGGTCGGCAAAGGCGGCGGTGATCTGTGCCAGCCAGGTGCGGCAGGGCACGGCGTCGTCGTCGATAAAGGCGACGATCTCCCCGCGCGCCGCCAGCAGCCCGATATTGCGCGACTGGCTGAGGTTGGCGCGGGGGCAGTGCAGCACCCGCACGCGTCCGGCGTAGGCCGCCAGCAGTGCCGGCGTGCGGTCGCGGGTGGGGCCAACGACGACGATCAGCTCAAAGGGTGGATACGCCTGCTGTTCCAGCGCCGCCAGCAGGACAGCCAGCGACGCGGCGCGGTCGATGGTGTTGACGACGACGGAGACACTGCACATGTCAGGCGTACTCATATCAAGCATATTCATACTCGGCCAGCAGCGCCAGCACATAGCTTTGCGCCGCGCGCTGGATGTCGGTGTGCACGCTGCTGGCGGCAAAGATGCGCCCCTGCAGCAGCTTGTCGATCTGCTGCACCAGCCGCTGCGGCCAGCCGGCTGAGCGGCGTTCCAGTTCGCGGGCGGTCAAGTCATTGCGGACATACCACTGCGCCCGGCGCAGGGCGGCCTGCGCCAGCCCCGCCAGCCCCACCTCCAGCCGGCGCTGCATCGCCAGCGGCAGATCGCTCTCCAGTTCCTGTTGGCGGCGGCGGCGGATGCCTTCCAGCCCGCGCAGGGTGTGGCGGGCCGCCAGGGCGCGGCCCAGCGCTTGGTCAAACCACGGTTCGGCGGCGATAGCGGCTTCTTCGGCGGCGAAAAAGGCGGCCAGGTCGTCATCCGCATAGTGCTTGGCGACAAAGCGATAGCGCGAGCGGTGCTGCTGCGTCCAGTGCAGCAGGGGATCGGCGCGCCAGGCGCGGCTGCTCTGGAGATGGCGCACGCGCGCCTGCGGCACATAGAGTACTGACCAGCCATGGCGGCGGGCGCGCCAGCAGTAGTCAGCTTCTTCATAATAGGCGGGGTAGTAGTCTGCGTCCAGCGGCCCCAGCGCCTCCCAGGCGCGGCGGCGGATGGCAAAGACGGCCCCGGTCACATACTCGACGCGCGTGGGCTGCTCGGTCACGGTGGTGAGATGGTGGGAATAGGCCAGCGGCATTTCGAGCTGGGCGCCGGCGTGGTTGACCGTGCCGTCGGCGTTGAGAATGGTGCAGCCGGCAATCGCCGCCTGCGCATCGCCGGCCAGCCCGGCGCAGAGCGCCTCCAGCCAGCCGGCTTCGACCAGGCAGTCCTGGTTGAGCAGCACGACATCCTCGCTGCCGGCGGCCTGGATGCCCAGATTGACGCCGCCGGCAAAGCCCAGGTTGAAGCCGCTGCGCAGAAGCTGCACCTGGGGATAGCTGCGCGCAATCTGGGCGGCGCTGTCGTCGGGCGAGCCGTTGTCCACCGCGATCACCCCCGCCAGCCGCGGCCCGCTGTGCGCATAGAGCGCGTCCAGACAGCCGGCGATCACCTCGCCGCCGTTCCAGACCGGGATCACCACCGTTACGCCTGCAGGCGGGGCCGGGGAGGATACCGTGGAAAGAGATGCGCTTGCAGAGGAAGACGAAGCCGCCGAGTCGCCATGAGCCATAGCGGGCAGTGTAGCATAGAGGAGGGAGGCGCGTCATTTTTGGCATGGGGCGAGGCCCATGCCAAACTGGTTGAAAACCGGTTGTCACAGGCGATGTCCCGCCGCACGGCAACCCACCTTGATGGGTTGCGCATTGGGTAGCAGCGCTTGGAAGCTGTAAACGAAAAAACTGGCCAGATGGCTGATCCAAAGCGGAGTAGAATGGTTAAAGTATAATTTGAATCTTTTTGCCTTCAAACCGAATCATATTAGCCTGTAGAGCGAGGTAAAACGTTTTACAATTGCTTTAGACAAAAGGCAAATGGCGTTCACTTCTTTTCTAGCACCCAGGATGTAGAATCGTCAGGTAAATTGCAGTTAATCTGCCAGCCGGGTCAAGTGCACAGCAGCTTGCCCGATATAAGGAAATGACATCGTGGCTCAGAGAATACGTGTAGGTCTTATAGGTTCAGGCATGATCGCTCAGGTGATGCATCTACCACACCTCCTAGAACTTTCCGATCTCTTCGAGGTGGTAGCATTGTGTGATTTGTCTCCGGGTACGGCGAGTGCAGCAGCAAAGCGCTTTCGGATTCCGAATACAACAACTGATTATCATGACTTGTTTGAAAAATATGATACAGACGCCGTGCTGGTGTTGACACGCGATCACGCACAGCCGGCTATCGATGCGGCAAAAGCCGGCAAACATATATTTGTTGAAAAGCCTATGTGCAATAATTTGGCTGAGGCGGACGAACTCATCGACGCCGTTCACCAACACAAAGTTGTCGGCATGGTGGGCTATCATAAGCGGTACGATCCGGGCTATCGACTTGGACGAGATATGATCAAGGGGCTTGCCAATCCCCATTTAGTCCGCTTACACGATTTGATTGGCCCTAATTCAGCGTTTCTGGCGCACAGCGAGCTTACCGTTGTAGATGATCTGGATGCCACGCATAAGCAAACGCTGCAAGCCGAACATGTCGACAGCCTGCGCGTGGCAATTGGCGACCAGCCGGAAGCGGTCATGCGTGCGTATGACTTAATGTTGGGGCTTTCTACTCATGACATGACGATTCTGCACGGGGCGCTCGGTTTGCCGGAGCGTGTGATCGCCACCGAAATCTGGTCGAATGGCATGGCCTATGCCTCCCTCTTTGCCTACCCCGGAGATCTGCGCTGCGTCTTTGAAACAGGGTTGATCAGCGGCCTGCGCAAGTTCGATGAATCCCTCACTGTTTATTCAGCCGATAAGGTGGTGAACATTGCCTTTCCAAGTCCATTTCTCAAGAATGCGCCGACGATGGTTGAAACTTGGGAAACGGAAGGCGGTGTCTATAAGGAATCGCAATACCTGGCATCCTATCAAGAGGCATTTAAGGAGGAATTGATCCACTTCCATAAATGCATCACAAACGGACTGCAGCCGGAGACCCCTGTCACCGAAGGCAAAGATGATATTGCGCTGTTGATTGATATAGTTAAAGCTTATCAACGATAGAGTAGATGCCGCCCGTTCACCGATACGAAAATAGCCTCAATCCAATCGTGCACTATTGCATTTGCAGTGACAACGTTTCCTTAGGAGGAGATAATGACAGAGCAAATTTCTAGACGAAGATTCTTGCAGTTGACCGCACTATCCACCGCAGGTGTAGTCATGGTGGCCTGTGCGCCCGCTACGGCGCCTGGCGCCGCACCCGTCGCAAATGATACGCAGACAGCCGGCGGCGAGAAGGCAACCGTACGCTTTCACTCGCGCACCGGTGTTCAGGGCGATTATTACACAGAAATGGCGCAGAAGTTCAACGAGGAAAACCCTGACATCAATGTTACTGTAGAAGCCTTTCCGGGTGAAAACCCAGTGTATCTCCAGAAGATAGCGACGATGATTGCCGGAGGTACGGTCGGCGATGCTATGTGGGCAGCAAGCATCCACAACTTCTACAACTATGCCGCTGCCAACACCTATGCCGTGCTGGATGACTTTGTTGCCGCTGACAGCTACGACTTGGGTCAGTTCTACCCAGTTGGTGTCGAAGCCTGCAAGTATGACGGCAAAATGTATGGTCTTCCTTGGATTGTCCATCCTGGCCGTCATGGTCTGTATTACAACAAGACTGCCTTTGAGAAGGCTGGCCTTGACGTACCTTCAGAAGACTGGACGTATGATGACTTGGCCACGGTAGCCGTTGCGATGACCCAAAAAGAAGGTGACAACGTCACGCAATACGGGTTCTTGCCTGAGACTGATTACTTTGGTCTAATCTCGCCAATCCGTTCCTTTGGCGGCGACTGGATGAACAAAGAAGGCACCACGATGACCGTCGACGCGCCGGAAGCCGTTGCCGGCCTCAAGCAGTGGGAGCAATTTTACCAGGACCTCGGCGTCAGTCCGGCAGGAGTAAGCGGTGCAGACAAGCCGCAGATCTGGGCATCCGGCCGTGTGATTATGATTCAGAGTGGGTATTGGGGTCAGTCGTGGGGCAAAAACAACGTAAAGGACTTTGAATGGATGGTGGCGCCAATGCCCAAAGGCCCGGCGGGCAGCCATTGTATGTTTGAGTTTGATCCGAATGTGATTTTGGCTTCGAGCAAGGTACAGCCGCAGGCGTGGGAATTCCTGAAATACCTCTCGACGAAAGAAGCCGGTGTGCGCATTGCCGAAATGGGCTCTGTGCCCGGTGGACGACCGGATGTGTGGAATGATCCCCGGTTGGCGGAATACCCGCCGCACATGGTCTTTACCAAGATTATGGAGACGATCGATCCCCTCGTCTTGCCAAACAACTTCCGCAGTGAGGAACTGTTCCAGATCGCAACAAATGTACTCGATCCTGTGTGGCTGGGCAGCGCCAAAGTCGAAGATGTCATTGCTGATCTGACAAGTTCGATGCAGGCAGTGCTCGATATGCCTAGAATTTAATTTACCGCAGTGAGGAAGTGCTGCTCTCCATCCGAAACGGCGAGGCTACGCCCCTCCTTACAAGTTTTTGGCTGGGAATCTAAGTTTGGCCGTTCAACGGAGGATGTGAAGATTTAACGTGGCTGCTTTTCTAGCCTTCACATCCTCCGTTGAACATTTGACAGTAAGGAATTTGCTTAGTGTCCACTACTTCGGCGACGCTGCGTCGCCCTCGCCGCTCGGCTGCAAGACGTCGCGAAGCACTTTTGGGTTATCTATATATCTCGCCTTGGTTTCTTGGTTTCTTGTTTTTGACCTTGGGACCAATGCTGGCATCGCTTTACCTGAGTTTTACCCAGTACAGTATGCTTTCCGCCCCACTTTTCATAGGTCCCCAAAACTACGTGAAAGCTTTTACTCAGGACAAGCTGTTCTGGACTTCAGTCTGGAACACTTTGTACTATGTGGCCATTAGCGTTCCTCTTTCTATTTCCATCTCGCTTTTACTGGCGCTGCTGCTGGACCAAGGGTTGCAGGCAACCAAGCTTTTCCGGACGCTCTTCTTTTTGCCCTCCATTACACCCCTTGTCGCGTCGGTGCTCCTATGGAAATGGATTTTTCAGCCTAATTTCGGAATTTTAAACTATTTGCTGCGCCTTTTAGGGACTAGCGGCCCGATGTGGCTTGCCAGTCCAGAGTGGGTGAAGCCAAGTTTAATTGTAATTTCCCTATGGAGTGCTGTAGGCGGCAGCCAGATGATTATCTTTCTGGCAGGAATGCAGAGTATCTCCTCCGACCTGTATGAAGCTGCTGCAATCGATGGTACAAGTCGCTTGCAGCGCTTTCAATCTATAACTTTGCCTTTGCTCACGCCTTCGATCTTCTTTAACCTGATCCTGGCCATCATTGCAGCCTTCCGCACATTCACACTTGCCTACATTGCAACCGAAGGTGGCCCGGCCTATTCTAGTCTTTTCTATGTGCTCTATCTATTTTTTAATGCCTTTAAATTTTCTAACATGGGCTATGCTTCGGCATTGGCCTGGGTGCTCTTCATCGTTGTCATTACATTAACCGCTATCCAATTCCAAGCATCACGCCGCTGGGTTTATTACGAAGCAGAGGATTGATGGCTACAGACGCCAAGCGCACTAAATTTATATCGGCCCGCTTTGTGGTAGGTCGGTCTGGCCAACCGATTATCTATGCTTTGCTTATTGTATTGGGCGTTCTCTTTACGCTTCCTTTTGTATGGACGGTCTTGACTGCCTTCAAGGCCCCATATGAGATTTTTGTATTCCCGCCCACTTTCTTCCCGAAAGAATTCCAATGGAGTAACTTTGCGGTGGTCTGGCAGAGAGCGCCTTTCTCTACCTTTCTGCTCAACACGCTGGTTGTAGCGGGTTTAAGCATTGTTGGTGACACGATCACCGCGTCGCTGGTGGCCTATGGGTTTGCTCGCTTCCGTTTCCCAGGGCGCGGCTTCCTTTTCCTTTTGGTACTAAGTGTGCTGATTCTGCCGGAAGAGGTTACGATCATTACGCAGTTCATGATTTATCGCTGGATGGGATGGCTTGACACGTTGAAACCGCTGATTCTTCCTGCGTTTCTGGGTGGAGGAGCGTTCAACATTTTCTTGCTTCGCCAATTTTTTATGACCATTCCGCGCGATCTTGACGAAGCAGCCATGATAGACGGCGCCAGCAGTTTCCGAATTCTCTGGCAAATTCTGATTCCCTTGTCGAAGCCGGCGATTGCAACCGTAGCAATTTTTTCATTTTTGTTCCATTGGAATGACTTTTTCCGGCCACTTATCTTTCTCAATACTACAGAGAAATTTACATTGTCTCTAGGTTTGCGTTTTTTCCAGACCAGTGTTGAGCAAGGTGGTGAACCATTGGTGCAATTGTTGATGGCTGCATCAGTGATGATGACTATCCCCATAATCGTGTTGTTTTTTAGCCTGCAGCGCTACTTTATTGAAGGCATTACGATGTCCGGCATTAAACGCTAAGTTGCCGTCGTTTTGTCATTTGTTTTACTTCCCCCTATGTCATGATTGCGCCGGCTCAGTATGCGTGCGAGATATGGAGCATATACTCTTTTCGGTTCAAAGGGTTGAAGTCCGTACGGTTTCTGGTGGGAAAGGCAGTCTCTAGTTTGCGAAACCCAGACGGCTTTGTCAACAAGATGCCTTCGCCCGCGCTGAAAGCCTGCAGGCTGCGCTGAAACTCCTCCGTCGCGGCGACGGGCAGCGTGCCCGTCAGAAGAAACGTGTCGGTGTGCAGGATCGGCTGCGCAAAGAGCGCCTTTAGCATGGACAGCTTGAACAGCGCCTGGCTGAGGGCCTCCAGCGGGGCGGTCAGTTCAAATTGATGCAAAGGCTCATAGACTGCCGTGCCCGCCTGAACGAGCGCGTCCATCAAAACCAGCGGCACAAGGTTGCGAAAATCGCTCGCCGTTGTGGCAACGCTGCTGTAGCCGATATGGGTCAGGATCACAGCCGTATCGGTGACTTCCCACCCATAAAGCCCTTGTTGTAACGTCGCCAGGATTGTCTCTTCAATCGCCCGGTGCAGCGGGAGCGGCAGCGAGCCAAGCTGCACCGCTAACGAATAGCAGATGCCGCTCCCAACAGCAGCCGGTTCCACCCGCAAGCCGACGGTCGCAGCGAAGGGGTTTTCGCCTGCGCCCATCATCTCTGCCGCCTGCCCTATCCCGATGGGCTTTTCAATGCAGATGACTCTGGTCGCTGAGAACTGGACCGCCAGGCCATACGCTTCCTGCAGCATTGCTTCGATCACCTCTTTTTGCACCTCGCCAAAAAGCCGCAGGTAGATTTCCTGCTGCAAGCTCTCTTTGCTCACGTGGATCAACGGGTCTTCTTCGGCCAGTTCCAGTAAGGCTTGATACAACCGATGATTCTGTTCCGGCTGTTTCGCTTCAATCTGCGCTTCCATCTGCGGCGCAACCAGGTGCAGATGCTTGACTCGCTCAGACCACTCGCCCAGGACATCCCCAATGCGGATATTCTGGAGGCCCCAGACTTTACAAATTTCATCCGCAGCCACGGTAGGGGTCTGAACGGTTTTTCCCTGCTGGAACAGGTGGAGCTTTTTCACTTTGTCGCCAGCTGTTTCGCCCGCACTTGCCTCCTTTCCGCTGCGTACAGCCACAGTTTCTCTCACCGTGATGCTGCCGGAGAATAGTCTGACATAGGCGATCTTTTCGCCCGCGGCCTCTCGTTCGATCTTGAAGACGATGGCGGAAAGAGGGTCATGCTCTGCGCCACTGTTGACGGGGAAGAACGCGGCGACACCCCTCAGCAGTTCGGCGACGCCCACCCCGGTCATGGCTGAGCCAAAGAGGATCGGATACAACCTTGCGTCCTTGATCTGGCTTGTTACTGTGCTGAGGAGTTGTGCTTCCGTCACGGCTTCATCGTTGACATACGCGGCCAATAGTGGTTCATCATGTTGCGCGAGCAGTTCGATCGCAGCTTCCACAAATTCCGGTTCCTGCGCGCGGCTGAAGCTGTTTGCGACAATCGATGCTTGCTTTGTGCCAAGATTTTGCGGCGTGTAGAGGGGAATCACCCACGCGGTCAGCTTTTCCTTGATTTGCTGGATGAGGGTGTGCGACTGGGCGCCCATTCGATCGATCTTGTTGACAAAGATGATCGTGGGAATGCGAAGCTGCATGAGGATCGCCATGAGGAACTTCGTTTGCGCTTGAATGCCCTCCACGGCGGAGATCACCAAAATCGCGCCGTCCAGCACGCTGAAGGAGCGTTCGACCTCTGCGATGAAGTCCGCATGGCCGGGGGTGTCGATCAGGTTGATTTTCAGATCTGGGACAAAAAAGGAAACGACCGAGGCTTTGATCGTGATGCCGCGTCTTTTTTCCAGATCCAACGAATCGGTCTGGGTAGTGCCTTGATCGACGCGGCCTATCTTCGCAATGACATTGGTTTCAAATAGGATGCGCTCGGTCAGGCTGGTCTTGCCGGCATCGACGTGGGCGACGATCCCGATGTTTACGATCTTCATGGAGTGGAATCCCTTGGGTAAGCTCTTTATTCATTGCAATCTTCCTAAATGGCTGGATAGGTTGAATGTGGATAAGCTGCCGCATAGAATCCTCCGATCTCTCCTAATGAAGCTACGAGCGCATATTCTAATCTCATTTCATTGGGCAGGCAACTCCTTGCAAAACATCAGGCAGGTGGCGCTCACACTAGGATTTGGGCGGCAGAGCAGTGGGCGAGGCTGCAGCGCGGCCCGGGGGGCGCCAACGCGCGCACGCGGGCCCCCCGGGGGCGCCCCCCCAGAAAAAAAACCCC
>JBBRBX010000125.1:0-14015 GCA_038205395.1 Caldilineales bacterium
TGTAGAACCACTGGTCAAAGAAGTGACCCAGCGCCCGCCCCGAATGCTCCTCCAGCACATGGCGGAAGTCCTCTGTCTCCACCACCCGCCCGTTATAGCGCTTGAGATAGTCCTGCACCGCACCCCAGAAAACGTCATCGCCCAGTTCGCCGCGCAGCATGTGCAGCCGGCAGGCGCCGCCGGGGTAGAGATGGCGGTCGTACATGTCCCAGGAAGAGCGGAAGTGACGGTTGACGATGGGGCGCTGATAGCGCTCGCCGGCCTCCTGCATGTAGGCGCGGGCATGGTCGTAGTAGACATACTGCCCCTCGTCCGCCGAGAAAACATCCTCGCGCCAGACCTGTTCGATATAGGTGGCCCACGACTCCTTGAGCCAGGCATGGGCGTAGTCGCGGCAGACCACGGCGTCGCCAAAGTAGCTGTGCGCCATCTCGTGCACGTTGACCGCATCGAGCAGATAGGTCCACTCGCTGGCCAGCCGCTCGTCGAGCACGAAGCGCTCATCCCAACTGACGAGCGAGATGTTCTCCATGGCGCCGGAGACGCCCGGCGCCGCCCACTGGTAATATTTGGGGAAGGGGAAAGGCGCGGCGAACTTGTCCGTCATCCACGCCAGCATGGCTTTGGTGCGGCCAAAGCTGCGCGCCAGGTCGGGCGGCGTGTGCTGTGGGCTGCAAAAATAGGCCACCGGGATATTCTTCTCGCCGTCAAAGAAGTCGCCGTCGTCATAGCGCACAAACTCGCCCACGGCAAAACAGATCAGATAGGAAGGGCAGCGCTGTTCCAGCCGGTAGTGCACAATCTTGCTGCCGTCGCCGTGGTCAAGCTCTTCCACCAGATAGCCGTTGGCCAGCATGGTGAAGCGGCTGTCGGCGCGCAGATGGATATCCAGCGTCGTGCGCACATTGGGCAGGTCGATGCAGGGCAGCCAGTGGCGGGCGCGCTCCGTTTCGTGGTCGGTGACGGCATACCAGGGCGCATCCGGCTGCTGCGGCGTCGGGCGCGAAAAATAGAGTCCGGCGGCCGGGGCGGCCACGTGGTAGCGGACGCGCGCCTCGGCCTGTTGGCCCTGCGCCAGCGGCTGCGGCCAGCGGATCGTCAACTTCTGCCCGTCGGCGCGCCACTGCAGCGGGCTGCCGTCGCCATCCTCGACCGCCGTGATCTGCAGCCCCACAGCATCCAGCACCAGCTCCTGGGCGCCGGGACGCCGGGCCTGCACCAGTGTCGTGACCACCGCCTGCGCGCTGGCCTCGGCCAGGTCCAGCCGCAGATCGATCTCCAGATGCAGCGGCTCCAGCGGCAGGTCGGGCGGGTAGTGCGGCGCAAAGCGGGCGGGGTCAAACAGGGCCGGCGCGCGGACGCCGGAACGAGCATGGTGCGCAGCTTGTGGCATTTTTAAGTCCCCATTTCCAGACGGCGAGTCAACTGACAGAAGTTTTTGCGGATCGTTTGGTATACTATAGCGCAGCCAAATCACTTTTTGCCAGAATTATGCGGCAGTAACATCGCAGTAACATTGAAGTAAGATCGCGGTAACAGCGAGGAAATATCGAGGGGCTTTTGTCGATTAACCAGCGCAAAGCGGATCACATTCGCATCAACTTGGAGGAGAACGTCCAGTTTCCGCAGGTGACGACGGGGCTGGAGCAGTACCGGTTTGTGCACCAGGCGCTGCCGGAACTGGACTTGCCCGCGGTCGACACCAGTGTGCTGGTCTTCGGCAAGCGCTTGTCGGCGCCGATCCTGGTCAGCTCCATGACCGGCGGCACCGAGCAGGCGGGCATGATCAACCGCAACCTGGCGGAGGCGGCGCAGCAGCAGCGACTGGCGATGGGCGTCGGCAGCCAGCGGGCGGGGATCGAGCGGGGGGAAGCGGGCCAGACCTTCCGCGTGCGCGACGTGGCCCCCGACCTCCTGCTCTTCGCCAATCTGGGCGCGGTGCAGTTCAACTATGGCTACACGGTGGACGAATGCCGCCGCGCCGTCGATATGATCGAGGCGGACGCGCTGATCCTGCATCTGAACCCCTTGCAGGAGGCGGTGCAGCCCGAAGGCGATGTCAACTGGCGGGGGCTGCTGGGCAAGATCGAGCAGGTCTGCGCCACGCTGGGGCGGCCTGTGATCATCAAAGAGGTGGGGTGGGGCATCAGCGAGCGCACTGCGCGCCGGCTGATCGAAGCGGGCGTGGGGGCCATCGATGTGGCCGGCGCAGGCGGCACTTCCTGGAGCCAGGTGGAGATGCACCGCGCGCCGACCGAGCGGCTGCGGCGGCTGGCCGGCGCCTTTGCCGATTGGGGCATCCCCACCGCCGAGAGCCTGCTGGCGGCGCGCGCAGCGCGCACAAGCCTGGGACGCCCGGAGGTGCATCTGTTTGCCAGCGGCGGCATCCGTTCCGGCCAGGATATCGCCAAATGCGCGGCGTTGGGGGCTGATCTGGTGGGGCTGGCCTCGCCGTTTCTCAAGAAAGCCATGGCGGGGCCGGAGGAAGTGGTTGCAGAGATGGATCTGCTGGCCACCGAGCTGCGCATCACCATGTTTTGCAGCGGCGCCTGCGACGTAGCGGCGCTGCGCCAACCGGATGTGCTGGTCAAGAAAGAGGCGATGAACCATGCGGGATGAGCTTGCGCAGTTTATGCAGGATTGGCTGCCCGCGCTGGAGACCGAGATGCAGACGGTGCTCTCCAGCGGGGAGGAGGCTGTGCACGGCCATTACGCCATGATGCAGTATCACATGGGCTGGCTGGATCAGGATTTTGCCCCCGCCGCGCTGCCGGCGGGCAAACGGCTGCGCCCAATCCTCTGCCTGCTGGCCTGCGCCGAGGTGGGCGGGGAGACGGGCCGGGCGCTGCCCGCGGCGGCGGCGATCGAAATCCTGCACAACTTCTCGCTGGTGCACGACGACATCGAAGATGGGGATGAAACCCGCCGCCACCGGGCCACCGTATGGAAGCTGTGGGGCGTGCCGCTGGCGGTCAACAGCGGCGACGGCATGTTTGCGCTGGCCTTTGCGGCCATGCAGCGGCTGGCGGGCCGCGGCGTGCCGGCGCCGGCGCTGCTGGCGGCGCTGGACGTTTTTACGCGCACCTGCGTGGCGCTGACCGAAGGGCAGTATCTGGATATGCGCTTTGAGCAGCGCAGCCAGGTCAGCGTGGACGAATATCTGCGCATGATTGCCGGCAAGACGGCGGCGCTGGTGGGCGGCAGTGTGGCGGTCGGCGCCTATGCGGGCGGCGGTTCGCCGGCGCAGGCGCAGGCGCTGCAGCGTTTTGGGCAGGAGTTAGGGCTGGCGTTCCAGATTCAGGACGACATCCTGGGCATCTGGGGCGACCCGCAGGTAACGGGCAAGGCGGCGGGCAGCGACGTGCTGCGCAAAAAGAAGAGCCTGCCCCTGCTGCACGCGCGCAACCATCCGCAGACGGGCGCGGCGTTGGGGGCGCTGCTGGACGGGGAGATGGACGCCGCGCGCCTGCCGCAGGCGCTGGCGCTGCTGACGCAGGCCGAGGCGCAGGCGTACGCGGCGGATGCGGCCAACACGCACTTCGCCCAGGCGATGAACGCGCTGGAGGCGGCGTTGGGTTCCCAGGCGGCTGCCAGCCGGCTGGCGGCGGTGGCGGAGTGGCTGCTGGCGCGCCAGGCGTGAGCCGGGAAACCGTCTGGGAAACCGGTCAGGAAACCGGCAAGCGGGCCAATCAAAACCTACCCAAGTGGCTAGGAGCAAAAATGCCGAATCCATGTACAATACAGGTCGTGCGCATAAGTGTAGCAGTGACACATACTAAAGCGCGTTTGTGCATTTTGTAACAAAGTAATTTTCTGAAGATTTTATAGCGCTTTTCTGCAAGATTATTTTCTTTTACCTGTTGGTTACCGGTTTTACATTACACGAGTCTGGAGGATCCAAATTTATGAATGCACCTGATTACGTTCGTCACGCTCCCCTGCGCGAATGGGTCGAAAAAATGGCCGAGCTGTGCAAGCCCGAAGAGGTCTACTGGTGTGACGGTTCACAGGCCGAGTATGACGCCATGTGCCGGACGCTGGTCGATGCCGGCACCTTTATCGCCCTGGACCCTGAAAAGCGCCCCAACAGCTTTCTCTGCCGCTCCGACCCCTCCGATGTGGCACGCGTAGAAGACCGCACCTTTATCTGCACCACCAACAAAGGTGATGCCGGCCCCACCAATAATTGGATGGCGCCCAAGGAGATGAAGGAGACCCTGCTCAACCTGTTCGACGGCTGCATGCGCGGGCGGACGATGTATGTCATCCCGTTCAGCATGGGGCCGCTTGGCTCCCCCATCGCCCATATCGGCGTAGAATTGACCGACTCCCCGTATGTGGTGGCCAATATGCGCATTATGACGCGCATGGGCAAAGCTGTCTATGATGTGCTGGGCGAGGATGGCGAGTTCGTCCCTTGTCTGCACAGCGTCGGCGTGCCGTTGGAACCGGGCCAGGTGGATGTGCCGTGGCCCAGCAATAAAGAGCACAAGTATATTGTGCACTTCCCCGAAGAGCGCTCGATCTGGTCGTACGGCAGCGGGTACGGCGGCAACGCCCTGCTGGGCAAAAAGTGTCTGGCGCTGCGCATCGCTTCCACGATGGCGCGGGCCGAGGGCTGGCTGGCCGAGCATATGCTCGTGCTGGGTGTGGAATCGCCTGAAGGTGAAAAGACCTATGTCGCCGCTGCCTTCCCCAGCGCCTGCGGCAAAACGAACTTTGCCATGTTGGTGCCGCCCAAGGCCTTTGAAGGCTGGAAGGTGACGACGGTAGGCGACGATATCGCTTGGATCAAGCCGGGCGCCGACGGCAGGCTGTATGCCATCAACCCCGAAAGCGGCTACTTCGGCGTGGCGCCGGGCACCGCCTACGACACCAACCCTAACGCCATGGAGTCGATCCGCGCCAACACGATCTTCACCAATGTGGCGCTGACGGATGACGGCGACGTCTGGTGGGAAGGGATGAGCAAGGAAGCGCCGGCGCATCTGATCGACTGGACCGGGCTGGAGTGGACGCCCGACTGCGGGCGCAAGGCGGCGCACCCCAATGCGCGCTTCACCGCACCGGCGCACCAGAACCCTGTGATCGACCCGGAGTGGGAGAACCCGCAGGGTGTGCCGATCAAGGCCTTTATCTTCGGCGGGCGGCGCAGCGGCGTCGTGCCCCTGGTCTACCAGGCCTTCAACTGGATCTATGGCGTCTATCTGGCCGCCACGATGGGGTCCGAGACGACGGCTGCGGCCGCCGGCGCCACCGGCCAGGTGCGCCGCGACCCGTTTGCCATGCTGCCCTTCGCCGGCTATCACATGGGCGACTATTTTAATCACTGGCTGCAGTTTGGCCGCACCATTCCCAACCCGCCGCGCATCTTTGGCGTCAACTGGTTCCGCAAGGACGAGAACGGCAAGTTTGTGTGGCCCGGCTTTGGCGAAAACATGCGTGTGCTGAAGTGGATCGTCGAGCGCGCCAATGGCCGTGCGGTCAGCATCGAAAGCCCCATCGGCTGGATGCCCCGCTACGAGGACCTGGATTGGACGGGGCTGGAGGAGTTCACGCCGGCCAAGTTCCACAATGTCATGTCGATCGACCGCGACGAGTGGATGAGCGAAATCCTGTCGCATGAGGAGCTGTTCATCAAGCTGTATGACCGGCTGCCCAAGGAAATGCTCAATGTGCGTGACCTGATTCTCTCCAGCCTCTGGCGCTCGCCGGAGCACTGGGAAGCCTAGCCGTCGTCGTTGGGTTGTACAGCAGAACAAAGCTCGCCGGCGCCGCCGGCGAGCTTTTGTTTTGGCGCGCCTGCTAAAATGTTTGGCAGCGCGGGCTGGGTGGGCGTACAATGGTAGGAACTTGTTTGCCGGGTGCTGTGACTGTGAAAAAACCAACCGTATCGAAACCACTGCGCACGTCGCTTGCCGCTAAAGCCCCTGCCGAATCTGTCGACCGTCTGCCGGATAAAATCTACAACGCCTACTGGTTTCAAGGCTTTAACGCCGTTTCCTGGCAGATCTGCCTGGGCGGCCCGCTGATTCTGTTTGCGCGCGAACTGGGCGCGCCGGCGGTTGTGCTGGGGCTGCTGGCGGGGCTATCGCCGCTCACCTCGATGCTGCAGTTGTTTGTGGCGCCGCACGCCGAACGCATCGGCTACCGCAATTTGATGGTCAAGGGCTGGACGGCGCGCGTGATGACGCTGATCTTTTTGATGCTGCTGCCGTTGAGCGTGAGCCGGCTGCCGGCGCCCTATGTGATCGGGCTGCTGATTGCGATTATGACGGCCTTCACCACCCTGCGCGGGATCGCCACCTGCTCCTGGCTGCCCTGGACGACTTCGCTGGTGCCGCGTTCGCTGCGCGGCCTCTATCTGAGCCGCGACCGCACCTTTGTCAATGGCGCGGGCGTGGCCGCGCTCGCCATCTCCGGTTTCTTTCTGTTCGACCACAAGAACATGGCCGCCTACTCGATTGTATTCGGCATCAGTTTTATCGGCGGCGTGATCAGCCTCTACTTTTTGAACCGGGTTCCCGACCCGCCCGTCGCGGCGGGTCTGGCCGGCGGGACAGGGCCGGCCGCCAGGCCGCGCGTGGCGTGGCTGTCGCTGCTGCGCGACAATGCCTTTGTCCGCCTGCTGCTCTTCAGCATGGCCGTGCAGACCTTTGTTGCTTCCATCGCCACCTTTGTCATCGTCTTTGTGCGCGACCAGGTGCAGCTTCAGGATGGGGTCATCCTCTGGCTGACGGCGGGGGCGGCGCTGCTGGGGACGCTGGCCATGCAGCTTCTGCGCCACCGCGTCGACCGCTTCGGCAGCCGGCCATTTTTGGGGATTGTCTTTTTGTGGTGGGTGCTCTACTTTCTGGCCTGGTTCCTGCTGGCAATGAACTGGTTCGCCCAGCCCCTGCTGGTAGCCCCGGCGCTAATGCTGCTGGCGGGCTTTTTTGGGGCCATCTACGACCTGTCGCTGACGCGGCTGTTGATGAACACGGTGGGCGACCGTCCGCAGAGCACGCAGTACTTTGCCCTGCATTCGGTGCTGATCAGCGCCATGACCGGTGTCTCGCCGATTCTGTGGGGGCTGCTGCTGGACACGCTGCGCGGTGTGCAGGTGAACATCGGCGGTTTTGCGCTCAGCGGCTTTGCGCTCTTCTTTGCCATCCAGTGGCTGGGGCTGGGTGTCGTGCTGCTGGCGTACACCCGGCTGCGCGAGGCCAGCGCCGCGTCCACTGTCTCCCTGCTCTACCGCCTGTTTGTGGTTTCTCCCACCCAGCGCATCAGCCAGCTCACGGCGCGTGGGCGGTGAGGAAATACTTTTAACGCAGAGGGCGCATGTAGGTCACGCTTGCAGCGTGACGGTGCTTTGGTCAAGGGCAGAGCCGTCTACCACGCTGCAAACTGTGTCACGCTGCAAGCGTGACCTACATGCTGCTGCCTCCGCGCCTCTGCGTTAAGAGTATTTGTGCGCAGATTGCGATCACCGCCAACACATAACGGCGTGATAATAGAGGTACAGCCGCACAAGATGCAACACAAAAAGGAGCATATGATGGTCGTACTCAATGCAGAGCATTCGACGCACATGGCTTTTCAGGCCGGGGAGCACACCCTCGCGACGGTTTCGCTGCGCCCGATTCGCCGGACGGTATGGCGGCGCAAGCACGACATTCGCGCGGGCAGCGCCCCGCATCTGTTTGCCGGAACCATGTGGCCCGAAGTGCCGCCCGCGGATGAGATTCGGGTGGGCTACCGCAATCGTGTCGACGACCCCAGCGAGGCCGGCTACGAGTATGTCGGCTTCTGCTATCGGGGCTATTTGCGCTTTGATAATCTGCCGCATGCGCCGCGGGCAGTGGTCGAGGAGGCGCGGCTGCGGCTGCGTCTCGACGAAACCCTCTGGCAACTCAACGGCAACCCGGCGCGCCGCCTGGTGTCGGCAGCCGCCCATCTGCTGGTGCTGGAGGCGCCGCTGCAGGAAGGAGACGGCGTGCTCTATACGCCGGCCTACGTCTACTGTGACCTGCCCAATAGGGTGGGCGCCCTGGAGCAGGCCACCTTCAATCTGCAGGACGGGCTGACGATCGATGTGGGGCCGGTGGTGCAGGCGTGGCTGCGCGGCGAAGCGCCCAACCACGGGCTGATGCTCATGGGGCTGAACGAGGAGTTCGAGCACAACAACAACGTCCAGGAATCCACCTACGGCGAGACCATCCTGTCGATCAGCTACACAGTGGGGGAGTAGCAGGTGGCTCACTTGCTATGAATAAGCTGTTCTGAGACAAGGCTGGTGGGGTGGCAAAAGGAAGGCAAAACGCCTCATTTGCCGCCCCAAACGCCGGTTGCCCTCCAACAAGTAGATTTTGAACAGTACGTTGTCGTTGCCCTTTTTCGTGTTCACAAGTTCGCTGAAATTTCCGACGATCATTAAACGTATCACAAGACAGGATGACCGTCTGATTGTCTACGCCCAGTTCAGCTTATCTTTTCTTTAAGTAAATCAAGTAATTTAGGAGGCTCTCGCATGACACGTAAAGCTTGTCTGCTGCTGATTATTGTCGTGTTTGGATTTTGCTTTGTACTGTTGTACAGCGCCGAAATCAACGCCCAAACAGATGTTGCGCCATTCGATTCGCCGCTACCTCAACCGCCGGCGCCGGTAGAGCAGGCGCCGCTTACTCCCGAAATTGAACTCGCCTTGCAGTACGTGGCAGCCCAGCAAGACATTGCGCGCGAGCGGCTTGTATCTCTCTACCAGGAGACTGTCAACTTTCCGCTGTTGGGACGCAGCTACCTTTATATTACCGTCTACTCCGATGTGTCGGACGGCTCCCGACTCTTTGCTGTGCTTGTCGATCCCAAGACGCTGACGGTGGAGCCGGATTATAACGCCGTGCGCGCGGCTGAGGATGCGGCTTACAACGCCAAGTATGGCAGACTCAACCCTGTACTCTATGAGCGCCTTCAGAAAACCAGTGATGAAGAGATATTGCCGGTGGCAGTCTGGGTTGCGTACACGGAAACAGCACGTTCGCAGTCTGACATCGAGGCTGAGATCATCGACCGTTATCCAGCGGCCAAGGAGGCGTTGGCACAGAGAGGTGTTCTGTGGGCCGTCGCAGACCCTGTTCTGGCCGTCAAAATTCAAGTTGAGTACGAAAAACTTGTTGCTGCAGCAGTGGCAATACGCGTACAGCCGGTCGCAACCTGGCTGGAGGAACAGGGATTCGCCGTTGAGGAGTCTGCCGGTGTGCCTACAATTGCGGCTGGTCTCCCCAAGCGCATAATTCTTGCTTTAAGCAAACGCTCCGATGTGGCAGAGGTTTTTCTTATTGAAGAACAAGCAATACCGGCAGTGCAAAGCGCCCTCCCATCCGACCGTGTGCCGCAGGTGTGGAGCAGAGGATTCACCGGTGCAGGCAGCCGGATTGCCATCATTGAACATTATAACATCAATGCAACTGCCGCTGCCTGTCTGAACATCATAGCAACAAGAATTTCCCCCATCGATCCAACTGGCCATAAAAGCCGGGTAGCGGCGATTGCAGCGTGTAGCAACCCTGTGCTGCATGGCACGGCCTATGGAGCGCAAATCTTGGATGCTGGGCATAGCAATTCTTCTAATTTGGAAATTGCTAACGCGCTTGCATGGGCAACCGATCCCACCTTTACAAACTTTGCCCATGTGATCAACCAAAGCGAAAGCATTGGGGCCAGTACCGTTCTGCAATATATGGATCGTGTGTATGACTATCGAGTTAAACAGCGGCGGTTTACAGCTGTTATTGCTGCCGGCAACGCCAACAGCGGTGGGGCTTCTATCACCACGCCGGCCAAAGCCTTCAATGTAATTGCCGTTGGCAACATGAATGACAACAACACCTCCTCCTGGTCGGATGACACAATGGCCAGTGATTCGCTTTATACCAATCCGGCCACCGGCGTCGAAAAGCCGGAGGTGGCTGCCCCGGGTACTAGCATCACTACAGTGGCAGGCACGGAAGGTGGCACAAGCTATGCTGCGCCGCAAGTAGCTGGACTGGCTGCGCTCTTGATGCAGCGCGATCCCGACTTGAAGACTGCACCGACTGCGGTCAAAGCCATCATCATGGCTTCGGCAGTGCATAATGTCGAGGGGGATCGCACGTTGAGCAGTCGTGACGGTGCCGGCAGTATCGATGCCGCATTGGCCGACTGGATTGCACAAACCGAGGGCGGCGTAGGAACATGCAGCGCACCGTGCTGGTGGAACATTTCGACTACCGATTCCTCTCCAACCGTCAATGGCAACGTGCAACGAACGTTTAGAGCCACCAGTGGTGAAGATATACGGGTCGTCATTGCATGGTTCTCTCAAGCCGACGCGACTGTTACGGATACATCGTCGGATCGGCTATTCAGAAACTTTGATCTGGAGATACGCACGTCTAACAACGCTCTGGTAGCAGCATCACGTAGCACGACGAACAACTTTGAAATTGTAGACTTCATAGCACCAGAAACCGGATATTACACGATCCAAATGGTGCGTACGGCAGTGGGAGATCTGGGCAGTGAGTTGGGCGGCAATTTGCTCGGCATCGCCTGGAGCAAGCAGGCTACCTATCTGCCGGAGGTTATCCACAACCTTGACAATTGGACTGCCTCGATCATGGTACGTAACGAAAGCCCCCAGTCGCGACCGCTGCGCATCAGCTTCTATCACATAGCGCAGGTTGGCGGCGGCATTGCATTTACCTTCAACATGAACTTGACAGCTGGGCAGGAGTGGGTGATTGTGCCGCCGGGGGCGTTACATGGTTCGGCAATTGTAAATGGCAGTGAAGATTTGGCTGTCTCGGTAGCGGTGCGGCGCAATCCTGTCCCCAACAATATCAGTGCTGCTTATGCCGGAGTGACATTTACCCGCACCGCCGACACACTTTTTGTACCTTTGGTTTTGCGCCAAAAAATTACAGCTAGCGGCATCGGTAACAGCGACCTGTACATTCAGAATGTTGGCAGCAGTGACCTGTTCGCCGTCATCGACCTGGTCGCGCTGCCCGGCTCAGGCAAACCCAACTACACGACACCCACATTCTTCATTCCACCCGCTGCCACGTACCTTTATTCGCTGCAAACCGAATCTGCGGCGAATGTGCCTGACGACTGGATCGGCTCAGCCGTGGTGCGCGTTATCGGAACGGGTAATGCCGCCGTGCTTTCCGACCTTAAGACCGGTGCCGCCACCATCCAGAGCTTGCAGGGCTTCACCACCGGGCAAGCCGACCGTACCTGGTATATTCCACTCTTCACGTCACGACTGACAAATGGCCTCAGCACACCGGTCACCATCCAAAACCTGAGCGGCACACAGTTCAATACCGGCAGCCTGGTTCTTACGTGTGCACCTGCGCCCGGCGGCGGTGCTCCCTTTACGGTCACCAATAGCCAGTCAGTGCCCCACACCGGCTCTTATTCTTTTAACCCGGTGGTAGACTATGGCATCCCCGGCAATTGGTATGGCTCCTGCCGGGTTACGGCCCCCAACGTTGGGGTCACCTTTGTACAGATGCGCTATGTCGGCGCCGGCAACACCGCCAATGCAGCCGCATACGAGGCTATGCCGGAGAATACTGTCGCACGCCAGATTGTCTTCCCGCTGATTCAGAAACGGCTGGCCGATGGCTCGGCAACGACGGTCTCCGTGCAGAACCTCAGCCCGTCGAACGCAACCAATCTTACTTTCTACTACATGGCCGCCTGTGTGGGCTGCTCCAACTATGTTTTATATTCCAACGGTGTGGCGGCCGGTGCCGCAGTCCATCACAACCATCGACTCGCTGATCTAAGCATTGGCAATTACACTATTCCCGATGGCTGGTACGGCTCGCTTGTCGTCGTCTCCTCCAGCGAGCCTATTGATGGCTTCTCACAACTGACAAACCTCAACATGCACGTCTGGCCGGGTGATCTCTTCATGGCTTATAAAGGTATTACGCCGTGACAAGTTACGGTAGGGGAATAGCAAGCGGCTTATTTGCCAGCAATGTGCTGTTCTGAAACAAGGGTGATGGGGCGGCAAGGGGAAGGCAAGACGCAAGTGCAAAACGTCTGAAACGAGAATAGTTAGCGGCTGCGCGGTGCATGGCCGATCACTTGCCGCCTCAAAAAAGAGCGCAGTTTGCCGGTTGGTGGACTGGCCGGGTTGTTCTGTCGTTTGCTTTATCGAAATCATAGGAAAAGGAGATGGTCTGCATGGACAAGCTTGCCGTTGTTGGCCTGCTGTTGGCCGCGCTGCTGCTAGGAGGCTGTCATGCGTCTACTTCTCTCCCCCCGCCGACCGGCGCACCCACAGTCACTATACCCGCCGGCGGAGGAGAAGTAGACGTTGCGTTTGAAACGATTGCGCGAAATGAGGGCGGGATGGGTATAACCTATGATCCAACGAGACTCGAACCACAGTTGCTGCTGCTGACGTCGTCCGAGCAGCTTGGGGACATTGAAAGTCAGCTGGCGCCTCAAACGCTGGCTGCCCTCCAGCAAGTAGATTTTGCGCAGTACGCTGTTGTTGCCCTTTTTCGGGGTCACAAGGGTTCACTCAATTTTCCGACGGTCATTGAACGTATCACAAGACAGAATGACCGTCTGATTGTCTACGCCCAGTTCTGGGAACCCAGCAGCACAATGGCTTCCGGTGCGGAGGTGACCTACCCATTCCATCTGGTCAAGGTGAACAAACGGGAGGTTGCTAGCGCCTCACTGCAACTGGTGCTGCAATCCCGCCTGCTGACGCCAACACCATCGGCTTAGGCTTTTCTTTAAGTAAATCAAGTGATGAAACAGTTACTCGTTGCCACTGCCGGCGGCGACTCTGCTTTGGTTAAGGCGCATTGTCAGATAGTCTCGCTCACTGGCCGTGTGAGCGCGCGCGATCGCTTCCGCATAAGCCGCCGCTGCCGGCCCCAGCAAGCCGGCGCGGCGCAGCAGGTCGGCGCGGGCGGCATAGAACGGAAAATAGCTTTGCAGCGCACCCTCGTCTTGCAGCTGCTCCAGCAGCGGCAGCGCCCGCCACGGCCCGTCAGCCATGGCGATGGCCACGATCTGGTTGAGACGGATCACGGGCGTTTCTTGGAAGCGGCGCAGCGCATCGTACAGCGCCACGATCTGCACCCAATCCGTCTCTTCCGCACGTGCGGCGCTGACATGCAGCGCGCTGATCGCGGCTTGAATCTGGTAGGGGCCGGGCGCGCGCAGGGCCAGCGCCCGATCCAGCAGCGCCACCCCTTCTTGGATGGCGGCCTGATCCCACAGCGCCCGCTCTTGATCTTCGAGCAGGACCAACTGCCCTTGCGCATCGACACGCGCCGCGCAGCGGGCATCGTGCAGCAGCATCAGCGCCAATAGGCCAAGCGCTTCGGCTGTGTGCGGGCCAAGTTCGGGGAGAACCGTATCCGCCTCCCGCTCCAGCAGGTAGAGCAGTTCACGCCCCAAGCGAATGGCTTCGCGGCACAAGCGGCGGCGCGCCGGATCAGCGCCGCCGCCGGCGGCATAGCCTTCATTGAACACAAGATAGATGACAGCCAGCACGGCGGCCAGCCGCTCACCGATCAGGTGTGCCGGCGGCACGGAGTAGGGGATGCCGGCCTGGCGAATTTTGCGCTTGGCGCGCACAAGCCGCTGCGCCAGCGTCGCTTCGTTGCTGAGAAACGCGCGCGCAATTTCGGCGGCGTTGAAGCCGGCCAACGTCTGCAGCGTGAGCGCCACCTGGATATCCGGCGCCAAAGCCGGATGGCAGCAGGTGAAGATCAGTTTCAGCCGTTCGTCCGCTATGGCGTGCTCGTCGTCCATCCACTCTTCTCCGGCGGCCTCCGTCTCTTGTTGCTGCGCCCACTGCTCCGCCCAATCCTGCTCCTTGCGCACGCCGGTGCGGCGGCGGCGCAGCCGGTCAATGGCTTTGCGCCGCGCCACAGTGGTCAGCCACGCCCCCGGATTGTGCGGGATGCCGGTCTGCGGCCACGCCTCTAAGGCACTCACCAGCGCATCAT
>JBBRBX010000126.1:0-13978 GCA_038205395.1 Caldilineales bacterium
ACAGTAACTTCTGCGGCGATTAGCATTCCTCACCCTCCTTGGTTTTGATCAACCTGGATTGTGACCTGCTAATCGTCGTTTGTCATTTCTCTACGCACCTTGATGCACTTTTACCGGAAACTAAAGTTAAACAGTGTACACAAAAACTGTGCACTGTCAATTTCACAAATGTTAACCAATGTTAACCCTCACAATGGGAGGGTTAAAAAGCAGTTGGATAAATGGCAACGTTTTGTGACGGCTAGCGAGCGAGAAGCTTGTTCTTGCCGAACATTACGCGCTGCTCACCATTCCAGCCGCGGCAAAATCCCCTCCTGCACGCGACACATCTCGTCGATCAGCGCCACGGCATTTTGATAGCTGGAAATGGTAGGGTCGAGCAGCAGCGCCTGCAGCAGCTTGCGGCGCGACTGCTCGGCGTAGGCTTCGATCAGCAGAGCGTTGATCTGCCCCTGCAGCGCCAGCATTGCCGTGATCGCCGTGGGCAGCGGCGCCACCGGCTGCAAATGCAGCCCCGCCCCATCGGCTACGGCGGGCGCTTCCACCACCATGTCGTTGGGCAGACCGGGGATGCAGCCGCGGTTGACCATGTTGGCGGTGGCGATGGGCAGCGGCCCGCCGCCTACGATCCCCTCCAGGATGCACACGCCTTCCTCACCCGATGGCGTGATGCGCTCGCCGTCCACCGCGCCCTCTGCCGCGCCCTCCCAGGTGGGGTAGACCTGCGTGACATGCTCCGCGCCATAAAGCGGCGTCTCGCTGGGCCGCCCCGCCAGGTCGTAGACAAAGGCGGGGATGCCCTCCGGCGGCGCGCCTGGCGCTGACCCTGCCGGGTCGTAAAAGTACTGCATTCCCTCGGTCGCCATAAACGGCCCCGCCCAGCGCAGATACTCGCCGCTGTGGTTGGTTCCCGGATACGGCCACAGCCCAAAGGTGCGCAGCAGAATCCGGCTCAGCGCCAGTTCATCCCAGCGCGCCAGCCAGTGCGCCTGCCGCTCCTTGGCCCGCAGCCGCGGGTACAAATCCTCGCCCGTCGGCTTGTGGCGGATGCGCTGGAACCAGGCGAAGTGGTTGAGGCCGCAGGCAACGGTCTCGATCTCCTCCTGCGGCAGTTCGAGCAGCTTGCTCACCTGCTCGCGCCCCATAAAGACACCGTGACACATCCCCGCCACCTGAATCTTGCTCAGCTTGCCCACCGCCTGCACCAGCTTGGCTTCGGGATTGCTGTAGTTAATCAGCCAGGCCTGCGGGCAGAGTTCCTCCATCGTCTGCGCAATTTCCAGCAGCGGCCCCATATTGCGCAGGGCGTGAAACAGCCCGCCCGGCCCGCCGTTCTCGCCATAAATCTGCGCAAAGCCATACTTGCGCGGGATGTGGAAATCCTGCGCCCAGTAGCGGTAGCGATCCACCTCAAAGGCGGTGATGACAAAGTCCGCCCCGTCCAGCGCTGCGCGCAGGTCGCTGGTGGCCGTCGCCCGCACCTGCCGCCCCAACTGCTGCGCCGCGACGGCGGCGAACTGCTCGACGCCCTCCAGATGGGCAGGCACGATGTCCATCAGCCGCAGGTCAACCGGCGTCTGCGTCAACACCTCACTGAGCAGGATGTCGCCGATTGTCCCCTTGCTGAAGACGACGCTGCCCGCGCCGATAATGGCAATCCGCAGTGTGTCGCGCATGGCACCCCCTTACTGCCAGAACTGCGGCAGATAGTCGCGGTAGGTTTCCAGGTAATCATCCAAAATCTGCTTGCCCACATCCAGGTCGGTGATCACCGGGTCGAGCAGCAGGCACTGCAGCGCCAGCCGGCGGTCGCCCGTGACGGCGGCGTCGATAGCTAACTGCGCCACGGCGATCTCGCGCCGGCACAGTTCGGCTACGCCGGCGGGCAGGCTGCCCACGGCCACACCGTGCACGCCCAGCCCATCGACAAGGGCCGGTGTCTCGACAATGGCGCCCAGCGGCAGGTTGGCGATCTGCCCCACATTGGGCAGGTTGACGGCCAGATGATAGTGCGGCTCGCCGCCGGCCATCGCCTCGATCAACTCTTCCGCCCCTTCGCTGTCGGCTGCGCGCAGGGTGTCGATCCCCTCTTCGCCCGCGCCCATCGCCGCAATCGTGCGGTGCCCTGCACTGCGCAGTTGGTCGTTGCGTTCCCAATCATACAGGCTGACCTCGTACTTCTCCCACGGCTGCGTGACGGGGTCGCTCAGCCAGGGCAGATACTCGCACAGATGCTCGTCGCCGGGAATCGGGAAGAGGCCAAAGGCGTCAAAGACGCGCCGCGTCAGCGGCTCAAAGCTGGGGTCAAAGGCCGCCCAGCGTTCGCGAAAGAGCGGGTAGAGATCATCCCCATTGCGCCGGTCGCGCAGCCCCAGCATCCAGGTGAAGTGGTTGAGACCGGCGGCCTGGATGTGCACCTTCTGCACGGCCTGGAAGGCAATGTTGTTGAGCTGCGGCCAGATGTCGGGGTCGGCGTGGCAGCTTATCGGTCCCGGCGGCACATCGATGCCCAGTTCGTCCGCCAACACGTAGCCCACCATGCCGTAGCCGGCAAAAATCTGGTGGCACAGCCCCACCACCTTGATCTTGCTGTAACGGGCGATGGCGTCGCAGATGCGGATCATGGGGTTGGAGAAGTTGAGAAACCAGGCGTCAGGGCAGGCGTGCTCCATGGCGTGCGCAATCTCCAGCACGGGCAGGATGTTGCGGATGGCGTGGGCAAAGCCGCCTGGCCCGCCGTTCTCGGCATACGGCTGGCGCACGCCGTATTTGAGCGTCAGTTCGTAATCCTGCCGCCACAGCGTCTCGCGCGGCGGCACTTCGATGGCCGATACGACAAAGCCCGCCCCCTCCAGCGCTTCGCCGTGGTGGGTGTGCGTTGTGATGCTCATGCCGGCGTCCCACTCGCGGTTCATGCGCTCGGCCAGCCGCCGCATGAGGTCGAGGGTGGCGGCGTTGCGGTCGACAAGCGCAATTTGGCTGCCGCGCAGCCGGGCGCTGCGCATCAGCGAGCCGACGGTGTTGAGGCCAAAGCTGGCGCTGCCTGCGCCGATGACGACAATTTTGCTGGGTAACATAAAATTCCTTATCCTTGGACGGCGCCGGCGGTGACGCCTTGAATAAATTGACGTTGAAAGAGGACATACACCAGAATGGTGGGCAGCGCCACCATCACGGCGCCGGCTGCCACCAGCGAGACATCCATCGAATAGCGCCCCTGGAAGAAGGCCAGTCCCAGCGGCAGCGTGCGCAGCTGTTCGCTGGTCACCAACACCAGCGCCAGCAGAAAATCGTTCCAGGTCCACACAAAGAGCAGCACGACCAGCGTGAGCAGAGCCGGGCGCACAACCGGCAGCAGCACCCGCCAGAGCGCGCTCCACGAGTTGCTGCCGTCGACGCGCGCCGCATCCTCCAAATCCTGCGGGATGCCGGCAAAGGCCCCGCGCATCCAGAAGGCGCCAAAACAGACACTCAGCCCCACCTGCGGCAGGATCAGCGCCCAGTACGTGTCATAGAGACCCAATCGGCGCATGGTGTGGTAGAGAGGAATGATAAACGCCTCCTGCGGCACCATCAGTCCCAGCAGAAAGAGACCAAAAAGCAGCCCCTGCAGCGGGAAGTGCATGCGCCCGAAGGCGTAGCCGGCCAGGACGGAAAAGCTGGTGGCCAGCAGCAGCACAGCCGCAGCCACCACGACGCTGCTGAAGAAGTACTGGCCAAAGCGCCCCTGGGTCCAGGCCTTCAGATAGTTCTCCCAGCGCCAGACTTCGGGCAGGCTAAAGACGCCGCGGCTCAATTCGCTGCTGGTTTTGAACGAGGCCAACACGATGATGGCGAAGGGCAGCAGAGCCAGCAGCAGAAACAGCCCCAGGACGAGATAGACGCCCCAAGTGCGCAGACGGTTGTGTCGGGTCGGGTTCATGGGCTAATTCTCCGGCGCCAGCCGTGTACGCAGGCCGATAATGGCGGCTGAGATGAGCAGGATAGCGCTGGTCAGCACGACGGCAATCGCCGCAGCATAGCCGACGCGGTTGATCTGGAAGGCATTTTGATAGAGCCACAGGCTGGCCACCGAGGTGCGGTTGCCGGGGCCGCCGCGTGTCGTCACATAGATCAGGTCAAAGACGCGCAGGGCGGCGATCATGGTGGTCACCAGCGCCACCGAAATCTCGCTGCGCAGCGCCGGCAGGGTGATGTTCCAGAACTGCTGCCGTTCACCCGCACCGTCGATTTTGGCAGCGTCGTAGAGCGTTTCGTTGATGTTCTGAATGCCGGCGATAAAGAGCACGAGACAGAAGCCATACTGCACCCAGGTGGCGACGAGACCGACGGCCGGCAGCGCCCACTGGAAGTCACCCAGCCAGGGCCGCGCCCACGCCTCCAGCCCAATCGCCTTGAGCGCCTGGTTGAGCGGGCCAAAGGCTGGGTTGTAAATCCACTTCCAGACCACGCCGACCACGACCATCGACAGCACATAGGGCACAAACAGCCCGGCGCGGAAGACCGCCCGTCCGGCGATGGGCCGCCGCGTGAGCAGCGCCGCCAGCAGCAGCCCCACCACAATCGGCAGCAGCGAATAGAAGATAATAAAGACGGCGTTGTTGACCAGCGACTGCTGCAGCACCTGGTCGCCCAACATCTCGCCGTAGTTGGCCAGCCCGATAAAAACAGGCGCCGTAAAACCGTTCCAGCGGTAGAGGCTGTAGGTCAGCGTGTCCCAGAT
This sequence comes from Caldilineales bacterium, assembly GCA_038205395.1. Lineage (GTDB taxonomy): Bacteria > Chloroflexota > Anaerolineae > Caldilineales > Caldilineaceae > Fredericiella. The sequence continues at coordinate 4,724 of JBBRBX010000126.1, forward strand.
CGGCCACAGCACAAAGACGCTGTAGACCGCCAGTGCGGGCAGGATATAGAGATACGCCGCCCACATCGGTCTGCCGGATTTTTTCATGGCTGCTCCAGCATGATGAAGTGAGTGATGCTAGAATGGCAGCGGTTGAAGAAGGGTGAGAAATCATCGTCACCCTTCTTCAGCCGCTGCAAGGAACGTGCTAGCGGCCAAGCTGCGTCAGGAACGCCTGGTGGTCAGTTTGCAGCTTCTGCGCAAACTCCTCCGCCGTAATCTGCTTGGCCATCAGTTCCTGGATCGCCGCCGTCAGCGTGTCATAGAAGGTGGGCGAGGCCCAGTCCAGATAGTGGCCGACTTCGTCGCGGCTGTTCATACTCTGCCAGGCGGCGACCATGTCGGCAAACAGTGTACCCTGTTCGACATTGCTTGTGTCTACGGGCGCCACCGGCACGATGGCTACATCAATCCAGCCCTTGGCCGCCTCATCCGACATCATCCAATCCAGATATTCGGCTGCCAGATCCACATTGGCGGAGGTGGCGCGGATGGCGTAGGCCAGCGAAGTGCCGCCGGTGGACATCTTGAAACCGCCCTCTGCGGCAGGCGGCACGAGGAAGAAGCCGATATTCTCGCCGTTAGGGCCGGCCTGGAAGGTGCTGCTCATCCAACTGCCGGTCAGCATCATGGCGCCTTCGCCATTGTTGAAGAGATTGGTCGAATCCTCATAGGCGATGCCTTCATAGCCGGAGGTGAAATAGCCCTTGTCGCTCCACTCCACCAGCTTTTGGGCGGAGGCGATCATCTCCGGCGAATCCCATGAGGCATCTCCGCCGGCGCTGAAGATCAGATCGTCGAGATAGGTGCGGTCGGGCAGCTCGGTGTTGAGAATCTCACCCAGCGTCTGGCCCGCCGGCCAGCCTTCGACATTGCCGAAGGTTAACGGCACATAGCCGGCGGCCTTCAACTGCTCCATCGCCGCCTCAAATTCGGCAAAGGTCTTGGGCACGCTGATCCCTACCTCGTTGAAAATGTCCTTGCGGTAGTAGACGCCCACCAGTTCGGCGACGGGCGGCAGAGAATAAAGCGTGCCCTGGCCAAAGTTTTTGCCGTCGTCGCTGTAGCTGTTGCGCGCCACAATGCCGGGCGAAATTTTGTCCAGCCAGCCGTACTGCTCGGCAAAAGGCGTCAAGGGGGCCAGCAGGCCGCCCTGCACCATTACGCCCATGTCGGACCAACCTTGGTTGATCTGGACCACGTCGGGGCCGTCGCCCGCACTCATGGCCAGCTTGGCGGTGGCTTTGAGGTCGTCAAACGACTTGACGACGCGGTTGACCGTCACACCGGGGTGCGCGGCTTCAAAATCCGCCACCAGCTTCTCCATCAGTGTGTTGTCTTCGTCGCGCGTCCAGTTGTCCCAGACGGTCAGAACGGTGGCCGCATCCTGGGCCGCGGGGGCAGCCGGCGCACTGCTGGGCGCAACCGTGGGGGCGCAGCCCGCCAGCAGCGGCAGCAGCAGCGCGGTGACGAGCAGAATGGCAAGAGTCTTACGCATGAGCTGTTTCCTTTCACAAAAAATGATCTGCAGAGAGTGCAGTTCAGCAAACAAGCAGCCGCGCTGGACAGAAGGCTAGCGCAGTTGGCTGACAACCATAGCATCCGACGTGGCGTTGAGCACCAGCATAACCGCGCCCACCGCCGCCGCCCGCCGCTTTAGCGGGGAGGCGACAATCGGCGGCACGACCGGGATCACCCCCTCCAGCCGGCGGCGGATCGGGTCGAGCAGCAGGTCAGCCGACAGCGCCACGCCGCCGCCCAGTACAATGATTTCGGGGTCGAGCAGCGCGCAGATGGCGGCCAGCCCCAGGCTGAGATAGTCGACCGTCTCGGCGACAACCGCCTGCGCCCATGCTTCGCCGCGGCGGGCGGCGGCAAAGACCGTTTCCGCCGTCAGCGCCGCTGGGTCGAGCGGCAGCCTCGCCTGCTGCACCTGCCGCCGCGCCCGCTCGGCGATCCCCTCGCCTGATGCCAGGCTTTCCAACGCGCCGAAGCCGGCATAGTGCACGCCTAACGCCGCCACCGAAGGGGGCAGATAGCCGATCTCGCCCGCCGCCTGGTGCGCGCCGCGGTAGAGCGCGCCGTTGATCACAATGCCCGCGCCGATCCCTGTGCCGATGGCGACGGCGACCAGGTTGCGGGCGCCCTGGCCGGCGCCGAAACTCAACTCGCCCAAAGCCATCAAGTTGAGATCATTTTCCACAAAGACGGGCAGCCCCAGCCGCTCCTGGAGGATGGCTTGCAGCGGTAGGTCGCGCCACTGCAGGCTGGGCGCCCACTGCACCACGCCGTCGGGAACAGCCACCATCCCCGGCACACCGACGCCGGCCCCGCGGATGCGCAGCCCGGTGGCCTGGGCGGCGGCGATCAGCTCATTGCAAAATTCAATGAGGGTGGCCAGGTGGCCGGCGGCGCTGCTGCCCAGCGGGTGCAACGCAAAGCGTTCGCAGTGGACATGGCCGTTGAGATCGGCCACTGTGCCGAAGAGCTTGGCGCCGCCCATGTCGACGCCCAGCACGACGGAGGCGTCGCCCATGAACTCGAGCAGAACGCCGGGCCGTCCGCCGGTAGTGGTGCGCCCGCCCGTTTTGCGCACCAGATCGTCCTGCTGCAGCTGCTCAGCAATACGCAGCACAGTGGGCAGGCTCATCTGCAGCCGGCGCGCGATCTCGGCGCGGGCAATCGGCCCCTCTTCGCGGATCAGATGGAGCACTGCCGAGCGGTTGATGCTGCGCATGACAGTGGCCGTAGCCGGCTGTGGATACATAATTGAGTGATGGGCGCTTACAAACGGTGCACCGGCCCGGTATATTGGCCTGATGCATGACTTACTTACACACTGTTAGAAACATCCTCGCGCCAACGACGGGGAAAGTCAAGAGGTTGCGCGCTCTCTTGCCTCCCGCCTATACTGGGCCGCAAAGGAGCAGCCGATGGACCCCAACAACCCGATCGTCAAATTATGCAGTGAGGGCATTGCTGCCGAGGGGCAAGGGCGCCATGCCGAAGCCGCCGCTCTCTATTGCCAGGCGTGGGCGAACCACCAGGACGACTATGAAGCGTGCATCGCCGCCCACTACCTCGCCCGCCAACAGGAGACCCTGCTGGAGTCGCTGGCGTGGAACCAACGGGCGCTTGATCACGCCTTGGCCGTAAACAGCCAAGAGTTCAGCCAAGGGATCAACGAGGAGATCAAGGGTTTCCTGCCTTCGCTCTATCTCAACCTGGGCTGGTCGCATGAAGTGTTGGAGGATGTGCAAAGGGTGCGCCGCTGTTATCAAGAAGGAGCGGCGCACCTGGCCGCCCTGCCGGACGGCCCCTACACCGATGTTGTGCGCGACGGCATCACGCGCGGGCTGGAACGCACACAAACAGCCAGCTGCGTCCCCGGTAAGGCAGAAACAGAAGCCAGGCCGGAGACGCATCCATAAGCAGAGCGATCAGGCAGACATCTCTTTGGCGCGCTGGCGATCCCAGAAACGATGTTTGCCGATGGCGGCCAGGAAGGCATCCGCACCGCCGTCGTCGATGACCACCACACCCGGATCAGCGGCCGTGATCGCAGCCTTAGCCAAAACATCGGCGCCTTCGCCGCCGGCGCAGATCGGCTTGTAATGCTTAAACGCCTCGCGCACAAAGTGCATGGCGTCCGCACTGGCGACCAGCGCCTGCGCGCTGCCGGCTCCACGCGGCACATAAAGCGCATCGTACATTACTGAGTCCGCTGTCAAGACACTTTTGGGCGCGGCAATGGGGTCGCCACCCACCGCCGTCAGCATCCCCAGATGGACGCCGACAACTTCCGCGGCGGCTCCAGCTGCCTTCAGCGCCTTCTGCATCGCCATCACATCGGCGGCGTCGACGCCATCACCGGCCAGAATGGCGATCTTGCGCCCCTTAGGCGTGTCCTTGACGCTCTCCAACTGGCTCAGAGCCTTGGCCTTGCCTACATTGGGATTGGGGGAGCCGGGTTTGGCTGTGACGCCCAGATAATCGCCTACCTCCTTTGCCAACTGCGTGTCGATGTTCGCCAGGTGGTCAACCGTGCGCTGCTGCACCGCTTTGACCGTTACCTTGCCCAACTCGAACTGCAGTGCGGCGGCGATGTGCTCCTTCTCCGGCTGCGACATGCTGTTGTAGAAGAGCGTGGCCTGGCTGTAGTGATCGCCGAAGCTCTTGCTGCGCACCCGCACCTTGCTGCCTTGCAGCGGTTCCGGATAGCTGACATAGCCACCTTCTGCGGGCGCAGCCTCACGCGCCGTCCCACCCAAGGAGTTCGGCTCGTAATTTACCTTGCCCGAACGGTTGGCATAGCGCATGGGGCTGTCTTGCTGATAGTTGTTGACCGCTGTTTTGGGTTGGTTGATCGGCAGTTGGTGGAAGTTAGCGCCGCCGAAACGATTTACCTGGGTGTCCAGATAGGAGAAGAGTCGCCCCTGCAGCAGCGGATCGTCGGAAAAGTCGATGCCGGGCACGACATGGCCCAGATGAAAAGCGACCTGTTCAGTCTCGGCAAAATAGTTGTCGGGGTTGCGGTTGAGCGTCATCTTGCCTACCGGAATGACGGGAACCAAATCTTCCGGGATGATTTTGGTCGCGTCCAGCAGGTCAAAGTCAAACTTGTGCTCATCTTCCTCCGCCACCAACTGCAGTCCCAACTCAAACTCGGGGAAATCCCCCATTGCAATTGCATCCCACAGATCACGGCGATGGAAATCAGGGTCTTTGCCGCCCAACTTCTGCGCCTCATCCCAGACCAGCGAATGCACGCCCAGCAGCGGCTTCCAGTGAAACTTGACGAAGGTGGATTTGCCCTGCTCGTTGATCAGCCGGAAGGTATGGACGCCGAATCCTTCCATCATACGCAGGCTGCGCGGGATGGCGCGGTCCGACATCACCCACATGATCATGTGCATTGACTCCGGCGTCAGGGAAATAAAATCCCAGAACGTGTCGTGCGCCGTAGCCGCTTGTGGGATTTCATTGTCCGGCTCCGGCTTAAAGGCATGCACAAGATCGGGGAACTTGATGGCGTCCTGGATAAAGAAAACAGGCATGTTGTTGCCGACCAGATCAAAGACCCCCTCCTGCGTATAAAATTTTGTAGCAAAGCCACGCGCATCGCGTACGGTGTCAGCCGAGCCGCGTGAGCCGTTGACGGTGGAGAAGCGCACAAACATCGGCGTCTGTACGGAGGTGTCCTGCAAAAACTTGGCACACGTGTACTGCGCCAGCGACTCATACAGTTGGAAGACCCCATGAGCGCCGCTGCCGCGGGCGTGGACAACGCGTTCGGGTATCCGCTCATGGTCAAAGTGCATGATCTTTTCGCGGAAGTGAAAATCCTCCAGCAGGCTCGGCCCACGCTCGCCCGCACGTAGCGTGTTCTGATCGTCGTTGATCCGTAGCCCCTGATTGGTGGTCAGAAATTCGCCGCTGTCCACACTGGCCATCTGTGATGCCTGCTCCGCATCCACTCCTGCCGGCGCGTCAGCACCGGTGCCATCGTTGTTTTGCTGCTCTGATTGCGGCCTGCTGTTGGCCGCCGAGTAGCTTATGAATTTTGCCATTTGATGCTTCTCCCTTAATGAAACGTCTCATAGATATATTGATATGGATAGAGTCATATAAACGCCGCACAATGCATAATGTATTAGAATTTGTCGCTTTTTCGCCCTGGCTGCGATGGACGATCAGGATAGAAGTTGGATACAGTTTCCTTCACAGCTTGCAAGCAAACAGTAAGCCGCATTTACTACTTATCCGTGATAACATTTATACTGTGCTCCGCCCATCCGCCAGTGCGAGAAATAGTTTTCGTCACGATCGAACTGCATACCCGCTTTACCGTCGCTTGTCTAAACTATTGTTCCCCACCTATGTACTGTTGTTGAAGCTTCAGAAGGAGACACAACGAATGGCATCGCACAAACCAACGCGACTTTGGCTTGCCCTGCAAAAGTTCGTAGTTGCCTTGATCGTCCTCGGCATGCTCGCCATGCCCGCCTCCGTCTTCGCCCAGGATGGGCCGGACGTCCCCGCCGGCCCCGATGGCGGCGACGCCAGAACGCCTGATCTCTACCTGCCGATGGTCGGCCAGGGGCTGGGCCTCGATCTGTTCTCGCAGTTGAGTGATGAGCAAGAAGCCGCTTATGACCTGCAGGAGGCCAGCAGTGAGGCCAAGAGCAAGGCTATCTTCTTTGTCGCCGACGGGATGCGCCAGGACATCGTGGAGCAGTTGGCCGGCGAGCGCTTCACCATGCCGTTTATGGCGCGGCTGCTGCGCACCGGCGTCAAAGCCGCCGACAACGGGCTGTTGACGCAGGCGCCGCCCAACACGGGCGCAGGCTGGTACAGCCTCGCCACCGGCGCCTGGCCCGCCGTCACCGGCTCGACCAACAACACCTTTCACATCAACGGCCAGCAGATGATCAGCCGTACGGCCGCCTTTGACCCCGGCGTGCTGCAGGCGGAAAGCCTGGCTCAGTCCGCCGAACGCGGCGGCAAGAAGGTGGTTCAGATCGAATGGTCCGGCGGGCGCAATGCGGCCATCTCCGGACCTACCGTCGACTACCGCAGCTCATTCTCCGGCCGCGGCGTCGCCACCAACTACATCAGCCCGGAAGACAACGCTGCCTTTGTCGCCGCCTTCGGTCTGCAGTTTGATCATCCCGCCGGCTTTGCCGGCCAGGCTCCCTTTGCCGGCGCCGCCCTCAGTGACGCCAGTGGCTGGAGCAACGCCCCGCGCTCGTTCAGCCCCGCCAAAGAAATGCGGCTGCGCGTGCTCGACTTCGGCGTCGACAAGTACGGCCTCAACGCCTATTTCTTTGACGCCACCAACGACCGCCGCGTCAATTACGACCGTGTGCTGCTGTCGCCGACCAAAAACGGTCGCGACGCCGTCGGCCTGCTGCGCCGCGGCCAGTGGGCCGATGTCAAGGTCAAGATTACCGGCGGCGCCCTAGATGGCAAGACGGCGGGCATGTTGGTCAAGCTGGAAGAGATCAACAGTGACCTCTCGCGCGTGCGCCTCTTCCACACCTCCGTCACCCGCGCCAATGCCTCCTGGGCTTCATGGCCCGGCGCACCTGGCTTCAGCGGCGACTTTGAAGAGTTTATCGCCCAGCGCATGGCGACCTCCACCGCCGCCGACTTTGCCATTCTCGAATCCGGCATCGTCAGCGAAGAGACCTATATACAGCAGGGGCTGTACTGGGAAGTACTCTACCAACCGCTGATCTTCTACATTCTCACCCGCTACCAACCGGACCTGGCCATGGTCGGCTATCCCGTGGCGGACGAGTTCCAGCACCAGTTCCTGGGTCTGGTCTCCCCTAAGCTGCCCAATGGCGCCGACAACCCCGCCTATGATGATGTGCAGGTGGACGGCACGCGCGACGGGCGCGTCCAGCAGCGCGCCGCCTTCCTGCGCCGTGCCTATCAGGGAGCCGACTTCACTCTGGGGCTGACGCAGTTGTTGATGCCGTTCAAGACCAATACCTTTGTCTCGTCCGACCACGGCTTCGCTCCGCAGTTCCTGGCCATCGACGCCTCTAAGGTGCTTGTGGACCTGGGGCTGCTCTCCAAGCCGCAGACTTCCAACTGCCGCCCCGCCAGCGGCGAAACCATCGGCAAGGCTAAAGCCTGCTGGGCCGGCGGCACAGTGCAGATTTATCTCAACCAGGCCGGGCGCGACCCCGTCAATCCGGCCTTCCAACAGGTGGCGGCCAGCGACGCCATGACCGTCGTCCAGCAGATCAAGGGCGCTTTCCTCAACTTGAGCGACCCCAATGACTGGACACATGACGGCCAGCCAGAAAGTTGGAAGCTGATCGATCGCGCCTACACCAAGGCGGAAGCACGCTATATCCCCAACGGGCCGGACAGCACCGCCGACATGGCGCACCCCACGCGCACCGGCGATCTGGTGGTATTTGCCTACCCGCCCTATCAGTTTGACGCCGCCACCCCCGGCACGCTCGTCGCCCTGTCGGTCTTCTTTGGCCAGCACGGCTATGTGCCGGATGTACAAGACCTCTCGGCCAACATCAACATGCGCTCCACCTTTATCGGCGGAGGCGGCGTTTTAGACAACGGGATGACCGTGAGCGGCCTGCGCACCATTGACCTGGCTCCCACCCTCGCCTACATCCTGGGCGTTCCCGAACCGCAGCACGCCCAGGGCGTCGTGCGGCTGGATATGCTGCGCAGCAGCAATGCCGTCAGCAGCAGCTCCGCCAATGGCAGCGACAACTGGGGCGGCGGCTGGGATAACGTCAAGCGCCAGCTGATCCCCATTATTGCCCTGACCGACTTCCACGGCCAGTTGGAGCCGACCACCATGTCGATGGACGGCATCAATGTATCGGTCGGCGGTTCAGCGCAGCTTGCCACCATGTTTGACGAAGAGGCCGCCCGCTTCCCGACGCCGGCCTTCCTCTTTGCGTCGGGTGATAATGTCGGCGCTTCGCCGGCCAACTCCGGTCTGCTGGAGGATATGCCCACCATCGATGTCGAAAATGCCTGGGGACTGCACGCTACCTCCTATGGCAATCACGAGTTTGACTACGGCGTGGAGCGCTTGCAGCGCCAGCAGGCACGCGCCAACTTCCCCTTCCTGGGGGCCAACATCGTTGACGAGCAAACGCTGCAAAACCCTGACTGGGTCAAGGGCACGCATGTCTTTGACTACAACGGCACGCCGGTTGGTGTGATCGGCATCGAGTTGAGCAGCACCCCTGAACTGGTAGGCGCCGGTGCGACGGCGGGGCTGAAGTTCCTGCCCGAAGCCGACACGATCCGTCAGGAGTCCGAAAAGCTGCGCAAGATGGGCGTACAGGTGCAGGTTGTCCTGATTCATCAAGGCACAGCCGTGGGCAGCAACACCATCGGCCAGCAATCACCTGTGCCGTGGGAAGGGCCGATTATGGACATTGTCCAGGCCATCCAGGACACTACCGTCGATGTCGTGCTGGCCGGCCACACTCACCGCGTCTCCAACCTGATGGTCGGCAAGATTCTGCTGGCGGAAGGCATCAATGCAGGCGCCAGCTATTCAGTGGTGCAGATGGTGGTGAAGGGCCAGGATGTGGAGTGGGCCGGCGCCGCCACACGCATCGCCAAGAACATCGGCGTAGCGGCACGCGCCGATGTCAAGGCCATTGTCGATGACGCCAATGCCCAGACGGCCATCCTGCGCAACAAGGTGATCGGCAC
>JBBRBX010000127.1:0-13971 GCA_038205395.1 Caldilineales bacterium
GGCAATGATGGTGCGCGGGTTGTTGCGTTCGTGCGGCTGAAACTGCCCGCCATAGATGTGTGTCGATTCAACCGTCATAGCAAAGTATTGTCCTTGATTGCACCGTTTATTCTACCGGCAGCTGCATGATTTGGCGGTACAGCGCCCGCTGTTGGGGGCCGCGGGCCAACAGCAGCCGCGGCCCCACTGCCAGCCAGGTGGCGAGCCGCATGGCCATCTGCTTTGGCCGCGACAGATGCAGCGCGCAGTAACGGTAGGAGCCGCGGTACATTTGCAGCGTGCGCCCGTCCAGCGGGCTGGCGCTTTCCACATGGATGACCACCGCGGCCGGGTCAAACCAGATGCTCCAGCCGGCGTCATGGATGCGCCGGCACCAGTCGATGTCCTCGCCATACATGCCGGCAAAGCGCACATCGTCAAAGCCGCCCGTCTGCGCCACGACCTCCGCCCGCACCAGCAGCGCGGCGCCCGTCAGCCAATCGACCGCCATCGGCTGGTCGTGGGGGCTGCACAGATAGTAATGGCGGCCAATGGTGCGGCGGTTGCGCAGAAGCTGCCACAGCCCCGACGCCTCCAAAAAGTGGGGCAGCGGCGCCGGAAAATTGCGGGCCGAAGGCTGCAGGCTGCCGTCGGGATGCAGCAGTTTCGGCCCCACCATGCCGCAGTCGGGGTGTGTATCCAGAAAATGCACCAGTGCGGCCAGCGCGCCGGGTGTTACCAGCGTATCCGAGTTGAGCGCCATACGCAAGCGGCCCGTGGCGCGCTGCAGCAGCCGGTTCTGATTGGCGGCAAAGCTGAGCGGCTGCTCGTTCTGTACAAAGTGGCCGCACGCCAGCGCCGCGGCGGCTGCCGCCAGCCGTTCGCCGTCGTCCGGCGTGTTGTTGGCCAGCAGCACCTCCACCTGCAGCCCGTCACTGTGAGCGGCAATCGAGCGCAGGCAAGCCAGCGTCAGCGCCGGCGTGCGGTGGTTGGCGATGCAGATGCTGAGGTCCGGTTGGGCGCTCACGCCGCGGCTCCTGGCTGGTGGCGCACGGCCACCGCTTGCAAGTGGCCTTCGACGCGGTCAATGGCCGCTTCCAAGCCAAACCGTTGGCTGACAAACTCGCGGCCCTGGCGGCCAAGCCGGCGCGCCAGCTCGCGGTCGACCAGCAGCCGCTCCAGTGCAGCCGCCGTGGCCGCCGGTTCGGGATCCGTGACCAGGCCGTTTACGCCGTCCACGACTGTCTCCTTCATGCCGCCTTCAAACACCGTGATGACGGGGCAGCCGCAGGCGCCTGCTTCCAACGGCGCATAGCCGAACGGCTCCAGGCGCGGGGCATACAACATGGCTGCCGCGCGATTGAGCAGCTCGATCAACTGCGCGTCGCTGATGTTGATCTGCGGCGCAAAGTCCACCCCCTGCTCCTGCGCCAGCCGCATGAGGGAAGCCAGGTAGCGTTCATCGGCGACATTGCCGACCCACACCAGGCGCGGGCGCGCGTGCTTGACCTGGCCAAGCACCTCGATCAGGTAGTGAATGTTTTTGAGCGGTGTAATGGCGCCGATGCCGATGACGAAATCCGACCGTTCCCGCCCTTGGTCTACAAAGTGGGCCGTGTCTACACCCAGGTAACAGACGCGGGCGTCAACCCCATAGCTGCGCAGCACACTTTCGCGGCTGAAGTAGGAATTGACCAGAATCCGGTCATACGTCTGGGCGTTGTCGATCTCCGCGCGCACCTTGATGCGCATCATCAGGATGCGTGCGCTGTCGGCCAGCCAGCGGCGCAAATGGGCCGGCTGCCACAGCGGGCCGGCGGATTTTTGCGCAGCCCAGATCAGTTCCGGCAGCGCCTCATACAGAGGGCGGTTCGGCTCCTGCAGATAGAGCAGGCTGGGCAGCCCGGCCTGGCGCGCGATGGAGGTGGTGGTAAAGATAAAGCAGCTTGCGGCGTAGAGGATGTCAAACGGCCCGGCCTGCATCTGCTCGGCGCACAGGCGGCAGTGCTCATCCATGGCCGCCACCTTGGCGGCCATATTCCAGTAGAGAGGCTGCAGCTTGCCGAGGCGCCTGCTGCTGTGCCGGCGCAGCGGCGCCACATGTTCGGGGATCAGCTCAGCCAGCGGCAAATAGCTGCCGTCGGCAGTGGGGGGGCGCCAGGCTTCCAGGTGGTGTCCGCGCGCCCGCAGCCCGCGCACATGGTCGTAGAGCGCCCGTTTGCCGCCGCCGCTGGGCAGATTGTGCCAGATTGCAATCCGCATACGCCTTTCAGCCTTCCCCTGCCAGCGCCGCCCGCAGCGACTGGACCGCGCCGGTCGCCACATCACAGACCGGCAGGTCGCCGATCAACTCCTGGCCCGCAGCATAGTCCAGGAAATTAAGATTGCCCGCGGCGTCGTGTGATTCACGAAAACGTGCGGGTGTAAAGGCTTCTGCACTGCTGCGGGCGCGCAGCCCGCCGCCTGCATCGGTGCGCACAAAAAAGGCGTTGTTGCCTGCGCTGTTGGTCCCGACCAATTGGTAGCCCAGCCGCCGGCCCAGGTGCTCCAGCGCAGGCAGGGACGCGCCGTAATACAGCCAGCTGTAGTGCGCCTGCGTGCGGCGAAAATCCGGCTGGTAGGGAACCACCAGGGGGCGGCGGCTGCCCAAAAAGCTGTTGTATTCGCACACCACGATGCGCGGTCGGATGGCGCTGATGGCTTGCCAGAGCCAGTAGTCATTGCCGTCTACATCGATGGACAGCAGGCCAATGTCACCCGTGATGCCTTGCGTTGTGAGCAGGGCGTTGATGTTTTCCACCGTTACAAAGAGGGCCACCGCCTTGAGGTTGCTGGCCCAGTAGATGCGGTCTTGGCGCAGCGCCGCCATGTACTCCTCGGAAGCGTCCACGACCAGCCCTGCCCACTGGTTTTCCTCCGCCAGAAAGCGTGTATTGGCCTCGCTGTAGTTCTCCACGCCAATTTCGACAAAGAGCCGGCGCTCGATCGGCACGCGGCGGATGAGGTGCTGCAAGATGCCGTCCTCGCCCCATTGCGAATACACCTGCGCTTCATTCGCCTGCAGATCATCCGCATCCAAGGCGGCCAGCTGGCGCGTCTCCAGACGGCCTACGGCACGCTGCAGCTTATCCAGCCGGGCAATGATTTCATCCAACATGCGCGCCTTGCGGCGCACGCTGGCAATCGGATTCATAGCAGCAATCTTTCCCTTCAAGCGGAATGCGAGTCTGCTCATTTTGCGCCTAGCGCAGCAGGCGGCGCGCCAGCGCGGGTGCAGCCGACCAACCGCGCCGCAGCGGGCCGAGACCGCCGGTGCGCGCGTCGTCAAACAGGGCATCCAGCATATGCAGTGATGTATAGATGGCGCGGCGTTCGTCCCTGACCGCGGCTGCGCCGGCCGCGCGCAGCGGCGCGGCCAGGCGCAGTTGCGGCCCCTGGAGCACCTCCACGATCCGCCGTACTCTCTGTTCATACGTATGCTGCGCATGGGTGCGCCGGTAGCCGGCAGCCGCAATGGCCGCGCGCTCCGCTTCATGCGCCAAAAAATAGTCCACTTTGTCCACAAGCTCCTGGTCATCGGCAAAGACGATCAATTCTTGGCCCACCGCAAACAGCTCCGCAAGGCCGTTTTGCACCGAATCGGTCAGCAGCAGCGCGCCGCTGGCGGTGCCTTCAAAGACGCGCATGGTGACATCACCGGCAATGCTGGTATTAAAGACGATGCGCGCCTGGCTGTAGATGCGGCCAACCTCTTCCACGGGTGTGGGCGCAAAGACATCATTGGTGCGGTAGCGCGCCGCCAGCAACTGCAGCCGCCGCATCCGGGAACTGCTGCGTTTGTGCGCGGCCGCCACGCTGCCTACAAAGGCCACATCGTAGAGGGTGGGCAGGTCGTGACGGCAGTGCACGTCAGGGGCGGCCGCCAGCGGCAGCCAGTAGACCTGCTCATGCCCCAGGGCCTGGCGATAGGCCGCCACATAATCCTTCTGCGCGACAAAAACGACATCAAAAAAGCGCGCGGCGTGCTCCCGCCAGCCGCCCAGGTGTACATCAATCAGGTAACATGCAGTGGGCATCGGCAGCCGTTCAATCCCGCGCGGGAAATAGGGGCCGGCCGGGTCGATCCACAGATAGGCGTCGGCGGCGGGCGTCAGGGCGGCCAGCAATTGGTCAATATCGACGCGGCTGTCATAGCCTGCCCGCTGTACAGCCGGCAGGCCGACATAGGCGACCGTGTGGCCGGCCTGGCCGAATGCGCGCTCCATATGGTAGGCGGCATGATGTGCTAACCATTGATAGCCTAGTGCAATATGCATTCTCTTCTCCATCAGCGCCGCCAGCGTTCGCTGTTTGCGGCGCGCCCCAGCAGTGCACCCCTGTTACCGCAGCAGCCGCATCACATAGCGCACCCGCTCCAGGGTGGCCTGCGGCTGCAGCAAAAAGCTGACTAGATAATATGCGGAAACGGCATAGCTGCCTTTGGCCACTACCCGCCAGACGAGCGGCCAATCGTTCAGCGGCAGCAGGCGGTTCAGCGCCACATAGCCGGCGGCGACCAGCAGGGCGGACAGCAGCGGTTTGGCGAACAGCCCCAGCCAGTCGAGCTGCAGCTGCGCTGCCGTCAAGCGATAGGCCAGGAGCAGAGCCAGCGTGTAGGCCAGAATCACTGCCGCCGCTACCCCTACGGGGCCGTAGACGCCGGCCAGCAGCCAGCCGCCGCCACCGATCACCGCCAACTGCAGCACGCCGATCCAAATGGCCGTGCGCGGGCGGCCAGTGCCCACAAAGAGCACAAACGCATTATCCCACAACGGGCGCAAAAGAGCCGCCGCCACCAGCAGGCGCAGGCTGGGCACAGCCGGCAGCCAGCGCTCGCCGTACACCAGCAGGATCAGGTCGGGCGCCGCCAGCAGCAAAGCCAGCGCGATGGGGGCAGCCATGCTGACGATCAGCCACAGCACCATCGAGACGCTTTTGCGCAGCCGCACGGCGTCATCTTTGAGCTGCGCATAGGTGAACAGCGCCGAACGCGCCAGCAGCGTGTTGAGCAGCAAGTTGGGCCACTGCGCCGTGCGGTACGCGCGGTCATAGTAGCCCAAAGAAGTCGCGCCGTTGCGTGTGCCGACCACAAAGTTATCGGTCTGGCTGACCATGCTGGTCAAAAAGGTGGCCACGCCGGCCAGCGCGCCGAAGTTGAGCAGGCGGCGCGCCAGGCTGCGGTCAAAATGCCAGCGCAGCCCAAAAACCCAGCGCATCCGCAGCCAGATAAAAGCCCCGTAAAAGAGAAAAGTCAGCAGCGCAAAGGCCACTGCCTGGCTGATGAGGCTCAATCCGCCGCGACCTGTCCAGGCCAGCCAGAAAGCGGGTGCGTAGGAAAGCGGCAGAATAATGCTGCCGATTACGCTGCCCGGCTTGAAGTGCAGGTCACGGTCGAGCGTCGTCATAAAGACGGAAAGTACGCTGTCGCCCAGCGCCGCCACCAGCAGCGCCAGCATCATGGCGACAATCGCCCAGGAGTAGCCCAGCCGCAGCAGGACCGGCGCGGCGACGGCGCCCAGCAGCAGCCCGCCGATGCCCAACAGGACGTCGAGGGTGAAGACGGTGCCCACTGCCGCGCCGGTGACTTGGGGTTCCTGCGCATAGGCGTAGGCCAGCCCTACTTTGGTGCGCAGTTGGAAGAGGGTGGCGAAAAAGACGGCCAGCGCATATTCGCCGTAGACTTCGGGCGTCAGCAGGCGGGTGAGCAGGATGTTGGCGGCAAAGCCAAAGCCAATCGCCCAGTAGGCGGAGGCTGCCACCCACAGCCCGCCGCGCACGGCCCGCTGCGCCAGCGGCGTCTGCGCGCCCGGCGGAGTGTCCACAGGGGCACCATCCACTGGGGCCGGCAGATCGGGGGCGGGCGGCTCGGTGTTGTTCATGCGGCGGGGGTGGGGCCTGCTTGCGGCGTCTGGCTGCGGTCGAGATAGCCGGCAAGGGCGCGCAGTGCCAGGGCAGGCTCCAGCGGCTGCTTTTCATGGTTTCTGCCGGTGTTGTAGGTCAAGATCAGCTCGCGGCGTGCGCGGGTGATGCCGACATAGAGCAGCCGCAGCCGTTCGGCGGCCAGCTCCAGCCGTGCGCGCTCGCTTGCGACGCCCGCCACATAGTCGTCCAGCGTCCCCATATGCAGTTGGCGCAGCTGCGCCTCGGCCTCCGCCACCAGGTTGAGCCGGTCGCGCATATACCAGCGTTCGCTGCGGTAGGTGTCTTCTTCGCCGCCGGCCGGAAAGCCATAGGTGTTGACGCCGACCAGATAGACGCGGTCCCATTCCAGCCCCTTGGCGGCGTGCATGGTCGCCACCGTCACAACGCCCGGCTTGGCTTCGTAGCCCTGCGCATCCTCGCCAAAGCCCAGGATGCGCCGCTTGTTGAGTGCGATATTCTCCAATTCGCCCGCCAGTTCGGGCAGCCGCCAGGTCGGGTTCTCCTCGCCCAGCTTGGCCATCAGCACGGCCAGGCGGTGGGTGAGCGCCAGGTCGTTGGCTTCGCTGAACAGGTCGTTGCCCAGCGTCAGCAGCAGTTCGTCCACCGGCAGGATGACGGCGCGCGCCCAGCGCTGGAGCGTAGTGCGGAAGGCCACGATCACATCGCGCAGCCCCTCCACCTCCTCCAGCCAGCGCAGCCCGTCCAGCCAGTCCATGCGTTCGGGGAAGACAAACAGCTCCGTCTCGCGCAGCTTGCTCAGCGCGTTGGCAAAGGTCTGCACCGGTTCGGGCAGCGGCGTCTTGCGCCGCCGGTCGCTCCCCCCCGTCACCAGCGCGCCCGGCACATCGCCATGCTGCTGCGCCCAGCGCGGATACCAGATTTCGCTCCACACGGCCGGCAGGATGCCCGGCGTCTGCGGCCCGGCCACAAACTTGAGCACGGTGGCCAGCGCGTGCGCCGAGGCGCGGGTGCTGCTGTCGGCGCGCAGCAGGCTGTCGTCAAAGGGCAGATCGGCCCGCTCCAGGGCTTCGGTCAGGGCAAAGCCGCGCGCATTTTCCGGCGCCAGCACGGCGACGCTTTTGTCGCTGTTGTCGGGCAGCCAGCGCTGCAGGCTGCGCAGCACCATGTCCACTTCCCGCTCCGGGCTGAGGGGCACGGCATGCACATACACTGCCGGTACGCCCGCCGGCGGGTTGGGCTGCGGGTCGCCGGGCGGCGTCGGCTCGATGGCGGGCGGGGTCAGCGCCAGATCTTCCGGCAGCAGCGGGTGCGCCTGGCGCGACCAGTGGATCAGATAGTTGGCGGCGTCGATGATGGGGCGGGCGCTGCGCCCCGAGTTGGGCAGGTCGCGCGCCTGTTCGGGATACGTTTGCAGGAAGCGCTGGAGGAAGCGGGTGTTGGCGCTGGTGAAGGTGGTGTTGATGGCCTGGTTGGGGTCGCCTACGCGCACCCAGTTGCCGCTGCCCGCCGTCAGCAGCCGCAGCATCTGCTCCTGGGCGCTGCTGGAATCCTGCGCTTCGTCTTCCAGGATATAGGGCCAGCGCTCCTGCAGACGGCCCAGAAAGCCCTCATCGGCGCGCAGCGCTTGCAGCGCCAGCAGGATCAAGTCGTCAAAATCCACCGCCCCCCGCAGCGACAGGCTGCGCTGGTAGTCGGCGTAGATGCGCAGGCCAAAGGCGAGCAGCGGCCATGTGCCGCTCTGGGCGGCTAGCTGCTGGTCCAGTTCGTGCGGCTGCGCCGGCAGCTCCTTGGCGATGCGGATCACACTGTTGGCAATCTCGATGGCGTCGCTGATCAGATAGCGCTCGATGCGCTGAAACTGCTGCAGGTTTTCCGGCTTGATAAAGGGTGCCAACGCATCCGGATTGCTGCGCAGATAACTGATGGTCGCCTCGCGTTTGATTTCCGTGGCGGTGCGCTCGTCCACAATCTCGAAATCTTCGCTCAGCCCCACCAGGCCGGGCCGTTCGCGCACAATGTCGTGCGCCAGCCCGTGCAGCGTGCGCACGCGATAGCCGACGCCTGCCAGCAGCCCGCGGGCGCGCAGAAAGCTGCCGATGCGGGCGCGGAAGTTGGCGACGGCGCTGTTGGTGAAGGTGACGACCAGCACCTCGCGCTCGTCACGCCCGCCGCGATCCGCCGCCAGCACCCGTTGGACCAGTTCCGCCGCCAGCAGGCTGAGGGTGAAGGTTTTGCCCGCCCCCGGCACGGCGCTGACGCCCATTGGCCCGCCGCGATAGTCGAGGATGTGCTGCTGCGCCGGGCGCAGGACGACGGCTGGGGGGCTGTTCTGACTGTTTTGCGGTTGCGGTTGGCTGCTGCTGCCGTGCATAGGGGACTCGCTGTCTAGCGGCTTGCGCCCAGAATCTGTACGCCGCTGGCGGTTGCTTCCGCCACCCAGCCGACAACCGTCTGCCCATTGCTGGTCGCCTGCACCCGCCACCAGATCAGATCGTCGGTGGGGGTCGGGTCGCCCAGCACTTGCAGCGTCTGCCCGGCGTCGAGCTGGCCGATGACGTCGCCGGCTGCTTTGCTCAGATAGCCGGGTGTGAGGCGGATGTTGACCCGGCTGCCGGTCAGGTTGGTGACGGTCTGGCCGGGGGTAAAGCGCGTCGAGCCGGCGGCTGCCGGCGTCTCTGCTGCATCCGGCGCCGGATCGGCCACGACCGCCGCCGGGGTGATGGGCATGGGGGTCCAGGCGGCGCCGGTGCTGCCGCGAAAGTCGTCCAGGCTGAGGCGGTTCAACCCCAGTGCCGCCGCCGACAGGCCGCAGCTCAGCGCGCTCAGGAGCAGAAAGCCCAGGGCAAAGCCCGGCCAGAAGAGCGAGCGCGTGCGGCGTCGCGGTGTCTTGGGCTGCGCGGGCGGCGTTACGGGCGGTGGCGGCGCTTGGACGGGCGGCGGCGGTGTATAGGGCTGGCCGGCTTGTCCAGGCGCGCCGGCCGCCGGCCACTGCGTCAGGGTCGGCTCCACCGGCGAGACGCGCGGCGGCGCAGGTTGTTGTGCAGGCTGCTGTGCCGGTTGCTGCACAGGAGCCGACCACTGGGTGCGCGTAGGGTCGTCAGGCGCAACGGGCCACGGCTGTGGCGCAGGTTGCTGCACCGGCTGCTGAGCCGGCTGCTGCACAGGAGGCGACCACTGGGTGCGCGTGGGGTCGTCAGGTGCAGCGGGCCGTGGCTGGTTGGGGTCAGGACGGCTGACGGGCGGTCGCTGCGGTGTAGGGTTGTGCGGTGTCGGGTCGGGTCTGTTTGGTGAACTCACGGGCTATCCCATTGTACAAAGCAGGCGTCAAGAAAGCCGGCTGCGTGATCAAAAATGCCAGCCGCCGTCTCCGGCCGGCTGGCATGGTGCAAGCGTCAAACGGGGCCGCGGGCGGGCGGCTCAGCCGTGCAATGGCTCCAGCACACGCAGCACCCCGACGGCGTTGCCCTGCATATCCAGGCTGCTGTGCTGCAGGAGGACGCTGCCGCTGCGCCCATCGTCCAGCCGCAGCAGCATCTTGTCGTGCCGGTGCAGCTCGATCATGATTTTGCTGGCGTTGAGCCTGTAGCTCTTGTAGGTGACGCGCAGCGGGTTGGCCTTATGGTTGTCGTTCATCGTGACCACCGTCACTTCGTCGAGCACGGCGACGGGCGTCTCTTTATCTTTGAGAAAAAGCATCGCTTTCATGGACGAATTCGGCTCCTCATTGGGTGCGTCACTGAAACGCACAGTATCGCACAGTATCGCTTGAATGGTTCCATTGTAGCCGAGAGCAGCGCCATCGGCCAAACGGCAGCGGAATTAGGTGCAGCCTCCCGGCAAGAGTTTGTCACGCTGCAAGCGTGACCTACACGCTCCCGTAGGTCACGCTTGCAGCGTGACGCAGCGTGACGCTCCCAAACTTGCCAACGCTTGCCTGCACCCTGTGGAGGATTGTTACCGTGCAGACAGGCGTTTGGGCGTATACTACAGCAGCATCAATCAACCGCATCAGGAGGAGCGTTGGGAATGGCTGTGGATGTACAGGATTTCAAGAATGCGATGGCGCATTGGGCGACCGGCGTCACCGTCGTGACCACCTTCAGCGAAGGGCAGCATGTCGGCATTACCGCCAGCTCGCTGACAAGCCTCAGCGCCGAGCCGCCGCAAATCCTGATCAGTGTCGCCAGCAAGCTGTACACCCACGCCGCCATCCTCGCCGGCGGCGTTTTTGCCGTCAATATTCTCAGTGCGGAGCAGGTGGAATGGGGGATGCGTTTTGCAGGGATGGTGCCGGAGCTGGCCGATCGCTTTGCGGGGATCGAGTTTGACACGGCCACCAGCGGCTGCGCCATTCTGCCCGGCGTGCTGGGCTGGCTGGACTGCCGCGTGCGTCACGCCTATGATGGCGGCGACCACACGATTTTTGTCGGCGAGGTGGTGGCTGCCGGCTTTCAGACGGGTGCGCCTCTGCTCTATTTCAACCGCAACTGGCGGCAGTTGTCCGAGCGGCGGCTGTAGGCAAAACGAGAGACGTAAAAAACAGACGGCCCGCGGCTGAATCAAATCAGCGGCGGGCCGTGTCGCGCTACTTGCGCGGGATAATCAGCCACAGGATCAGATAGGGCAGCAGCCCCGGCAGCCCGCCCGGCAGCATCAGGAACAGAAAGAGCAGCCGGAACCACAGGGCATCCACCCCGAAAAACGCACCCAATCCGCCACAGACGCCCGCCACGACGCCATCCTGGCGGCGCAATTGCTTTGTCGTATTCTCATTCATTTTGATTGTCTCCTTGTCTTGAATCATCTACACAGTACACTACGCAGGGCGGTACAGATCGTCGCGGCAAGCGGCGGACAGGCATCGGTTGTTGTGGCGTTAAAGAAGAGTTCGCGGCGGCCCTGAATGTGGTACACTTCCGCACACGAAAGTGGGCGCCGGCGTACGTTCTGTGGCAGCGCCCTTAGACGAGTGGAAAGGACAGCCCATGCATGTACGCGTCTACGCCACCCTGCGCCCGATTGTGGGCGGGCCGGTGGCACAGCTGCAGACGGACAGTGGCGACACGTTTCGCCAACTGCTGGACGAGATGCTGACCCAGTGGCCGCGCCTGGAGCGCGAACTGCTCGACAAGGAAGGCGCGCTGCGCACCAACATCCATATCTTTCTCAATGGCCGCGATGTCCGCTATCTGGATGGGCTGGATATGGTCATCCCCGAAAATGCCGATGTCTGCATCTTCCCGCCGGTGGGAGGCGGGAGGTGACGCAGGAAGCAGGCCACGAAGCGGATCACGAAATGGGCGGGTCGCAGACGCACGACTACTACGGCGTGCCGCTCTGGCTGATGAAGGAGTATCTGGCCCAGTTGGGGGCGCAGGAGACGGCGGAGAATGTGCTGGTGGCGGACGGCTGGCAGGCGACCCTGCGCAAGGCCACCCCGCGCCACATCGGTTCGCTGGTGGTGGGCGGCGCCACCGTCACCTTCAGCGGCGACGAGCAGGCGCTGGCCGCCATGTTTGCCAAGCTGCACTGGAAGACCCTGCGCGGCGGCGGCTGATTGGGGAACCGGCCTGACAAAAAAGGGGGGTGGCGGCCATCTGTGGCCGTCACCCCCCTTTACGTTATCCGTCGCCTGCTGCGCTTCAGGCGATAATCTCCAACTCGCGCAGCTTGCTCTCCGGCACGACACCGTTCTCCCAGCCGCGCTCCTGGTAATACTCCTCCAGCATCAGGTCGAGTTCACAGACATGGCCCAGGGAGCCGGGCATGGTGCTCGGTTCGCTGGTGAAACGCTTGGGCAGATAGTCGGAGCCTGCGCCGAAGCCGGCCAGGTTGTTGTAGTAGCGCTCCAGGTTGTAGATGCGCTCGCCGCACCGCAGCAGCTTCTCCACCGAGTAGTCCAGACCGGTCACGCCGTTGAACTGGTCGGTGTACTCCTGCATACCCTGCGCAAAGGCGGAGAACTTGCACAGATCCAGCGAATCGGAGACGGCGTGCACATCCTGGAAGACCTTGGTCAGCGCGCCCTTGCCCTTCCACTCCAGCGGGTCGACCTTGAGCGAGCCAAAGGGCATGACGCCCAGTTCCGCCGCCGGGGTGTAGGCGCGCAGATGGCAGGCGCCGCGGTTGGAGGTGGCGTAGGCGATGCCCATGCCCTTCATGCCGCGCGGGTCGTAGGCGGGGATGGACTGGCCTTTTACGGTCATGGACAGTTCGGGATGGCCAAAGTAGGCCGCGCCGCGCGCCGTGCCTTCGGCCAGCTTGTCGCCGATGCCCTTGCGCATGGCGATGTCGGTCGTCAGCGACACCATCTTCTCGGTGTCGCCCCACGCCAGTTTGCCGTCGCCATTGGTGAAGCCGCAGTCGCTGACGTCCATGTACATGGCGTAGACATTGCCCAACTCGATGGGGTCCATGCCGTAGTCATTGCAGCGGTCGATGATGTAGGCGATGGCGTTGATGTCGTTGTTGCCGCAGTTGGCACCCAGCGACCAGGCCGGCTCGTACTCGACGCTTTCCATGCGCACCTTGTACGGCCCTTCCTTGACCTCGACCTCTTTCTTGCAGGCGACCGGGCAGGCGTGGCAGGTGGGGTTTTCGACCAGGATGTGGTCGTTGACATACTCGCCCGAAATCATCTCGGCGTTGTCTTTGCCGAAGGCAGTCTGGCGCGAGTTGTAGGCGGGCAGGCCGCCGATGCTTTCGGTGATGTTCATCAGCACGTTGGTACCGTAGACGCTCAACCCCCCCTTGCGCGGGGAGGTGATGTTTTCTTCGGCCATGATGGCGGCCAGCGCCCGCTTGCGCGCGGCCTTGTCCGCTTCTTTGTTGGCCGGTTCGGGGCGGTTCTTCTTGTCGCCGTTGACGATAATCGCCTTGAGCTTCTTGCTGCCGCCCACGGCGCCGGTGCCGTTGCGGCCCGCCGCGCGGTCGTTGACGTTGAGCCAGCCGGCAAAGCGCACCAGGTTCTCGCCCGCCTGGCCGATCGCCATGCCGTCGCACTGGGCGCCGTGGCGCTCGCGCAGGATGGCCAGCGTCTCATGCACACCCTTGCCCCACAGGTCGGAGGCGTCGTGCAGCGTCACTGTGCCGTTCTCGACATAGGCATAGACCGGCTTTTCGCTCTTGCCCTTGAAGACCAGCCCGTCAAAGCCCGCCCACTTGAGCTTGGCTGCCGTCCAGCCGCCCATATGCGCGTCTGCTATCGTGCCGGTGAGCGGTGACTTGGTCACCACGGCCAGCCGCCCGCTCATGTTGACGTTGGTGCCGGTGAGCGGGCCGTTCATTACACACAGCAGATTTTCCGGAGAGAGTGGCTCCACCTCCGGGCCGTTGTCGAACACATATTTGACGCCCAGCCCACGTGCGCCGATGTATTTGCGGGCATCTTCTTCGTCGATGCCCTTGTACTCGATGTCACCGGAGCCTAGATCGATCCAGGCCACGCGGTTGGCAAATCCACCAATCATATTGCTGCTCCTTTGCTTTGACAAGCATCCTCACACAATATTGCTGCAAATTACAGGTCACCAAATACAGGTCATTAACTACAGTCACCAAATACCGTTATCGTCACCATGTACACGTGGATAAGAAGCAAGTGTCGTCGGAAATAGCGCATTGCCGGCGTGAATCCGGAACGGGAGGCTGGCTGCGTCGAGTCTGGAAGGGAACAAAGGCCGGACAGTGATTTCAGCAGAATTGTAATGAGGATTGCGTGGGTTGTCAATTCACCGGTCAATCTACTGGCCCCCATTTTTTCCAGGGGCGGCGGCCGCCTCTGCTCCCCATGTATGTTTGTAGGGGTGGACAATTTGAGGGATGGACAAGATGGGCAAAAGCGAATAGGATGAAGCCACAGCACCCTTTTTTATATTTGTTCCATACGCAGGCAAACCAAGTAAACCAAATGGGGGGATTCGCATGAGCGATTTGATTGTCATGTCGTTTGACAGTGTGGCCACGGCGGAAGAAGTGCGCGACAAGGTGCGCCAACTGCAGAAGGGCGGGCTGGTGGCGCTGTCGGATGCCGCCGTGATCAGCAAAGATGCGGACGGCAAGGTGGAGGTG
>JBBRBX010000128.1:0-13742 GCA_038205395.1 Caldilineales bacterium
CGATCTGGGCGCCGAAATGAAAGCAGGGCAGCGTAAGCTGCTGGCGGCCCAGACCACTGATGGTCGCTGCCGGGTGGAGATGGCCGGCAAAGGTGTAGCGGCCTGGTGTCACGGCAGGGTGGTGTCGCCAGGTAAAAGGGCCATAGTCCCAAGGTTCGTCTACGCAGCGGATATCCCACTCGGCGGGCGGATCGCCGGCGCGGGTGTCGTGGTTGCCGCGCACCAGCAAAAAGTGGCATTGAATGTGCTGTTGACGCCAAGATGCGACTGTCTGTAGGGTGGACGGGGCGCGTCCGCTGCGCGCATGAAGAAGATCGCCTAAACATACTATCTGGCCGGCTGTAGTGCGGGTGACGGCGTGGGCTAAGCGGGCGAGTGTGGCGGCGGTGGTCTGTTCCGGTACAGGCACGCCGGCAGCACGGAAAGCGGCTGCCTTGCCTAGATGCAGGTCGCTTACAATCAGTGTGGATTGCGCCGGCCAGTAGATAGCGCGCTCCGGCAGCAGCAGCAGGCGCTCTCCCGCCAGGTCGATTTGAAAGTCGCCGCTATTCATCGTCTGGTACCCATTTTTCAAGTTGCAGAGTCATCCGCCGCACGCGATCTTCCAGCGATTCAGTCGTCAGCATGCTGGCCTGCATGCGCTCCACCAGCAGCGGAAAGCAAAAAGGGGTTGGGCGCGCACAGTCAATAAGACGTATGCTGTCGGCAGCCATTGCTTGCAGCGTGCGCGCCAGGCGACTCTGCTCCAACTGGCGCTCCAGCACTTCTTGTTCCGCCTGCGCCAACAGCAAATTATCTTGGTCATATTGGTGAAAAACTTCATAAAACAGGTTACTTGAAGCCTGTAGATGGCTGGCGCGCACCTTTTGGCCCGGATACCCTTGTATAACCAGACCGGCCACACGCGCCACCTCGCGAAACTGCCGGCGCGCCAGTTCGCCGGCGTTGAGGCTGGCTGTAATATCTTCGAGCAGGTTGAGGGAGGAAAAAAGCCCCGGTTCGCCCGCCAGCGCCCCATCTAAGGGTGCAGCTTCAGCCGCCAGCAGTTCAAGGCCGTAGTCGTTGGCGGTAATGGTGAAGGTAAGCGGCTGCTGTTTGCCCAAGCGGTAGGCCAGCAGCGCCCCCAGTCCCTGGTTGACCAGCCGTCCGCCAAAGGGATAGAAAAAGAGATGATGCCCATCGCGTGTTTTGATGCGCTCAATCAACAGTTCTCCCTGGCGTGGTATGGCTGACACCCGCTGCTGGAGATGCAGAATAGGCGCAACTGCCTGCATCTCCGGCTCTTCGAGGATGCCCTGCGCCGCAGCATCCAACTGCTCGCGCACTGCCGCACCTAGTTCGGCGGAGATGGGCAGCGTTGTTCCCATCCAGCGGGGAATGGCCCCGCGCAGTCCACTGGAGCGGCGCACAAAGGCTGTCATCTCCCGTACGTACACCAGTTCGAGCACCTTGCCTGCAAAGACAAAGCGGTCGCCTGGTTTCAGCCACCCGACAAATGATTCGGGGGCAGACCCCAAGCTGCCGCCCTTGAGATAGCGCACTTCGATCTGCGCATCACTCACAATGGTGCCCATTCCCAGGCGGTGACGCGTGGCAATATGGCTGTCCTGGACGACATAACGACCGTCAACTTGCACCAGCCGTTTATATTCAGGGTAGGCGTCGAGCGCATGGCCGCCATGCACGACAAAATCGAGCGCCCAGCGCCACTCACTGCCGGTCAAGTTACGATAAGCGTAGGCAGTGCGCACCTCCGCCAGCAACTCCTCGGCGGTAAAACCGCCTCCCAGCCCGATGGTGACGAGATGCTGCACCAGCACGTCCAACGGCTTGGCCAGGGAGAGGCGGCTCTCGATATGTCCTTCGGCCAGTGCCCGGCGTACGGCGGCGGCTTCGATCAACTCAAACGCATGGGTGGGCACACAGGTGACGCGCGAAGTGACGCCCGGCTGATGGCCGCTGCGTCCGGCGCGCTGGATCAGGCGCGCCACGCCTTTGGGGCTGCCTACCTGCAGCACGCGATCCACCGGCGAAAAGTCTACGCCTAAATCCAAGCTGGATGTGCAGACGACGCAGCGCAGGAGTCCACTGCGCAGGCCGTTTTCAACAAATGTGCGCGTTTCTGCGGAGAGGGAGCCATGATGAAGGGCCAACTCGCCTGCCCAATCCGGCCGGGCTTCCAACAGCGCCTGGAACCAGCTTTCGGTCTGGCTGCGCGTATTGGTGAAGACCAGTGCTGTACGCCCTTCCTCGATGGCGGCAACGACCTGGGGCAGCATCTTGAGGCCTAGATGCCCGGCCCACGGAAAGCGTTCGACCTGCGGGGGCAGCAGCGAGTCGATGACAATGGCTTTGGGCAGCAGCCCCTGCACCAGCCGGCCAGGCCGCGGGCTGCCGTCTGGGTTGACGCCCAGCAGCACATTCATGGCCGTCGTCAGGTTCCCCAGCGTGGCTGATAGACCCCAGGTGCGCAGATGGGGCTGCCAGGCGCGCAGGCGCGCCAGGCACAACTCGGTTTGCACCCCTCGTTTGGAGGCGAGCAGTTCGTGCCACTCATCTACTATTACGCATTGCAGGTGGCGAAAGTACTCTTGCGCGTTTGGCTGGGAGAGCAGCAGAGAAAGACTTTCCGGCGTCGTAATCAGCGCGTTCGGCGGGCGCTTTAATTGGCGCTGCTTCGCATAGCTAGAAACATCGCCTGTGCGTCTTTCAACTGTCCAAGGCAAGCCCAACTCGTGAACGGGCGCCAGCAGCGACTGCTCGCTGTCGGCGGCCAGCGCGCGCAGCGGTGTGAGCCAAAGCACCTGCAGCCCTTTGGGCGGCGGCGCATCTTGGGGTGCGCGCGCTGGGCCGGCTGTATTGTCGGCTGTCAACCACGCCAGTAAAGGCGCCCACCAAGCGGCGAGGGTCTTGCCGGTACCGGTTGGCGCGTGGATCAGCCCACTCTGGCCGGCCAGATATGCCTGCCAGACCTGGCGTTGAAATGCGAAAATCTGCCAGCCGCGCTTGGCAAACCACTGCTCCGGCAGAGCAAACGGTGAGGTAGGACTGTCTGCATTCATTCTGCCGGCAGCATAGCTTTCAGAGTAGCCAGTGTGTCGGCGTCTTCGATACGCTTGTCATGCCGCCAGCGCAGGATGCGTGGAAAGCGCACGGCCACCCCCGATTTGTGGCGGCTGGAGCGTTGAATCGCTTCAAACCCCAATTCAAAGACCAACTGCGGCGTGACGCTGCGCACAGGGCCAAAGCGTTCACGCGTGTTGCGGCGCACAAAGGCATCGACCTGACGCATTTCCGCGTCAGTCAGCCCGGAGTACGCCTTGGCAAACGGCACAAGCTCCCCTTCATCCCACAGTGCAAAGGTATAGTCGCTGTAGAGGCTGGCGCGGCGGCCGCTGCCGCGCTGGGCGTAAATCATGACAGCGTCTATGGTGTGCGGCTCAATTTTCCATTTCCACCAGTCGCCGCGCTTGCGGCCCACCTGGTAGGGAGAGGTGCGGCGTTTGAGCATCAGCCCTTCAACGTTGCGGTCGCGGCTGCCGGCGCGCGCCGCAGTCAGATCATCCCAGTTCGCAGTCGATATGATGGCGGATACCGGCAGTTGTGGCGCCGCCAGCGGCAGCAGCAGCAGCTCCAACTGGCGGCGTCGCTCCTTCAACGCGCGCCCGCGCCAATCCTCACCCTGCCATTCGAGCAGATCATAGGTAAGCAGGACAACCGGCACTTCCTGCAGCATTTTGCGGCTGAGCGTCTTGCGCCCGATGCGTCTCTGCAACTGGCCAAAGGGAAGCACACCGTCCGCCGACCAGGGCAGCAGTTCGCCGTCAAGGACAGTGCCGTCGGGCAGTTGGCCGGCGGCCGCTACAACTTCAGGATAGCGGTCAGTGACGAGTTCTTCGCCGCGCGACCAGAGGAAGGTTTGGCCCTGACGGCGAATCAGTTGGGCACGGATGCCGTCCCATTTCCATTCCGCCTGCCATTCCGCCACGTCACCGAGGGCCGAAGGCTCATCCTCCAGGGGATAGGCCAGGAAAAACGGATAGGGGCGGCTGACGTCGGCATCTTCCACCTGCGGGTCCAGCAACTGTTGGTAGAAGCCGGCGGTTGGTTCCCAGCTTCCCATCAGGCGATGAGCGATCACTTCGTCCGGCACAGGATTGGTGAGGGCGGTGGCTTCAGCCAGTGCCCGCACCAGCAGCCGCTGCGAAACGCCCACGCGCAGACTGCCGGTGAGCAGCTTGTTAAAGACAAAACGGCTTTGCTCGTCGAGTTCCTGCCAGTAGGAGACGACGGCCGCGCGTTGGGCAGCTTCGTCCAAGTTGTAAAGCGGAAGCACACGATTTTCCACCCATTCCTGGAGCGGCAGGTCCGTGGCGGTGGTGGAAGGCGGCAGCAGCAGCGTCACTGTTTCGGCTGAGTCGCCAACTGCACTGTATGCCTCAACCAGCAGCCATTCCGAGATGCCGGCCAATTCACCGGCCCAGTGACGCAGAAGGGCTGAAGACAGCAGCCGTTTTGGACGGCGTCCACTGAGAAAGAAAATCGCCCAAGCCGCATCGCCGGACGCTGCCTGCACAAAATAGTTGCGCATGGCGGCAATTTTGCCGTTGGTTTTGGTTGTGGCGTCGATCGCCATGTAAAGGGCTGTAAACTGTTGCATAGAGAATTAGGTTCAGCACACACTGAGTTGTGCAAAAGCGGAGCTGTGCAAGGCTGGTTACTCCTCCGTCTCTTCACCGAAATGGGTGTCGAGGCCATAGGCATCGGTTCCTTGTTCGCGCAGCCAGCGCACGATGGGAGCCACATAGCCGTGGGTCACCAACACTCGTTCTGCACCGGTGGCCGCCACCACTTGCAGGAGCGAGGGCCAATCTACGTGGTCGGACAGGACAAAGCCGCGGTCGACGGAACGGCGCCGACGCTGGCCGCGCACGCGCATCCACCCTGAAGCGAAGGCAGTCGAAATGTCGCCAAACCGCCGCAGCCAGGGTGTTGCCTGGGCTGAGGGCGGGGCAACAATAAGTGCTTGGGACCAGTCCGGTTTGACGCGGGCTGTCTGCTCATGCTCGTATACATATTGGCTGGGAGGCAGCGCGACAGCGCTGGCGGCGTAAGCCTGGTTCATGGCATGAACGGCGCCGTGGACATAAATAGGGCCAAGAGTGGCATCGATACCCGCCAGCACCCGTTGTGCTTTACCCAGCGAGTAGGCGAAGAGAACGCTGGCGCGGCCTTCGGCTTGATTGTTCTGCCACCAGCTGTTGATCGCGTCGAACACTGCGGGCTGGCTTGGCCAGCGATAGATAGGCAGGCCAAAAGTAGCTTCCGTAATAAAGGTGTTGCAGCGCACCAACTCGAACGATGCGCACGTAGCGTCGCTGCCGGTTTTATAGTCACCGGACACGACCCACACCTCGCCGCCGACTTCCACGCGCACTTGCGCAGAACCAAGAATATGGCCGGCGGGATGCAATGAAACCAGCGCATCCTTAATCTGTAATGAGTGGCCGTAGGCCAGTGTGGTGATGGAGGCTTCCGCGCCCAGCCGCTGGCGCAGTACATGTTCGCCGGCCGCCGCTGCCAGATAGTGGTGTGAACCGGCGCGAGCATGATCGGCATGAGCGTGGGTCACTACAGCGCGCTGGACCGGCTGCCACGGATCGATATAAAAATCGCCGGCGGCGCAGTAGAGACCGCTGTCGGTCATTTGCAGCAACATACGGTAAGGATACACCAACCAGGTGTAAATGGGCAGTTGTTTATAAGGCTGCTTGTACCGGCTTCAGCGAACTGTCTGTCAGCATCTTGTAAGCAATATGGTGCTGTTTTGCGTGCTATACTGCCCGCGAACAGGCAAGTAAGTGAGTGCCTACTGGTAGAAATATCACGATAAAAGGTTCGACCTTTTTGAAAGTGCGGTAAATATGGCAAACGAGAATAGAGTCCTGACAAACAAACTGCGGTTGGATGGCGCTAGCGCCGCTTCCCGTCCAGTCGAGCGTGCGTCGGTTGAAGATATTAATACTGACCGCCGTTTATACCGTGCCTTTTTGGTGGTGGGGGATGCGTTGGTGCTCTTTATGGCCTTTACGCTCGCCTATTGGTTGCGCTTCCAGGGCGGCATTGCTATTTCGGCGGACGTGATTCCGTCGGCGGAAGTGTATTTGCAGTTGGCCTTTGAGTTGATAGCCGTCTGGCTGGTTGTTTTCGCCGTAATGGGTTTGTACGACTTCCACAACCTGCTGGGTGGCGTTACTGAGTATACACGGGTTGTCAATGCCTGTACGGTGGGCATGTTCACGATTGTTCTCGTCAGCTTTGTCAATCCCGGCTTTGTTGTGGCGCGCGCCTGGCTGGTGATGGCGTGGGTGCTTTCAATCGCTATGGTGGCAGGGTATCGTCTGTTGATGCGCCGTCTGGCATATCGGTCGCGAGCGCACGGCCATTTTGTTATGCCCACAGTGATTGTGGGCACCAATGCTGAGGCGACGGCGCTCGCAGACCAACTGCGTGACCGGATGAGTTCAGGCGTCGAAATTCTGGGTCTGGTGGAGACACGCCTAGACCAGGATGCACACCAGGTTCAGGGTTTCCCCGTGTTGGGCAACCTCAACCAGGTGGCGGACATTGTCAAGCATTCGTCGGTGCGTGAAGTGATTGTGGTGCCGTCGGCGTTGAATGGCGAGCAACTGGTGAATGTGTCGCAGTGGCTGACGAGTCTGCCCAATGTGAATATGCAGCTCTCGTCGGGTCTTTATGAGGTGCTTACCACGGGGATGCGTGTCACCACACGCAATTCTGTGCCGCTGATGGCGTTGAATCGGCTGCGGCTCAGCCCGCTGGAGACTGTGCTCAAGTCAATGCTGGATTATGCGTTGATTCTGCTGGCCATGCCGGTGCTGCTGCCGATTTTCATGGTGCTCTATCTGATGGTCAAGTTGGACTCGCCCGGCCCGGTCTTCTATCGGCGGCGTGTGATGGGTGTAGGCGGCAATCAATTTGATGCCTTTAAGTTCCGCACGATGCATGTCAATGGCGACGAGATCCTGGCGCAACATCCTGAACTGCTGGCCCAGTTGAAGCGAGAGCATAAGCTGAAAGACGATCCGCGCATCACGCGCATGGGCAGATTCCTGCGCCGCACAAGCTTGGATGAACTGGCGCAGTTGGTAAATGTGGCGTTAGGGCAGATGAGCCTGGTTGGCCCACGCATGATCAGCCCCAGTGAGGCGGAGATGTACGGGCGGATGCGAAACAACCTGCTGACGGTCAAGCCGGGGTTGACGGGGCTGTGGCAGGTGTCGGGGCGATCAAACCTTTCTTATGAGGAGCGAGTGCGGCTGGACATGTTCTATGTGCGCAATTACAGCATTTGGTTAGACATACAGATTCTGTTCTTCCAGACGTTGCCGGCAGTGATCAAGGGACGCGGCGCTTTCTAAGGCGCAGCAAGCGAAAGTAGCAAGCGGATGAAGGCGCTAATTCTGGCGGCTGGAAAGGGCACCCGGCTCAAGCAGTTGACAGCCGACAAACCGAAGCCAATGTTGCCGATAGGGGGAGAGCCACTGCTGGCCCATCATGTGCGACGACTGCGGGATGCAGGGGTAACGGAGATTGCAATCAATTTGCATCATGCTGCTGACGTGATTGACGCCTATTTCGGCGACGGCAGCCATTACGGGGTGCATATTGAATATTCTTATGAGCCGGAATTGCTGGGGACGGCGGGGGCAGCGAAGAAGCTGGAAGCGTTTCTGGACGAGCCTTTTTTCGTCATCTATGGCGACGTGTTTACGAACGTGAACCTGACCGATCTGGCATCATTTCATCAGGAACAAAAGCAAGCTGTTGGGGCGGATGTGGCGCTTAGCATGTCGCTGTACCGGGTTCCCAATCCAACGGAGTGTGGGTTGGTGGAGATAACTGAGAGTGGGCATGTGCTGCGCTTTGTAGAAAAGCCGCCTGCAGACAAAGTTTTCACGGATCTGGCCAATGCTGGGCTGTTTGTGTGTGATGCACCGCTCTTGCGCTATGTACCGCCCAAAGCGGTTTATGATTTTGGCCGTGATTTGCTCCCGCAGTTGTTGGCGCAAGAGGTTGCCGTTTTCGGCAAGCCGATCATGGCAGCCGAGTATGTAATTGATATTGGAACATTGCCCGGCCTCGCACGGGCTGAGTCCCTTGTGGAATTGAATGCTACCCCTCTGCGTTCAGGGTAAACCGGCTTGCCGCCGTGGTCGGGGTCAAAGTGCTTTGGGTTTGGCAACGGTCGCGGCAGCATTGACGGCTCCGCTTTGAGCTATGCTCACAGCCCATTCTCCATTGCGCAGCAGTAATACCTGTTCTGA
This sequence comes from Caldilineales bacterium, assembly GCA_038205395.1. GTDB lineage: Bacteria > Chloroflexota > Anaerolineae > Caldilineales > Caldilineaceae > Fredericiella. The sequence continues at coordinate 8,349 of JBBRBX010000128.1, forward strand.
GAAATGTACAGAGCATTGGGAGGCAAAACAAGAATATGATCATAACGCAGACACCGCTGCGCATCAGCTTTTTTGGCGGCGGCACGGACTTGCGCGAATTTTATGACCGTGAGCCAGGCTGGGTGCTGAGTTCTGCCATTGATAAATACATTTATGTGGTCATCAAGGAGCGCTTTGACGACAAGATTCGCGTCGGCTATACGCGCACCGAGATGGTTGACGATATTGATGAGCTGGAGCACGAACTGGTGCGCGAGTGTTTGCGTCGCACTGGCATCACCAAATGTGTGGAAATTTCCACGATGGCGGATATTCCGTCGGAAGGCAGCGGCTTAGGCTCGTCCAGTACGGTGACGGTTGGGCTGCTCAATGCGATGTATGTTTACTTGGGTACGCCAAAGGATCAGGGTGCGCTGGCGCGGGAAGCGTGCGAGATTGAGATTGATGTGCTGGGCAAACCGATCGGCAAACAAGATCAGTACATTGCCGCTTTTGGTGGCCATCGTTTTATCCGTTTCTCACACGGTGAGAAAGTGGATGTGGAGACAGCCGTGATCGAACCCATCGTTGCCCGCCGGCTCAACCAAAACTTGATGCTTTTCTATACCAATGTAGCGCGCAAAGCCGAGTCTGTCCTGTCGGAGCAGCGGCAAAACGTGGGCAATCGCATGCCGGTGTTTCAAGAAATGAAGGTGCTGGCGCTGCGTGCCCGCCAATATTTGTGTGATGGACGCCTAGACGAGTTTGGCAGGCTGATGCATGAGTCATGGCTGCTCAAAAAGCAGTTGGCCAGTAAAATCAGCAGCGATGTAATCGACGACATTTACTCCAGCGCCATTGACGCAGGGGCGCTGGGTGGGAAAATTACCGGCGCCGGCGGCGGCGGCTTTCTTATGCTGTACTGTCCGCGCGACAGGCAGGACGCCGTCCGCAGCGCGCTTACGCAACTGCCTGAATTATCGTTTCATCTGGAGCGCGACGGCAGCAAAGTCATTTTTAACTATCGCCGCTAGGGAGGAAGCAGACGCCATGTTGGAAGCAAAACCGTTTGACTATCGTAACTATATTGCCGGCCTGACGCACACGCTTGACAAAATGGCATGGGAGCGTGTTGAGCAGGTTGTCGACGTGCTGGATCATGCGCGCCTGGCGGGGCGGCAGGTGCTCATTTTCGGCAACGGCGGCAGCGCCTCTACGGCCACCCACATGGCTTGTGACCTCGGCAAGAACACAGCCATGCCTGGAACGCCACGCTTGCGTGTGCTGGCGCTCAACGACAACATGGCGCTTTTTTCGGCGCTAGGCAATGACTTGGGTTATGAAAACGTCTTTGCAGAACAGGTGTACAGTTTGGTAAATGCCGGTGATGTCGTCATTGCCATTTCGGCCAGCGGCAACTCGGCCAATGTGCTCAAGGCCATCACTGTGGCTGCCGAGCGCGGGGCAACAACGGTCGGGATGAGCGGCTATGCGGGTGGTGCGTTGTCCGGTATAGTGGATCTCGCCATTGTGGCCGAAAATGACTGCATCGAGCAGGTGGAGGACATTCATTTGATGTTGGAACATATGATCACCTCCGCTATGCGCCAGCGTATGCGGGCGGCTGTGGCAATGGCACATGCCTGAATTAACGAATTTAGCGGCGCTCCCCCCTTTTTCGCAGCCCCCTTTTCCGCAGGCGGTGTTGCTTGATCGTGATGGCACGATCAACCGTGAGCGTGCTGACTATGTAAAGTCCTGGGCGGAGTATGAGTGGCTGCCGGGGGCGCTGCCGGCGTTGGTTGCTCTTGCAGAATTGGACGTGCCGATATTGGTTGTCACCAACCAATCAGCGGTTGGACGTGGTATACTGACCATGCGCGATTTGGATGCGCTGCATGAGCAGGTGCGCAGCGAAGCTGCTGGGGCCGGCGCCAGGCTGAATGAATTTTTTGTCTGCCCTCATACCCCGGCGGATCGTTGCACCTGTCGCAAACCGGAGCCCGGATTGTTTCTGGCTGCCGCTGCACAATACGGGCTGGATTTGGGACGTTGTGTTTTTGTGGGTGACTCGGTCACTGATTACCAAGCGGCGTATGCCGCTGGTTGTCCATGCGTTTTGTTGCGCAGCGGGCGCCAGGGCAGTGTGTTGGACGATCTGGTGGAGGGGCTTGGCTGCATAGCCAAGCCCCTCCAAATCGTGGATGATCTAGGTGCGGCTGCAGTGCTGATTATTGCTGCGAGTGGCCTTAAAGTTGAAGCAATCTGTGAATGAATAGCGAAGTGCAGGAATTCGGCCCCCAGGGCTGTCCATTTCTTGGTCTCGAAGAGGATCGCTCGGTGATGCTGCTCGATGCATCGCCGTTACATCGCTGCCATGCGGTCCCCAGTGAGAAGCATACACCGACGCTCCAGTATCAGAGTGACACCTGTCTGTGCCAGGCGCATACGGAGTGTCCGCGTTTCCAGCGCGCACTGCCCCTTGGTGACGTCGTCAAGCCCCCCCCGCGCAGCAAGCCGCGTGTGCAGTCAAAAACGCCGATGATATTGGCGGCGACCGCTACTTTATTGGTGTTGGCTGCTATCGGTTGGCTGGCCTCGTCCTTCTTAGGGCCTCGGGATACAAATGCTTCCGGCACACCGACTGTGGCTTCTGTGGCTATCGCTCCTGCTGCCACCGATGGGAGCAGTGCTGATGCCGCCGGTGCAGCAGGCAGTAATGTTCAGGTCGGTGCTGGTGTCTCACCTGAGGCTGTCGCCACTCTTGACGGTACAGCAGCGCCGGCTGCCGAAACTGTTGCAGCGGCCACTGCTACGCCACCGCCTGCAGATGGCGATGGGGCTATTTCGATTTTTGACCGTGTGACCCCTACCCCCATTCCTGGTGGCGAGGTGTATCAACTGCGCTCCAGCACCAGCAATGCCGGTTGGTGGTTGGACAGCGATCCCACTACCTCTCATCTAAACGATTCTTTTTTGTATGCGGGTGGCCGGGATGGCGTCAACTATGTAAGCGGTGTTCGTTTTGACCTTAGCCGTATCCCGCGCGGCGCCCCTTTGATGGAAGGCCGCATTTCCCTGACTGGCTTGCGCGCTGAGCAGATGAATCAGGATACAAATGCCACCTGGCTTGTGCAGTTGGTCAGTGAAAGTGAGCTGGCCACACTGGGGGGGGCGGATTTTATGGGGTTGTATAGCGCTCCAGCATCCATCACACTGCCGCAGTTGTCCGTAAAGGATATAGGTGTCGGCAAGACTAACACTTGGGAACTGGATGCGCGCTCTCTGCGCTGGCTGGAGCAGCAGCGGCTGGATGGCGCTAAGTCCGTCGTTATGCGCATCTTGGGGGATGGCGTGAATACTGTCAACAGCTTGTTCGGGTGGGACAGTGGTCTCGGCTCAGTCAGCGGCGGCAATGCGCCGGTATTGGAGCTTATGGCTGGTGCAGCTCCCACAGCCACACCACCTCTGCCCACGCGTGACTTCATCGTTGCCACGTTTACGCCGGCCCCTGCGAATGTTGTGACTGTGCAAGCGCAGCAGCAGACGGCAACAGCGGTCGCCGCCAGCGTCGGCACTTATACACCCATGCCGTATTTTGTGACGCCCACATCACAGCCTCAGAACTTGGCTACGGTGCAAGCGAGTGCCCTATTAGCTGGGCAGCCACCCGTGGTGCTGGAGACCCCAGTACCGGCTAATGAAGCCACTGCTACGGAGATTGCCAATTTCGCAACAGCCGTGGCCGCCACGACAGGCACCTATACGCCAGTGCCGGCAGTGTATGTGACGCCGTTTCTGGTGCTGCCTTCACCACCGCCTGATAACCTTCTGACGGTTGTGGCGCGCAGCGCCGAGGCGACGGCAGTGGCTGAATCAGGTGAGGCGACGCCAACGCCGCTGCCATATAATGCTGTGATTGCGGCTTATGTCATTGCGACAGTAACGCCCGAAAGTGTGGTGACTGCTGCCGCTATGAATCGGGAAGCCACTGCTGCCGCTGAAATTAACGGCACCGCCACGCCGACGCCGTGGGAAGTGGTTGTCCTCCTGCCAACGCCTCAGCCCAAGGCGCTGCCTCCGACAGCGACGCCGACACTGCCGCCACTGATTCTCGAGCGTGATTTTACGCCGACGCCGACGCCGTTGCCAGGCGCAACTGAAATCGTCCCTGCTACGCTGCCGGACGAATTCCGTAACAAGATTATTTTCCGTACAAATCGCACTGGCGCCGAAGAAGTGTTCTTGCTTGATCCGGCTACGGGCGACACGGGCAAGGTGACGCGTGATTGGGTCTATCCTCTGGCGGCTAACCAACTTGCCGTGTCACCTGACGGCAAAAAGATAGCGATCGTCAAGCCGGACATTGCGCGGGTGCTGCAGATCTATGTGCGTTCGCTGGAATTCGGCACGGATACGCAGATTACGAATTTTAGCCGGGATAGCTATGATCCGGCGTGGTCGCCGACAGGGGAGTGGATCGCCTTTGTCGGTACAAACAGCGGCAATGACGAGGTCTATCGGGCGTCGCCTGATGGACAGACAGTGCAGCAGTTGACGCAAAACAGCTATGAGTGGGATAAGCATCCGACATGGTCGCCGGATGGGAGCGAGATCGTGTTTTATTCCAATCGGGATACAGGCCGCCGGCAGTTATGGGTGATGGACGCTGATGGCGGCAGTCAGAGAAATTTGACGAGCGACGAATATGAAAACTGGGATCCGATCTGGACTCGCTAGATTGGTTGGCGCGCGAAACAGGAGCAGCGGTGGCAATCCATGAGTAAGAAAGAACTCCTCCAATACCTGCAGCCTTTGCGGCGCTGGTGGTGGTTGATCCTAGGGTCAGCGTTAATCGCAGCGCTTTCCAGTTTTTTATATTTACGCGCGCAGCCTGTGCTCTATGAATCGCGCACAACCGTGATGGTTGGCAGCCCGATTCAAGACTTGAATCCTGGGACTGATGTGCTGTATATGACCCAGGTGCTGGCCCGTATTTATGCCGACCTGGCGCAGCGCAGCACGGTGCAGAAAGCTACGATGGAGGCTCTGGGGCTGAAAGACTGGCTGCCCAAATACGCTGTCTTTGCACTGCCGGACTCTCAGGTGATTGAGATTTCGGTGACGGATGTCGATCCGGTGCGTGCACAGGCCGTGGCCAAGGAGCTGGTCAACCAGTTGATTCAGCTTAGCCCGGCTGGGCAGGAAGAGCAAGATCGGCGGAATTTTGTCCAGCAGCAGCTTGGCGGGTTGGAAAAGAACATCCGCAACAGTGAGGAGGAGCGTCTGCGCCTGGAAAACCAGTTGGCGCAAGCGCTCAGCGCGCGTGAAATCCGTTCCGTGCAAGATGCTATCGGTGCGCTCGATGGTAAGCTGACAACACTTCAGGCTAATTATGCTTCTTTGCTGACCAGC
>JBBRBX010000129.1:0-13647 GCA_038205395.1 Caldilineales bacterium
GCCGGACGGCATGTTGGTGATGTTGGAAGTCACCGGCCCGCAGCGTTGGGTGGATGTCACCTTTGGTCTCACGGATGGTTGGTGGCGCTTTACGGATGCTGCGCTGCGCCCCACCTACCCCCTCTTGACGATTGCGCAGTGGCGTGAACTGCTGGCTGCCACCGGCTTTGACGCCGTAATCACCGCGCCGGCGCAGGACGGGGCCGCCTTTATCGACGAAGCCGTCATTCTGGCCCATCAGCCGCCGCTTGGCACCACCCAACCGTCACCCATTGCACAGCCTTCCGGCGCCGCTGCCGGCCATTGGCTGCTGCTGGCTGGTGCGGACGGTGCGGCCGAGCGGTTAGCTCGGCAGTTGGCTCAGCAAGGGGGCGATTGTACTCTGGCCTTTGCCGGTACTGCCTACAGCGCCGGTGGCGACAGCTATACGCTGGACCCCGCACAGCCGCAGGATTTCGTGCGCCTGCTCAACGATCTAGGCGCAACCCCTTTGCGCGGCGTTGTCTATATGTGGGGGCTGGATGCGCCCGGCGGCGATATAGATGGCGCCGCGTTGGCCGCAGTGCAAGCCCAAGTGGCGGGCGGTGCACTGCACCTGATCCAGGCGCTGGCCGCTCACTCTGCACAAGCGGCCCCCCGCCTGTGGTTGGCGACGCGCGGCGCCCAGTCTGTGCTTGCCGGCGATGATTTGCCTGCCGTCGTCCAATCGCCGCTGTGGGGTCTGGGGTTGGTGGCGGCGCTCGAACATCCTGAACTGCAGCCGGTGCTGGTTGATCTTGACCCTGCCGCTGGAGCAGACGTTGAGGTAGACGGTTGCGCGGACGACCTGACCAGTCTGCTTGCCGAGCTACTTTCCGGTCTGTTTTTAGGCGCCACGGAAACGCGCGTAGCCTGGCGCGGGACGCAGCGTTACGCAGCGCGGCTGGCGCACAGCCGCCTGCCGCTTCCTGCCCAAGCCGCTGCCCAGCCGCCTGACCTGCAGTTGGAAATTGGCGAGCGCGGCACACTCCAGCAGTTGGTTTTGCGCCCCCTCTCCCGCCGCGCACCTGGCCCCGGTGAAGTGGAAATCCGCGTCTACGCCACCGGGCTGAATTTCAAAGATGTGCTCAACATACTGGGCATGTACCCTGGCGACCCCGGCCCCTTGGGCGGTGAATGTGCGGGTGAGGTAGTGGCGGTCGGCGACGGTGTGACGGGTCTGACTGTGGGGCAGCGGGTGGTGGCGATTGTCCCCGGCGCCTTCCGCTCCTATGTGACGGCGCAGGCGCACTTGGTGGCGCCGCTGCCGCAGCCGCTGAGCTATGCGGCGGGCGCAAGCATCCCGATTGCCTTTGTGACGGCAGCCTACACGCTGCTGCATCTGGCCGACCTGCAGGCGGGGGAACGGGTGCTGATCCACGCCGCCGCCGGTGGAGTAGGGCTGGCGGCGGTGCAGCTTGCGCAGCGGGCGGGGGCGGAGGTGTTTGCGACGGCGGGCAGCGAAGCGAAGCGCGCCTATCTGCGCTCGCTGGGTGTGACGCATGTGTTTGACTCGCGCACATTGGCCTTTGCCGAAGAGATCAAGACGCTGACGGCTGGACGCGGGGTGGATGTGGCGCTCAACTCGCTGGCGGGGGAGTTCATTCCCGCCGGTCTGTCGCTGCTGGCGCCGGGCGGCCGTTTTCTGGAGATCGGCAAGAGTGGGCTGCTGACTGCCGAACAAGCCGCCGCCCTCGGCCACAACCGCCGCTACTTTGCCGTCGACTGGACCGCCGATGCTAACGAGAAGCCGCAGTTGATTCGTTCGCTGCTGGATGAGGTCTTGGCGGCCATTGCCGCCGGCGAACTGGCGCCGCTGCCCCAGCGTTCATTTGCGCTGACCGAGGCGCAGGCCGCTTTCCGCTATATGGCGCAGGCGCGTCATATCGGTAAAATTGTTGTGCTGCATGAAGCCGATTCGGCGCACGCTGCCAGCTTGCCTCGCGTGCGCGCTGATGCCACCTATCTCATCACGGGCGGTTTGCGCGGGTTGGGGCTGCTGGTGGCGAAGTGGCTGGTGGAGCAGGGGGCGACTAGCCTGGCGCTCGTCGGTCGCAGTGCGCCGGACGCCGCCGCCGGCGCCGCAGTGGAGGCGCTGATCGCCCAAGGCTGCCATGTACTGGTGATGCAGGCCGATGTCTCGCTGCGGGCGGATGTGGAGCGCGTGCTCGCAGCCATAGACGAGCAGCTTGCACCGCTGGCCGGCGTCTTTCATGCCGCAGGTGTGCTGGATGACGGTGTTCTGCTGCAGCAAAGCTGGCCTCGCTTTGACGCTGTGCTGGCGCCCAAGGTGCAAGGGGCATGGCATCTGCACCAACTGACGCAGCACCAGGCGCTGGACTGCTTTGTCCTCTTCTCGTCGCTGGCGTCACTCTTCGGCTCGCCCGGCCAAAGCAACCACGCCGCGGCCAATGCCTTTCTGGATGCTTTGGCGCACCATCGCCGCAGCCAAGGCCTGTTGGCCACCAGCATCAACTGGGGCATCTGGTCGGAGGTGGGGATCGCCGCCCAACGCGCTATTGCCGTACAGGGGAGCGAGCAGGGCTTGCAGACAATCTCCCCACAAGCCGGATTGCAGTTGTTGGGGCGTATTCTGGAGCAGCAGCCGGTGCAGATTGCAGTCAGCCCGATCGTGTGGCCTCTCTTTTTACGCAGCTTCACCGGTGGCCGGCGCCCATTCTTTGCGGCATTTGCCGCTGCCCAGCCGGCGGCCCTGCCCGCGCCCACAGCAGCGGCTGCGCCACAAGGGCTGCTGGAAGAACTGAATAGCCTGCCGCCTGCCAAGCGCCGCAGCCGGCTGATTGCCTTTGTGCGGGCGCAAGCTTGCGAAGTGCTGGGGTTGGAGGCTGACGCCTGCAGCGAGCGGATTCCGCTCAGTGAACTGGGTCTGGATTCGTTGATGGCGGTCGAGCTGCGCAACGTGTTGAGCCAGAAGATGGGACTCAAGCGAGCGCTGCCTGCCACGCTTGTCTTTGACTATCCGTCGATCCAGGCGATCAGTGACTTCCTGCTGCGCGATGTGCTGGCGCTGACGGAGCAGCCTACCGGCGCGCCGCCGCCTCCATCCGCCAATCCCCCGTCATCCGGCGCATCCGCCGGTGACTTTGTACTGGATATTGAGGAACTGTCCGATGAAGAAGTGGATCGCCGTCTGGCGCAGCAGTTATCCTAGTGGACAACGCCATGAATGATTTTATCGAGCGCATCAGCAAACTGTCACCCAAGCGCCTTGTCCTGCTTGCCGCTGAACAGCAAGCGCGGCTGCTTGCCGCCGAACAGGCAGCCGGACAAGCAGCGGGACAGGCGGCGTTTGACTCCGATCAGAACGCAATCGCCGTGATCGGGATGGGTCTGCGCGTCCCTGGCGGCGCACAAAGCCCGGCTGAGTTCTGGCAGTTTTTGCTCGCCGGCGGCGACGGCATCCGTCCCGTGCCGCCCGCACGCTGGGATATCGACGCGCTCTATGACCCTGATCCGGAAACGCCGGGCAAGATGGCGTCGCGTTGGGGCGGTTTCGTCGATGGCGTGGACGAGTTTGACCCGCAGTTTTTTGGCATTACCCCGCGCGAGGCAGCCACAATGGACCCGCAGCAGCGGATGCTGCTGGAGGTTTCCTGGCAGGCGTTTGAACACGCCGGCTATGCCCCCGATCGTCTGGCCGGCAGCCGCACCGGCGTCTTTGTCGGCGCCTGCAATGGCGACTATTACCAGATGCTGCTGGCCACCGGCGACGAAAATATGGAGATGTACACCTCCACCGGCAACGCGCACAGCGTGATCTCCGGGCGGGTTTCCTATCTGTTTGGTCTGCAAGGGCCAAGCTTGACGGTGGATACGGCCTGCTCTTCTTCACTGGTCGCTCTCCATCTAGCCTGCCGCAGCCTGCGCCAGGGCGAATGCCGGATGGCGCTCGCCGGCGGCGTCAACGCCATCCTTTCTCCCGACACCACCATCGCGCTTTCAAAAGCCAAAATGATGGCGCCCGATGGTCGCTGCAAGGCGTTCGATGCCGCCGCCGACGGCTTTGTCCGCTCCGAAGGCTGCGGGGTGGTGCTGCTCAAGCGGCTGGCCGACGCCGCAGCGGACGGCGACCGCATCCTGGCTGTCGTGCGCGGTTCGGCCATCAACCAAGATGGGCGCAGCAATGGGCTGACCGCACCCAATGGGCCATCGCAGGTGGCGGTGATTCGCCAGGCGCTGGCGGATGCCGCACTCGAACCGGCGCAAATCGGCTATGTAGAGACGCACGGCACCGGCACCTCTTTGGGTGATCCAATCGAAGTGCAGGCGCTGGCGCAGGCAGTGGGGGCGGCCCGCCCTGCCGACCATCCGCTGCTGATTGGCTCGGTCAAGACCAACATTGGCCACTTGGAATCCGCTGCCGGGGTAGCGGGGTTTATCAAGCTTGTGTTGGCTTTGCAGCACAAACAGATTCCGCCGCACCTGCACCTCAAGCAGTTGAACCCACATATCGCCTGGGACGAACTGCCGGTGCGTGTGGCTGCTGGTGGGGCCGCCTGGGAACCCATTGATGGGCGCTGGTTGGGTGGGGTCAGTTCCTTCGGCTTTAGCGGCACCAACGTACACATGATTTTAGAGGCTGCCTCGCCGGAAATGGAGCTTCTCCCGCTCGCGAGCGTACCGCCGGCTGAACGGCCGATTCACCTGATCCAGTTGTCAGCGCGCAGCGCTTCTGCCTTGCAGAAGCAGGCGGAGAACATGGCTGCTTTCCTTGCCACAACCGATGCCGGGCTGGCCGATATTGCCTACACTGCCAACACCGGCCGCGCCACCTTTGCCCACCGGCTGGCGTTGACAGCCTCTTCGCGCCTGCAAGCACAGTCCCGGCTGGCCGCCTTTGCCCAGGACTCAGCCAACTTTGAAGGCTTTTCTGGCTACGTTCCCAGCCAACGCACCCCGCAGACTGCTTTCTTGTTCAGCGGTCACGGCGGCCAGTATGCCGGGATGGGCGAGCAGCTGTACGCCACCCAGCCTGTCTTCCGGCTGGCCTTTGACCAGTGCGCCGATCTGTTTCGCCAGTGGCTCCCCACGCCGCTGCACGAGATGCTCACACCCACTGCCGACGGTGCGCCGGCGGCCTGGATGGAGAGTATGCGCTTTGCACAGCCCGCCCTTTTTGCTCTCCAATATGCGCTGGCGCAACTGTGGCGAAGTTGGGGGCTTGAACCCAATGCGCTGATGGGCCACAGCCTGGGCGAATACGCCGCCGCCTGTGTAGCGGGCGTCTTCAGCCTGGAAGGTGGCGTCAAATTGGTGGCCACGCGCTCGCGCCTGATGGACACCATCTCTGCCGACGGCGTAATGGCCGCTGTCTTTGCCGGCGAGGAGCAGGTCAGCGCAGCGATTGCGCCCTACGCCGGCGAAGTTGCCATTGCTGCCCTCAACGGGCCACAGACAACAGTGATTTCCGGCGTGGCCGCGGCCGTCGATAGCGTAGTCGCTGACCTGGCGCGTGCCAAGGTGCGCAGCCGCCGCCTGGCCGTGGCGCAGGGCGCCCACTCCCCGCTGATCGACAGTGTGCTGGATGAATTTGAAGCAGTCGCCGCCACGGTTGCCTACGCCGAGCCGCAGATTACGCTGGTCTCCAGCCTCTTTGGGCGACCGCTGCAGCCGGGTGAAGTCACCAATGCGACCTACTGGCGCCGTCACCTGCGCCAGCCGGTGCGCTTTGCCGATGCCATGCAGGCACTCTACGCCGGCGGCAATGACGTATTTGTCGAGATCGGCCCCAACCCTATGTTGCTGGCGATGGGCCAGCGCTGTCTGCCTGAGGCTGAGGCCGTATGGGCAGCTTCTCTGCGTCAGGGGCGGGAAGATTGGCAGCAGCTGCTGGACAGCGCCGGCGCCTTGTTTACGTATGGTATCGATCTCGACTGGACAGCCATCGACCGCTCCTATGCGCGGCGGCGGCTGGCCCTGCCGACTTATCCATTTGAACGGCAGCGCTATTGGTTTGCATCCACCCCCAGCCGGGGAGTCTCTCCCCGACACGCTGTCTCCCCCGCTCATCCTTTGCTGGGGGAAAGGCTGCGTTCGCCTGCCTTGCAGGATATCGTATTTGAAACAACGATTGGCCGCCACCAGCCGGCCTTTCTCGACCATCATTCCATCTTTGGTGTGGTGATCCTGCCTTCGCCGGCTTACCTAGAGATGGCGCTGAGCGCTGCAGCGGAACTATTCCCGGCGGCATCCCATGCGGTAGAGAACTTTACGATTCATGCGCCGCTGCTGCTGCCTGCAGATAGTCTGTGCACGGTGCAGTTGCTGATCAAGCCGCCCTCCGGCGTCAACCGCACCGGCTTTCAAATTTTGTCCTGGGAGGAAGCGAACGCCGGCTGGAAGCTGCACGCTACGGGCGATCTGGTTTGGGAAGCTGCACTGCCTGCCGTGGACGACGAACCGTTTGCGCCTGCCGCCTTGCAGCTTCGCTGCCCCCACCAGATCGATGGCGCTGCCTACTATGCCCAGGTGCGTGCGTTGGGGCTGACCTTTGGCGACAGTTTCCAGGGCATTCGCCAGGTGTGGATCGGTGAGCGTGAAGCGTTAGGCCATATTGTTCTGCCCGAAAACCTGTCTGCCGAAGCGGCGCACTACCGCTTTCATCCTGCCCTGCTTGACGCCTGCTTTCACTTGCTGGGCGCTCCGCTGGCCAAAGATGGCATGGACGCTGCCTACCTGCTCATCGGCATTGACCGCTTGCAAGTCTATGCTGCGCCCGGCGCCGAACTATGGAATCACACGCGCCTGGTCGAAATGGCGGGGCGTGACGCCGAAACCTTTAGCGGCGACATCCGCCTTTACAACAGCAATGGGCAGCTTGTGGCCGAGGCGCAAGGCTTGCAGTTGAAGCGCGCCGATCAAGCGACCCTGCTGCGCGCCATCGGCCAGCGTCCGGCGGACTGGCTGTACCGTGTGGATTGGAAACTGCAGGTGCTGCGTACAGGGGTGCTTCGCACAGAGGCGGGCGCAGCCCAGAGGAGGAGTGATGGCCCCTGGTTGATCTTTGCCGAAAGCGATGGCCCCGGCGCTGATTTGGGCCGTCAGTTGGCCGTCCAACTGCGCAGCCGCGGCGACCGCTGTATTCTGGTTGAGCCGGGCGCAGCCTTTGCCTGGCAGAATGACCAGGCCCAACTCGACCCGCTTGCCCCCGATCAGTTTCAGACGCTGCTGGCGCAGCCGGCGCTGGCTGCTCTACATAAAGTTGTCTATCTGTGGGGGTATGCTGAGGCAGGCGCTGCCGAGCGCACCTGCGGGGCACTGCTCCATCTTGTGCAGGCGCTCGCTGCCAGTTCGACGGCGCCCGCACGCGGCTTGTGGGTGGCCACGCAGCACGCCCAGCCGGTAGGAGAGACGCCGGTGACGGCTGCCGGTGCAAAGCAGGCGGCTCTGTGGGGGCTGGGGCGCGTAGCCGCGCTTGAACAGCCGCAGTTGTGGGGCGGCCTGGTCGACTTGGATGAAGGCGATACGCACACAGGTAGCGGGACAGCAGACAGTGGGATCGTAGCGCAGCACCTCCTGGCGGAGATTGACGGCGGCGGCGACGAAGACCAGATTGCCTGGCGCGCCGGCAGCCGCTATGTTGCGCGCCTGGCAGCGAACTCTGCCACGAAACCTGCCACGAAACCTGCCGGCGTTCCGACTCAGCATCCTCTCAGCCTGCGTCGCGACGCCGCTTACCTGATCACCGGCGGCCTGGGCGGTCTGGGGCTGGAGGTGGCGCACTGGCTGGCAGAACAGGGTGCGGGCCACCTGGTGCTGGTTGGCCGCCACGGCTTGCCCCCGCGCAGTGAATGGCCCCAACTTGCAGTGGACAGTGATGAGGCGCGCCGGGCGCAGGCTGTAACGACAATTGAACATTTGGGTGCAGTGGTTACGGTTGTCGCCGCCGATGTGAGCAGCGAGACGGCTATGGCTGCCCTCTTTGCCCGTTTTGGCGTAGAATTGCCTCCCCTGTGCGGGATTGTGCATACGGCTGCCGACCTGAGCAGCGCACCAATTACGGAGCTGGATTTTGCCGCCTTGCAGGAAATGCTGCGGCCCAAGGTGCAGGGTACATGGCTCCTGCACGAACTGACCACCAAGCTCGATCTGGACTTCTTTGTACTCTTTTCGTCGACGACTGCGCTCTTGGGCGCCAATGGCCTGGCGCATTATGCCGCCGCCAATGCGTTTTTGGATTCCTTTGCCCACTATCGCCACAGCTTGGGGCTGCCGGCGACAAGCATCAACTGGGGCGCCTGGAGTGTCATGCGCGCCGCCTCGCAAGCGGAGCAGCGCCGGGTGGCTGAATCCGGCCTGGAGCAGATGGCGGCGGACCAGGCCCTGGCGCTGTTGGGCGAATGCCTGGCTGAGCCGCAGCCGGCGCAAGTCATGATTGCTGCCGTACATTGGGCTGCGCTCAAGCCCATCTACGAGGCGCGGCGGGCGCGGCCCTTCCTGACGCTGGTCGGCAGCTCCTCGCAAGGTAGGACTCCACCCCGGCAAGAGCCGGTCGCGGATCTGCCGGCGCAGTATCAGGCTGCTCGCCCTGAAGATCGTCGCGACCTGCTGATCGAGCGGCTGCGCCAGGCTGTGGCCAAGGTGGTCGGTATGGCGGATCCCAGCGCTATCGACCCCCATCAGGGTCTGTTTGAAATGGGGCTGGACTCGCTGATGTCAGTCGAACTCAAAACGCAGCTGGAGCGCCAAGTGGGACGCTCGCTGCCGTCTACATTGACCTTTAACTATCCCACCATCCATGATCTGGCCGGGTACCTGGAGACACAAGTACTGGCGATTGTCCCAGCTGAGGAGCCGACGCCGGCTGCTGCGCCGACTGTCGCGGCGCCGTCCAATGGCGATATTGATGATTTATCGGAAGACGAGTTGGCTAAACGACTGCTGCAGCGGCTGGGCCAGTTGCGTTAGGAGAGCTATGCACAAGCAAACGGCAGTTCTACGCGGCGTTGCATCACAATACCGCGCTATCCTGTTGATCAGTGCGGCGGCCCTGCTCTGGGCGGCCATCGAAGTCATCGGCGCGCTGCTGCCCGACAGCCCATCCCCCTATCAGGTGGTGTGGGTGCGCTATGCTGTGCATTTATCATTCTTGGTCGTGGTGTTTGGGCCACACTACCGTTCCCGACTTTGGCGCACCACGCACATCTGGCGCCAGTTGGGGCGTGGTCTGCTGATGTTGGGCATGCCCATCTGTTTTATTTTGAGCGTGCAGCACTTTTCCGTGACCGGCACATGGGCAGTGTTCTGGCTGACGCCCCTATTGGTGTTGGGGCTGGCGGCGATCCTGCTCCACCAGAGGAGCGGGTGGTTGGTCTGGGTTGCGACTGCCGCCGCCTATGCCGGTGCGCTGATTCTGCTGCGCCCGCACCATGAGCTGCTGTCGCCGGCGCTCATACTGCCGATAGGGATGGCACTCTGTTTTACGCTCTACCTGGTCGCCAGTCGCCTGCTGCGCAGTGAAGCCATTTTGCCCAGCCTTTTTTATACGGCGCTGGCCGTGTTTGTGCCGTTAAGCGTGCGCCTGCCCGCTTTCTGGCGCCCGTTGAGTTGGGCCGGCGGCCTGGGAATGGCCTCCATCGGTTTGCTGGGCTTGCTGCTGATCTTCTGTCTGGACAAGGCGCTTGAACTGGCCCCGCTCACGGTCATAGCGCCCTTCTTGCTTGCCACCCCACTCTGGGAAGCCGGCCTCGACGGCTTGTTGGGGAGTGGGGTCTGGTCAAGGCTGTTCCTGAGCGGGTTGGTTGTTGTGGGTGCCTTGTGTGTACTGTTGGTTTACTATAGACGGACAAATGCGTTTGCTCCTGCGGCTGTCCTTGCCATTGTCCCGGTCGCCGGTAAGTCGCAAGAGCAGTTTCCGGAAAATGATGTCCCCCTGAGGAGTATGTAATGGACTCTGTTGTCAATGATGCAAGTAACAAGTCGCTGCTGAAAAACGCTCTGTTGGCGCTGGATGCCATGCAGGCCAAGGTGGACGCGGCTGCACGCGCCCGCCATGCGCCGATTGCCATTGTCGGTATGGGCTGCCGTTTCCCCGGCGGCGCCAACGACCCCGAAACCTACTGGCAGCTCCTGCTCAACGGCGTCGATGCGGTGCGCGAACTGCCGCCGGAACGCTGGTCAGCGGAGCAGTTCACGGAACCGGGTTTGCCGGTCACCTGGTATGGCGGCTTTTTGGACGGCATTGACCAATTTGAGCCGCAGTTTTTTGGCATCTCGCCGCGCGAGGCTGCCAGCATGGACCCGCAGCAGAGGCTTGTATTGGAAGTGGGTTGGGAGGCGCTGGAGTCGGCAGGACAGGCGCCTGACCAGTTGGTGGGCAGCCAGACCGGCGTGTTTCTGGGCATCACCACCAATGATTACGGCTTTATGCTGCGCGAAGCAGGCTCGTCCCAGATGGACGCCTACGCCGCCACGGGCAGCGCACTCAATGCCGCCCCCGGCAGATTGGCGTTTACGCTCGGCTTGCAAGGCCCTACGCTGGCGGTGGATACTGCCTGTTCCTCCTCGCTGGTGGCGCTGCATCTGGCCTGCCAAAGTCTGCGCAATGGTGAGTGCAGCATGGCGCTGGCAGGCGGCGTCAACGTGACGTTGACCCCCGAACCTTTCATCTGTTTTGCCCGCTGGGGCATGATGGCCCCCGATGGCCGCTGCAAAACCTTTGATGCCGAGGCAAACGGCTTTGTGCGCGGCGAAGGTTGTGGGATGGTGGTGTTGAAACGGCTGGACGATGCATTGGCCCAGGGCGACCGCATCCTGGCGGTGATCCGCGGTTCGGCTGTGAACCAAGACGGCCGCAGCAGCGGCCTGACGGTTCCCAATGGTCTAGCGCAGCAAGCTGTGCTGCGCAGCGCATTGGCCGACGCCGGCGTGCAGCCGGCTAACATCAGCTATGTCGAGGCGCATGGCACCGGCACGGCACTGGGCGACCCCATCGAGGTCGAAGCGCTAGGCGCAGTCCTGGGCGAGGGCCGCTCCGTCAGCCAGCCGCTCATTATGGGTTCGGTCAAAACCAATTTAGGCCATTTGGAGTCAGCCGCCGGTGTGGCCGGCTTGATCAAGCTGGTCTTGTCACTGCAGCACGAAACAATTCCGCCGCATCTGCACTTCCAGCAGCGCAGTCCGCGCATCCCCTGGCCTGACTTTCCAATCGAGATCCCAACAAAGCCGGTGTCCTGGCCGCGGGGTAAGCAGCCCCGCCTGGCCGGCATCAGCGCCTTCGGTTTTAGCGGCACAAACGCCCACCTTGTCATAGAAGAGGCGCCGGACACGGCAGCCATGCCGGAGCCTGCGTCTCTCGCAGCAACGCAGCCTCCTTCCCGCCCGCTGCATATGATCGCCGCTTCCGCCCCGACGCCGGCCGGTCTGGCCGCGCTCGCCGCCCGCTATGCCCAGCATATGGCCCGCCACCCCAAACTGGCGCTGCCCGACATGGCCTATACTGTCAACACCGGTCGCGCCCACTTCGCCCATCGCTTTACCGCCGCTGCGCCTGACAGCCGCACAATGCAGGCGCAGCTGCACGCCTTTGCCGCCGGTGAGCGCAGCGAGGGCATCCGTCAGGGTGCGGTGGCGCGCAGCGAGCGCTCCCGCATCGCCTTCCTCTTTACCGGCCAGGGGGCGCAGTATGTGGATATGGGGCGCGAACTGTACGCGACGCAGCCCACCTTCCGCCGCACCCTGGACGAGTGCGCCGCTCTGCTCGACGCCCATCTTGATCGTCCGCTGCTCTCTGTGCTGTTTGCGGATGAGGCTGATGCGCCGCTGCTGGGTGAGACTACCTACACGCAGCCGGCGTTGTTTGCCGTCGAGTATGCGCTGGCGATTCTGTGGCAGTCGTGGGGTGTGCGGCCTGCTGCGCTGCTGGGTCACAGCATCGGCGAATATGTGGCGGCCACGCTGGCCGGTGTGATGAGCCTGCCTGACGCCGCCCGCCTGGTCGCTGCGCGCGGGCGGCTGATGGGTGCATTGCCGCGCTGCGGCGCGATGGCCGCTGTCTTTGCCGGCCAAGAAGAGGTGGCTGCGGCGCTGCTCCCGTACGTGGGTCGCGTTGCTATCGCCGCTTTTAACGGCCCGGAACATGTGGTGATCTCAGGCGACGAAGCGGGCGTGGACGCCTTGCTGGCTGGGCTGGCCGAACAGCAGATCGAGAGCCGCCGTCTAACCGTCTCTCACGCTTTCCATTCGCCGCTGATGGCGCCGATGCTGGACGAGTTTGAGCGCATCGTCGCCGCCGTACCTCTGCACAAGCCGCAGCTTCGCCTGATCTCGAATCTTACGGGCGAGGAAGCCGGCGACGAGATCGCCACCGCCGGCTATTGGCGTCGCCATATTGCTGAGCCGGTCGCCTTCGCCCAGGGCATGGCGACACTGCAGCGGCTCGGCTGCCGTCATTTCGTCGAAATCGGCCCCCATCCTGTGCTGCTGGGGATGGGACGCCGCTGTCTGCCCGAAGAAGAAGCGGGGTTGCTCTGGCTGCCCTCGTTGCGTCAGACACAGCCCGATTGGGAGCCGCTGCTCGACAGCCTGGGCGCCCTATACACGCGTGGCGTAGAGATTGACTGGCGCGGCTTTGACCGCGACTACCGGCGCCGTAAAGTCGCCATGCCCACCTATCCTTTCCAGCGGCAGCGCTATTGGCTTGAGGCGCCCAAACGGAAACAGGCGGTCAGTGTGCGCCCGTTGATCGACACAGTCACCAGACTGCCACTGCATCAGGAGACAGTCTACGAAGCTGAATTCAGCGTGGAGACAGTGCCCTTCCTGGCCGACCATCAGGTCTATGGGGCGGTAGTCTCGCCCGCCGCTTGCCAGTTGGCAATGGCGCTCAACGCAGCGGACCTCAGCAGCGGCGGCCATCAGCCGGTCAGCCTGGAAGATGTTGTCCTGCCCCAGGCGTTGGTGATCCCGGCTGAACAGGCGCGCACGGTGCAGGCGCTGTTCAGCACAGTGCAAAGCAGCGCCGACCCCCACGCCGGACAGGAATTCAAGATCGTCAGCTTTGCGACGCAAGATGCCGCACCCGATGCGGAAGTAGCCACGCATGTGAGCGGCTATGTGAAAGCCATCAGCACAGCCATGTCCAGCGGCGCAGCTGCCGGCGCAGCGCTTGCCGCCTTGCGGGAGCGCTGCCGCCAGGTGGTGGATGTAGCCATCCTGTACAGCGCCAGTTCTGCAGCGCAGATCGAACTGGGGCCATCCTTCCGCTGGCTGGCTGAAGCCTGGCGGGGAGGCGACGACGCTGCGCCGGAAGCGCTGGTGCGCCTGGTGCGCCCTGCTGCTGTGGAGAGCCTGACAGGCTATGCCCTTCATCCGGGGCTGCTGGACGCCTGCTTCCAAGCCACTGGTCTGGCTGAGGAAGTGGGGGGCGAGACACTGCTTCCCTTCGCCCTGGCCTCGCTTCAGATTTATCACACGGCGCAGGGCGAAGTGTGGTGGTGTCACGTCATCCGCAGCGGCAGCCGCAAGTGGAATATTGTGCTGCTGGATGAACAGGGGGAGGTCGTGCTGCGCATTGACGGCTTCCAGGTGCGCGCAGCGACGGCCAGCGCCATCCGCGGCCAAGAACTTTGGCGGCAGTGGCTTTATTCCCCCGCCTGGCAGCCCCAACCC